>CAZRYL010000001.1:0-87056 GCA_964604285.1 uncultured Methanotrichaceae archaeon
ATCTATATCGCAACCTGGAACGCAATCCATCACTTATTCAGGATCGTAGCCTTTCTGTTGCGACGCCAAATCGGCCCATTAAGGTAATCATCCTCAGTATTTAATTGTTTCGCCTATCTTCCGAACTTCGGAAGAGAGACAAATCCAAAGCCATACTCTATGGGCATGATGTCTTCTCAAGGCCCTTAGAATCACTATCTATGGGACCTATTGCCTCACCTTTTAGGCAGGGCCGAACCCATCCAATAACTCCGTCGTATATAACCTTTTTGCTCGCGTTAATCTGATCGTCGGCTATTAATATCATCACAGCCCACCGATCAAGATTATGATGTCTGCTGGAGGTCTTTTATGGGCAAAACCCTAACGGAGAAGATCCTGAGAGAGCATCTCGTAGACGGTACCTACGATCCTGGAAATGAGATTGGCATAAAGATTGACCAGACGCTAACCCAGGATGCAACCGGCACCATGGCCTATCTACAGTTTGAGTCCATGGGCCTATCCGATATCGCAACAGAGCTTTCCGTGAGCTATGTGGATCACAACACCATCCAGGTAGGCTTCGAAAACGCAGACGATCACGCCTACTTGGAATCCATCGCGAAGAGATATGGCATTTACTTCTCGCGCCCTGGAAATGGCATTTGCCACCAGGTACATCTGGAAAGGTTTGCACGACCCGGCAAGACCTTGCTGGGCTCGGACAGTCATACGCCTACCGCCGGAGGAGTTGGCTGCATAGCCATTGGAGCAGGTGGCCTTGACGTGGCTGTAGCCATGGGAGGAGGCTCCTATTATCTGAATGCGCCGCGCGTGATCAACGTCCACCTTACAGGCGAGCTTCAGCCTTGGGTGACAGCCAAGGACGTTGTCCTGGAGGTACTGAGGCACCTGACGACGAAAGGAAATGTTGGCTGCGTTTGCGAATACACCGGAGAAGGCATAAATAATCTCACAGTTCCTGAGAGAGCAACCATCACCAATATGGGTGCAGAAACTGGGGTTACGACATCCATCTTTCCAAGCGACCTTCAGACCAGGAAGTTTCTGGAGGCTCAGGGCAGAGGTGAGCAGTGGATTGCAATGTCTGCAGACAAAGATGCTGAATATGACCGCACCCTTGAGATAGACCTTTCCAATATCGAGCCGCTTGCCGCCGCACCCCATAGCCCTGGCAATGTGGTTGCGGTCAAAGACCTCGGCCTGCCAGTAGACCAGGTGATGATAGGCTCCTGCACAAACTCATCTTATGTGGACCTCATGACCGTCGCAGCAATGGTAAAAGGCAAAAACCTGCCAGAGGGCGTCTCTTTGGGCATCGCGCCCGGCTCCCGACAAGTGCTCAATACCATTGCTAGAAATGGTGCCCTTAGCGACCTGATCTCATTCGGAGCAAGGATCCTGGAGTCTGCCTGCGGCTTTTGCATAGGTAACAGCATGTCCCCGCGCACCGACTCAGTGTCTGTGCGCACCAGCAACCGCAACTTCAAAGGCAGATCCGGCACACCAAGCGCTAATGTTTACCTCACCAGCCCCACTGTAGCTGCTGCGGCTGCTCTCACAGGCAAATTGACGGACCCCAGAAGCCTGGGTATGAATTTTCCGAGAATCGAGATGCCTGACCACTTCGAGATTGATGACAGCATGATCATCCGTCCTCTGCCGCCGAAAGAGAGAGCAAGCATAAAGATCACCCGCGGTCCCAACATCGGAGAGCCTCCCGTCAACGCACCCATGCCTGCAAAGATAAAAGGCACAGTCACCATCAAGGTAGGGGACATGGTGACCACAGACCACATCATGCCCGCCGGATCCAGGCTAAAGTACAGGTCAAATGTTCCCAAGTACTCTCTGTTCGTCTTTGAACCTTTGGACAAGGACTTTGCCGCTCGAGCCACCTCTATGCGAGACAGTGGCATCCATAACATCATCGTGGCCGGATTGAGCTACGGCCAGGGATCATCGCGTGAACACGCCGCTCTTTGTCCCATGTACCTGGGTGTGAAAGCTGTAATCGCAAAGTCTATTGAGAGAATTCATGCAGCCAATTTGGTCAATTTCGGCATCGTTCCCTTCAGCTTTTCGAATGAAAAGGACTATGACATCTTGCACGCTGGCGCAAATATTGCAATACCTGACATCCGGATGGTGCTGGAGAAAGGCAGTGATGAGGCAATTGCCCAGACCATGGGCCGGGAGATGATACTGAATATGGACCTTTCAAAACGTCAGAGGGCGATCCTCCTGGCAGGTGGACTTTTGCCTTACACCGTCCAGGAAAGAAAAAGAAAGTAAATAGCCTCTGAAAGAGAAAGAGGCAATGGTCCCAATTTTTTAGACGTTAAAGAGTGACATGATGTTTTGGGACATTATCTGTCCGCTGGCATCATTGCCTGGCACGCCGCTGCTCTTCGATACGGATATACTGCTGTTTAAAGGTATGTAAGATCTGGTCTCATAGATGCTGAATTTTGTATTGACGTCCCTGGTCAGAGACTGGCTATTCAGCTCAGAAGTGCTGAGAGACGGAACGACTGGATTGGCATAAAAGCTTGTGCCCGTGAGCGCGACAGGTGTGTTGAACCTCAGAGGGAAGGTGTTCATCCAGATGGCCATGTTTGACATAACACTGCTAGTAGTCGCGTTCTGTGCGCCTGTGATGTAATTTTGCCAATAAGTCTGTACATTGGGCTCAAAGGTCGAAGAACTTGGCGCAGTGTAAAAAGCCAACTGGCTTGAGCTATAACCTTCTCCAGTGAACATGGTCTGAGCAGCAGTAACGCCAAAAAGGCAGGTTAATGCTACCAAAGCAACTATCGTTTTCATATTAATACATCCCTTTATATTCAGTTAAGCATTCTCTGCCATGATCTGTCCCAACCTATTTATTCCTTATCGATGCAGTGCCTCTCATGCCCGACCGTTTCGAGATACTGCATAAAGACCTGGCCGGAAGGATCGGCCGACTTACCACCCCACACGGCACCATCGAGACGCCCGGGCTAATGCCCGTGGTCAACCCTCATCAATATATCATCCCACCCAAAGAGCTGGCTCTTATGGGCGCAAAGATCATCATCACAAACAGCTACATCATTCACCAGGATGCACTGCTCAAAGCCCATGCACTGAAGACCGGTCTGCATGATCTTCTGGGATTTGATGGGCCGATCATGACGGACTCAGGTGCCTTTCAATTATCAGTTTACGGATCTGTTGAAGTCAAGCCTTTGGAGATCCTGAATTTTCAATTTGCCATCCAATCAGACATTTGTGTGCCCCTGGACATTCCCACTCCCCCCGACGTCTCTGCGGATCGAGCGGAATTGGAGCTTTTGGAGACAGAAAAACGGCTTGAAGAGGCAGCCGCACAGGACAGGCCTGCCCTTCTGGCAGGTCCCATCCAGGGTTCGACATATCCGGATCTGAGGCATAGAGCTGCCAGGTTTTTGAGAGACAAAGGGTTCGATGTCTATCCTGTGGGAGGCGTAGTTCCGCTTATGGAGGCGTACAGGTTCAAAGACCTGGTGGAGGTCGTGACAGCCGCCAAGAAGGGACTGGGATCGGGAGCTCCTGTGCATCTTTTTGGTGCTGGGCATCCAATGGTGTTTGCCCTGGCTGCGGCCATGGGCTGTGATCTCTTCGATTCGGCCGCTTACGCGCTCTATGCCCGCCAGGGAAGATACCTGACAGTCCTCGGGACATGGAAGCTGGAGGAGATGAACTATCTTCCATGCTCCTGTCCAGTCTGCCATGCACACACCCAAAAAGAGCTGATGGAAAGCCCGCAGAAGATCAAGCTCTTGGCCATGCACAACCTCTACATCTCACTGCAGGAGATGGAACAGGTCAAGCAGTGCATCCACGAGGGATCTCTCTGGGAGCTCCTGGAGAGCAGGTGCAGGTCGCACCCGCGCATGCTCGACGGCTACAAGAGGCTCTGTGCAGAGACTGAGTGGCTTGAGCGCCTGGATACCTCAACAAAGTCAACTTTATTCTACCTGAGCCCCCAGTCCGCCTCCAGGCCTGAGATAATCCGCTTCTCGCGCCGAATCGATCGTTTCTCACTGTACGGAAACGTACTGATCACCGACGATCATGAGGCGGATGTGTCTGGATACGATCATGTGCTGCACTTCAAGCCCCCCTTCGGTCCTTATCCTGCTGAGCTTTCGGAGACATATCCCTTCAATGCGGAAGTTCCAAAAGAGCCTGATGAGGCAGCATGGCAGCAGGCTGAAAAAAACACAAAGCGGCTGATTGAGGCAAATCCCAATGCCAGTTTCACCATTAAACTGATGCACCCGCAGCAAGGCATTTAGGTGAATGATGACCAAGTACTTCGAGGTTTTAAGGCGCGATGGACCTGCGCGCATGGGAAAGCTGCTGTTGGAAAGGCAGATCAGCACGCCCGCATTGATAACCAAAGACGATTTAGTTTCTGCAGGAAGCATATTCCGATATGCATCAGTCGAAGATGCCATGCAATCTGCAGAAGCGCTTATAGGCCAGAAGAGGCTGGCGATAATGCCCTATGCCCCTGCAGTCCTCCACTTTGCGCCTGCAGTAAAACTGCCGTCCATGCAGATCGACGGGCCCAAAGGCGTGGTGATCTGGCCATTCGCCACACAAGCGCCGGAGGCCGCAGACGTTTATGTGCTGGCATCGGCAGGATGCCTGAAAAACCCCAGAGATCTTGTGAGCGCAGTCGTGGGCGCAAGAGATCTCACGCCGCCTGATACGGCCCTTTATGCCCCTGCACTGGCCACTCCCGCCAACCTGGCATTTCTCGTCTATCTTGGGGTCGATCTGCTGGACTCAACAAGAGTTGTAGCAGACGGCCTCTTGGGACGCTACCACACCCGTGATGGCGTGTGGAACATCGGCGAGCTGAATGAACTACCATGCTGCTGCGAGCACTGCCGCATTCTTTCCCAGAGGCGAGATGATCATTTGCAGCTCGTTGCCCACAATCTCATGAAGCTGGAAGAGGAGCTTCTGACAGTGAGAGAGGCGATCAGGTCCGAGATGGTGCGCGAGTACATAGAGCGCCAGGTTAGAGTGGCACCCAACCTAACCGCTTGCCTGCGGTTGCTGGACGAGGAACATCAGTACCTTGAGAAGAGGACGCCGCAATACAGACACAGCATTTTTTATGCCAACACTGCAGAGTCGCTGAGGCGATCAGAGGTCACCCGCTTTGCAGAAAGGGTTACATTGAGGTACAAAGCCCCGCAAAGCGATGTTTTGCTGCTGTTGCCATGCTCCGCTAAAAAACCCTATTCTCAGTCCCGATCGCATCGGCTCTTCGCAGAGGCCATAGGCTCGCGCCGCCGATATCTGCATGAGGTGATCTTGACATCCCCCCTGGCGCTGGTGCCTCGCGAACTGGAGGGGGTCTATCCCGCCGCCAGCTACGACATTCCCGTAACAGGCCGCTGGGATCTGGAGGAGCGCGCGTGGCTTCAAAGCCGCCTGTGCGCTTACCTGGAGAAGAACAAATACACCAGAATCGTCGCCCACCTGCAAGGAGAGCTGGAGGAGGCTGTGAAGGGGCTTGGCATCGACGCGATCTACACTGGAGGAGGTACCAGTGGCCTTGAGCTCTCGAGGCTCTCTGAGGCCGTTGCAATGGCATGCTGCGATGCTGTACGCCTGAAAGATCCAAGGCTGCTGCGCTACAGTGCAACTGCGGACTACTACTTTGGGCAGGGCGCAGGAGATGTCCTGCTGGCAGGAAAGGTTCAGGTCAGGGGCCGGGAACTGCAGGATGAAAATAAGAAGCCTTTGGCCATGCTGACCGCAAACGGTTCACTCGCCCTGTCGCTTGAAGGCGCAAAGAGGCTGGAGGTCCTTGGCAAGTACATCGTGAGCATAGGCGACTTCGTGCCCAAGGGCTCATTGCTCGCGCCAGGCGTCATTGGCGCAGACGAGCAGATCAGACCTGGTGACGAGGTGATAATTCGTGGTCCGCGGGCCTTTGGCCTTGGCCGGGCCAGGATGTCGGGGTGGGAGATGGTGGCATCGAGCAGGGGCGTGGCTGTGGAGATCAGGCACGTGAAGGAGACATGAAACTACTTTATCTCTGGAATGAAAAAATAATCCGACTGATGTCCTGCCTGCTGACCTTACCATGGAAAATACCATGGAAAACCAAGTATCAACGATCCAGGACCTTCCGAGAGGTTGTGCAATTCTACATGATCGATTTTCGGACGCCTCTGGGAAAAGCGATAGACTTGACGATCATCTTTCTCAACCTTTTGCTCGTAGCCATCTTTGTGATGAATACTTACAGCTTGCCAAGCGACCTGAAAGACTTGCTCTGGAGGTTGGAGATACTGATCGTTGCCGCCTTCATCATTGAGTATTTGCTGAGGTTTTATGGCGCCCCCAACAGATTGTCTTATGTTAAAGACGTCTACAGCATCATTGACCTGGTGGCCATAATGCCCACTATTATCCTCCTGGCCATTCCACCATCCTTCTTCGTTCATGATATCAGGGTCATCCAGACCATCCGAGTCCTAGCCGTCTTTCGTATCTTCAGGTTCCTGAGGTTCATTGCTGAATACCACCTTTTCTTCGGCATTATAAGCTATGAGATGGTTAACGTTGCGCGGCTAGTAGTAACCATAATAATAATATTTTTTGTCTATTCAGGGCTTTTCTATTTTGTCGAGAGCCCGGTAAACCCGCTGGTGCAAAATTTCGGTGACGCATTTTATTTTACAGTAGTGGCAGTCTCCACTGTCGGCTTCGGGGACATCGTGCCTATATCTGGCGAAGGAAGGCTGATTACCCTGGCCATGATCATCTCAGGCATCATCCTAATCCCCTTTAATGCGGCCAGGATCTTCAGGGCATGGTTGAGGAATGCCCAGGAGAAGAAAGCATTGATATGCCAAAGTTGCGGGCTCGACAGACATGATGTTGATGCTAAGTATTGCAAGAACTGCGGTTCCTCCATATCTGATGAAAACTCTAGTTCCTGAAGTTGGCGCTTCAATTGCTGCAGCTAGCTCCTTATGATCCTCGATCCTCCGGGTGGCAGGAACTGTATGATCTGATCAATCGATGCAATGGATTTCAGGTATGCCCTATCCACCTCCTTCTCGGAGAAATGACGGTAGATTCTCTTAGCTAAATCATCGGCGTTGAATTCTCCAGGCTCGATCTCAACCACAGGTTCTGCCTTCGGCTTCACCGCAGATACCGGCCCGCCTATGAGCATCCCTTCTGCAATCCCTACAGCAATGCCCATTTTCACATCCCGCAAGTACCTGCGCTCCCCGCGGATGACGAATGCACCTTTTTTTAGAAACTCTCCGTGCTCCGGCGTCTTGGTGACCTGGTCGCCCTTGACCAGGTAGCAGTCCCCTGCAGCAAGGCCCGCCTTCCAGACGGACGAGTAGCTCACTGCGAACTGTGCTGCCTCAAGGATGGTTCTCTCGGGAACCTCCTCTCCCTCTGTCTTTATCACAGTGAGCGGAGCTCCGGGAGCATCCGTGTGCAGTGCCAGGTCACGTCTCTCAAGGTATTTTGCGTAGATCTCTTCGTTGCTCTCTGCATCTCGACCGCCAATCACGAGGAAGCCATCCGAAGAGTAAAACCATCTGAACCTCTCGAACCACTTGGGCTTTCTGCGCCTGGTAGCATGAGCGTGAGCGCGGGCTTTCTTTGGACCTGCAATGCCAGCTCGCAGCTCCTCTGTGATGGCCAGTGCCTCTCTCGCTCCTGCCGCCTTCCTGGCCATCTCCTTGGCCTTTTCATAATACCTCTGCGCATTTTGCGCAACGCTAAGAGCTGCATTCAGATCCAGCTCAGCTCCCTCAAGCAGAACCTTCATCTCGCCCAACCCATCCAGGGACAGAATGATCTTCGCCGATTGCAGGCCAGAGCCACTGATCTTCTCCCAGATCTGATTGTAAGAGAAGCCCCTGGCCCTGGCATCAGATACGATCTTGAGCAGATGCTCAATTTGGCCGTACATCTGGTAGACCAGCTCACCTTTCTGGATCAGAGCACGCTCCTGGGCTTCGAACTCCTCAACAGCCCTGCGCTGCATCTCGATCCTGCGATCCAGTGGGTCTTGGGGAGGTGCCTCTACCTCCAACTCCACAAAAAAGTCATCCAAAGCCTCGCTAAATGTGGCAAACCGCTTCAGCTCAAGACCCTCGTAGAGCTTGAGCGGCCTTGGCAGGACATCGATGGGCTTGCCCTCCCAAAATACAATGTGCGGGTCAAGAGACCTGTCCGTGAAGACATCCTGCAAAGCCTGATGTATTCGGCCAATCTCCTCTGAATCCAGTTCAGCCGCTGGCTTGTTCTTATCCACACCGGCACGCAGGCAAACCTCCTCTGCGTAGGTTCCACCCATGTTCAATCCGCGCACAAGAGACCTCACCAGGTCCTGACCTGCTGTCGCAAGCCAGCTCGAGAGCTCCTGCACGTAGATCGTTCTTGGATCAAGCTGGCCTGGATGATAGAGGTATTTTTCTCCGGCTGCCATCTTTCTGCCCCTGTAGATCATCTTTCGGAGCATGCTCTGGATCGTCCTGGATTCGTTCAGCAGCACCATGCTACCCTTAGGAAACAGCTCGACGATCAGATAGCTGCGTCCTCCGCCGCGCTCCACAGCGATCTCAAGGACACGGTCAAAGTCGTGCTGCCTGATATCCACGATCCGACCTCCGGATAGGTGGCTTCTGAGCATGGTGGGAAACTGAGGCGGCGTCTTTGAGGCAGGGCGCTCTTTTTTTGTTATGTGAACTCGCTTCCCGGCCTCCAGAAAAAGATCGAGCCTGCCTTCTGCAGGAGACTGGACAGTCAGCCAGATCTTGTCCGAGGATTGCTGGTAGGCCTTGCCGAGGAAGCCGCCCAAGATTCTATCTCTCAGCTCGTCAACCATGGCAGCGACGTCCACGTTGCTCATAGCCTTCTTCATACCTGGGAGGTCGTGATCAATCGATAAATAGTTGCGGTTGCAAGGAGGAGATGTGGAAAGCTTTCTTGTGGATCTGATGCTCCTGCGCCTGGGACGGTGGCTGAGGCTGATGGGCCAGGATGTGGCAAGCCCAAAAGGTTGCAGTGACGAAGAGATCTTGCAAAAGGCAATAGACGAGAAGAGAACTCTCCTCACCAGAGATAAACGACTTGCCAATGAATGCCTTGGCTCTGGCGTCAAATGCATACTCATCAGGTCCTCCAGGATCGATGAGCAGATCAAAGAGATGGCCAAGAGGGGCATCCTCCTGCAACTCGATCCCAAAAGGTGCACTATTTGCAACGGCCTTCTGCAAGAGGTTGAGCTCTCGCAGGAGAACATAGCATCAATTGAACCATCAGAAAAAAAGTTATGGAGGTGCACCGAGTGTCAGAAGCTATACTGGAAGGGGAGCCATTGGAGAAAAATCAAGATGACTCTGGACGATATAGCGTCCAGAATGGACTTGGATGATTGAGGTTGACTATTTTGAATTTGCTATGTAGTTTTTCAGGTCCGATCTTTTTTATCATCATAATTTTTATCTTTAATTGTATTTGTAAATTTTGCACTTATTGATTGAAACAATAAATAATGATAATTATTGTAGTTATAATTACTTAAAGTTCATTCTTTTTATAGATGAGCATCAATCGTTCAAGTTTAAACCAAATCCTTTCGAAATATTTATAACGAATAACCAGCTATTAACATCTGCTTGACGGATGACGCCGCCTGCAATTAGGAGGGATTCATGGAATTTGAAAAAGACACGGGTCATGAACAAGGTATAATTTACTATTTATATTTCAAAGGACGTTAGCCAATTTAATCTATAAGGTGATATATTTATGGTTGGAGAAGGAGCAAATAGACCAAGAGATATAATGCACTTGGGGCCTGTCGATTTAACTGATAAATCAGCTAATCCTGCGCCATTGGGTTTGATGGGATTTGGAATGACCACGGTTCTCCTGAATATGCATAACGCAGGCTGGTTCCCGTTGGACACTATGATACTGGCCATGGGCATCTTTTATGGCGGCATTGCCCAGATCATCGCAGGTATAATGGAATGGAAGAAAGGAAATACCTTTGGGACAACGGCCTTCACCTCTTACGGGTTGTTCTGGCTTACTCTGGTCTTCCTTTTATTGATGCCTAAATACGGATGGTGGGCTGGGTCAACAGATACCTCCATGATCGCCTATTTCTTCATGTGGGGGCTGTTTACATTCTATCTATTCTTAGGCACACTAAGAATAAATCGAGCCCTCCAGGTGGTATTCCTCACACTGACTGTGCTATTCTGGCTTCTGGCCATCAGGGATTACACAGGCAGCGCGGCTATCGGCACTATTACCGGTTATGAAGGGATCATCTGCGGATTTAGCGCAATTTACGCAGCTGCAGCCCAGGTGTTGAATGAGGTTTACGGAAGAGTAGTATTACCATTGGGCCCTGTCAAGAAATAGAGCCATATCTTAAATAAATATTTTTTAAAAAATAATATCAAGGGTGCTTGCATAGATGCTTGTTCCATAATGGCGATACGTATCAGTCCAGTCAATTGATTTGATATAAAATATGCTATTTTTGGATCTGGTTGATATATTGACATGATTTTAAGATATTACTTTGCAAATCCACCCTAAAATTTCGAAGTGGATTACTTTAGAATGAAATTCTCAATGCCTTATACAGTAAAATTTATATATGATCGGTGATAACTTTACATCTGGATCCGGGAGTATAAACGACTTTTAAAGTCATCCATCCCCTCAAGATGAAATAGACCCGGATCCTCCCATCGAGATTAATGTGGACTATGATCGAGATCGATACGAGAAAACCCGTGGATGTTATCGATATCACAGCTCGTGTACAAGAGGCTCTGCAGGAGGGCAAGACGGAGAGCGGGATCTGTTTGGTTTATACTCTCCATACCACAGCCGGATTGGCCGTTAATGAGGCAGACTCGGCTTTGATAAAGGATATTTCAAATCTTCTGGACCGAGTGGCACCTCAGGGGGCTGGATACCACCATGACCGTTCAGATGGCAATGCCCATGCCCACTTGAGGGCGACTTTGCTTGGAAACAGTGTTGTCATCCCAGTAGAACAAAACAAACTGATCCTGGGGACATGGCAAAGAATTCTCTTCTTCGAATTCGATGGTCCCAGGCGACGCAGAATTTTCGTCAAGGCCGTTCCAGGGTTCGACCATCAGTGACCTTCTCCCAGACCCGTAAACGTGTTGGGCTTCATGTTTCATCGAAACCCTTCGGACTCTTCACAGGCTTGAATATGCCTCGATTACATCGAGGCTGCTGTCGACGTAGTTGGAGCACGACCAAGTCCGCGCTTAAACTCGTTGTTGCCTAAGTCCAGGTTCGACTTTACTGGGTAACATGGGGCAACTGACCTTTATTTTCGACCCAGCGAGTCTGAATGTTGGCGGTTGCACGAGAGATTGCTGTCAGTGAATATAATTAATCTGTGCGGTGCGAAGGCAGTGGGGTACGATTCATCCCACCCCCAAAAAAGTGGAGCCTTCTCTTACCCCTTTACCCCAACACTATAAATGGGTCTCCCTGTGGTCAGAGTAAGCTCTTTGAAGGCGGCCATCAGGTCCCTGGTGATGGGTCCTGGCTTGCCTGACCCTATAATCCTGCCGTCAATCTTGGTGATGGGCGCAACTTCTGCTGCGGTGCCAGTGACGAAGACTTCATCCGCGGTATATAAATCGAAAAGGCCCATATCCCGCTCTGTAAGCTCATACCCTCTTGCTTTTGCCACCTCTATGACCGCTTCGCGAGTTATGCCCTTGAGGTTGCTTATTGTGTGGGGCGTGTAGATCTTTTGATCTTTTATGACGAAGATATTGTCGCCGCTGCCCTCAGAGATCCTCCCCTGGGGATCCAAGATTATGGCTTCGTTGCCTCCCTTGATGTTTGCCTCGATCTTGGCCAGGATGTTGTTCAGATAGTTGAGGCTCTTGATGTTTGGTGGCAGGGCATCTGCCGAGTTGCGGCGGACGGCGACGCTGACTGCCGTCAGGCCGACCTCGTAGAGGCTTCCATACATCGCACCCCACTCAATTGCAATAATGATAACAGTGGCCAGCTTGCATTTGTTTGGGTCCAGGCCCATATCTCCAAAACCTCTTGTGACGATGGGTCGGATGTAGGCATCCCTGAGGTTGTTCTTGCGCAGAGTTTCCAATATGGCCTCTTCCATCTCCTCCCGGGTCATGGGAACACAAAGCATGATGGCCTGGGCTGAGTCAAAGAGCCTATTGACATGGTCCTTCAGACGGAAGACGCGCCCCTCATAGGCCCTGATGCCTTCGAAGACTCCATCGCCGTACAGAAATCCGTGATCGAAGACCGAAACTGTTGCTTTTTCAGCTGGAACAAATTCTCCATTAATGTAAATTAGATTCATACTGCATCTCACCTTCGCACAATTGCCAAGAATAAATGCGTTTTGATCGTAAATCCCAGAACTTATCGATGGGTTTATTACCGAAGGAGAGAAGGAGTGTGGCTACTTTGCGGGGTCTGGAGCTATGGCTAAACTTGGTTTCGTTGTTTCGGAGTTCAATAGAGATATCACTTATCAAATGGAACTGCTGGGCAAAGAGCATGCCCGTTTCTTGGGCGCTGAGGTGGTCAGTGTCGTTTACGTTCCTGGCGTCTACGACATGCCACTTGCTGTAAAGAAGCTGCTACGTAGCGAGAACATAGATGCGGTGGTGACCATCGGATGCGTTATTCAGGGGGAGACCGCACACGATGAAATTGTGGCCCAACACGCCGCTCGCAAGCTTATGGATCTATCGATGGAGTTCGACAAGCCAGTAACCCTGGGAATCACAGGACCAAGGATGTCACGGCCGGATGCACACAAGCGCGTGGAGTATGCCAAGCGGGCTGTTGAGGCTGCAGTAAAGCTGCTGCAGAGGCTGGGAGGCGACTAGCGCATGGTATCGGCACGGATGGCTTCAATCCATGAGTCAACGACCTTGAAGATCTCAGCCATGGCCAAGAAGCTCACAGCCAGCGGGCTGGACATCATCGACATGGGCGTGGGAGAGCCAGATTTCAATACCCCGAAGCACATCGTAGAGGCAGGATGCAACTCCATCAAGATGGGTGAGACGCATTACGCGCCAACTGCTGGCATACCTGAGTTGCGACAGGCAGTAGCAGAGAAGCTCTGCGACGAAAATTTGCTGGAGGTAACCGCAGATGATGTCGTAATAACTCCTGGAGCAAAGATGGCAGTCTTCGCTGCCATTCAGGCGCTCATGCAGGAAGGAGATAAATGCGCTTTTCTTGGGCCTTCCTGGGTCAGTTATGAACCATGTGTGGCCTTTGCCGGTGGCAGCGTGGTATGGGGAAAGGTGGACAAACAGTTCATGCCGGTCGACCTCGCAGAGAGCATAAATTCAAAGACAAAGTTCGTTCTCGTCAACTCGCCCTCCAATCCCACGGGTGCCGTGTTCGATCGCAAGGTTCTTGAGGAGATTCGCGATTTAGCCTGCGATCATGATCTTTTCGTAATATCCGATGAGATATACGAGAAGATAATTTACGATCACGAGCACATCAGCATAGGTTCTCTGCCGGGGATGGAGGACAGAACTGTGACCATTAACGGCTTTTCCAAGGCATATGCCATGACGGGCTGGCGTCTGGGATACCTCACCGGGCCAAGGGAGACAATGAAGTGGGTCACAAGGCTTCTATCGCATTCAGTATCTCAGGCAACGACCTTCGTGCAGCGCGCTGGGGTGGTTGCTCTGCGCGGCCCTCAGGATGATGTAGCAGCTATGGTTGCGGAGTTCAAGTCTCGCCGCGACCTGCTGGTCTCGGGTCTGAGGAGACTTGGAATACCATGTAACATGCCCGGTGGTGCATTTTATGTCTTCCCGGATGTTGCACAGCTAGGTGGCGGGGATGCCTTCACTGAGAGGCTCCTAAAAGAAGCCCTCATTGCAGCCACACCAGGATCTGCGTTCGGGCCAGGGGGCGCAGACTATGTCAGGCTCTCTTATGCCACATCACAGGACCGGATAAGAGAAGCATTGGAACGGATTGAAAAGATGCTCGGGAGCTGAGGCACAAAAAAAGCATAAAGGATCCAATCACCTTTAGTTATGCCTGAACTCGCCCAAAGCCCGATCAAAAAGTTTGGTGCCGCGTCCTGCTGCCTGTATCGAGGACTCCAGAAAAGAAGCTGAGATCAAAGCATGCTGCGCATTTTAAGGCGCGCACATCTACGACCTCTATTGGGTCATCAGCCTCTTTTCTGCTCTCACGAATGCTGCCTGAAACAGCGCCCTCACGGGCTCGAGGAGCTTCGACGACGTCCATCCTTGGATAGTCTACCGAATTCCTTAGCCCTAAAGGCTCAGCAGTCAATGGCCCTCGCGCTAACAGCCCTATGACGCGGCAAAATGTTTATTTAATCATTATGGTTATTTGTAGTTTACGGTAGGTTCTCAGCAGTTATGGCAGATCTTAATGCTGAAGGTCAGCTCAATGGTTTTAACATCGATGGTAAAACGACCAATCCATATACAATCGCCACCACCAAGGCGGCCTCGATCGCATACACACCCAGATTGAATAGATCCATTTTTTCCACGACATGTTCTTCGGCCATACTATCCCCCAAACATAACCTGCTCGGCCAAAAAATTTTAAACAATTTAATTACGCGAGAAAAGTATTTAAAATTGATGATTCAAAGGCTCGTCATCGCACGAGCCTCGTTCTCTTTCCCCTTCTGATGCCCATTGGGTTTGTTGATGAAATAGGTGTATCCTTTCAGTGTCCTGTTGAGTTGCGCCTCGATCTGCTCTAGCTCCTTCTTGCTAACGCACTCCTTTTTCGCCACGCAACGGTCCATGATCTCCCAGATGTAATCCTTGGTCTCGTAGTTGAAGAAGTCCAGGAGCTTGCGACATGTGTCGCCTTCCACCTTCTGGCAGATGTACCAGTCGCCATCTTCTACCATGACGTGCACCTCATGGGCGCAGCCGAGTAAGTTGTGAAAATCCCCAAGAGTGTCTTGATAAGCCCCCAGAAGGAAGATGCCCAGGTAGTAGTCCTCATTCTCCATCAGAGTGTGCATATCCAGGTACTCCAGGCCCTCGCTGTCGCCTGCATAGCGCTTGATCTCCCCGTCCGAGTCGCAGGTGATGTCCACGATCCTCCCACGCTCGCAAGGCATCTCGTTTAAGCGATGTAAGGGAATTGTGGGAAAGATCTGCTCCACACCCCACATGTCGGGCACTGACTGAAAGAGCGAGAAGTTGCCGATGTACTTCTGGCTCACCAGCTTCTTCAGCTCCTGAAACTCATCGGACTCGTCGCCAGCCTGCTTGGCGAGGAAGGCAGCCTTCTTGCAGACCATCCAGAAAAGCGTCTCGCCCTTCGCTCTCTCCTCGAGGCCAATGTTGCCCAGGTTGAATGAGTCGTAAAGCTCATCCCTGTACTGTAGAGCATCATGATAGTGTTCTTTGTAGTTGTCGATGTTGATCTCCTTGAAGGCGCTGCATAGATCTTCAATCTGTATCGGGTCCTCATCTTTCGGGGTACGCAACAGTGAGTCCTTTGCATTTTTCTTCCCGATGATCTTGAAGATGAGCATGCTGTGATAGGCTGCAATTGCCCTGCCACTCTCTGAAACGATTGTCGGGCATGGCACCTCCTCATCCTCGCAGATCTTTTGTACAGTATAAACCACGTCGTTGGCGTACTCCTGCAATGTATAGTTGGCGCTGGATGGCGTAGCGGTATTGGATCCGTTGTAATCCACTGAAAGGCCGCCTCCAACATTCAAGTACTCAATATTAGCCATCTTGCGGGCTTTTGCATAAATTCGCGCTGCCTCGTTCATGGCGTTCTTTATGGTCCGAATATCTGTGATTTGCGAGCCGATATGAAAATGAATCATCTTAAGGCTGTCAATTAACCCGTTCTCTCGCAATATCCTCATCAGCTCCAGCGCCTCACTTGTTGATAAGCCAAACTTGGCAGACTCGCCGCCAGACTCCACCCAGCGCCCCGAGCCGCGGGCAAAGAGCTTTACCCTCATTCCAACTCTCGGCGTAATGCCCATCTGCCCAGCATACTTCAGGATATCGAAGATCTCCTCAAAAAGGTCGACGACAATCACTATATTATTAACATTATGAATGCTTAGGGCCAGACGCAAATAATCTTCATCCTTATAGCCGTTGCAGATGAGCAATGCTTCCCTGGGAAGGCCAAGGGAGAGTGCTGCCAGGAGTTCGGCTTTGGTCCCTACCTCAAGTCCGATTCTGTACTTGGCGCCATACTTGATGATGTACTCGATCACCTCTTTTCTCTGGTTGACCTTCATGGGAAAGATGGGTTGATAGGTGCCTTTGTAGGAGAAATCATCTATCGCACCCAAAAAGGCTCCTGTGATCTCATTGATTCTGTCCTCCAAGATCTGTGGGAAGCGTAGCAGGACCGGAAACTCCAGATCTTTGGATTTTTCAATCTCCTCGATCAGGTCCATCACATCCACGGACTGGGTTGGGTCCTTGTTCGGAAGTATTATGATGTTGCCTTTATCATTAACTAAAAAATAGCCATTACCCCAGTTCTCTATTCCGTAGAGCTCCAAAGAATCCGCAGCTTTCCACATGATCGTACCGAACTTTGCTTTTGAGACCTTTTTGGTATATAAGCTTCATGCAGGGCTCACTAGAATGGATAATCTTTAAACGTCTCCAGGCTGTTCTGGGAATTGCTTGGAGTGGATTGTATGGATCACGGTCATGGCTTTATCTGTGGTGGCGAAAAGATACGGACAACAATCCCCATGGTTGACAGAGACGTGGCGGGTCTCGTAAAAGACATGGGCAATATGGGCTTCCAGGGAGGCCAGCTCGGAACATCCCTGCGCGTCTGGGAGCGCATGCTGGATGAGGATGTGACAATATTCCTCGGCCTGGCCGGAGCAATGGTCCCGGCTGGCCTTGGTGAGTTCATCGCTTACCTTCTGCGAGAGAGAAAAGTCGACTGTCTTGTGAGCACAGGAGCAAATTTGTTTCACGATCTGTGCGAAGGCCTGGGGATAGTGCACTATCGAGGCAGCGCATGCGCAGACGACGCCTACCTCAATGAATGTAAGATCGACAGGATTTATGATGTCTTCGTCTCGGAGACAGAGCTTCACAAAGCCGATAACCATATATCCAATTTCGTGAAGGGCCTCGATCCTTCCCGGCGCTACTCCTCACGCGAGCTGATGGACATGGTGGGCAGGGGCCTGCCAGAAACAACCATCTTGGGAGCAGCTCACAAATCAGGCGTTCCCATCTTCGTGCCAGCCCTGGGTGACAGCTCATGGGGGATCGGGATGGTCATGGCGCTGCGCGAAGGCTGCAGGGTTATGGTAGACCAGATCAAGGATGTGGATGAGATCACCAGGATCGTTGAGAAGTCCACCAAGACAGGCGTGATCTACATCGGCGGTGGCGTCCCCAAGAACTTCATTCAGCAAACTGAGGTGATAGCGGAGCTCATAGGCGATTACTCAGGGGGCCATAGCTACGCTCTTCAGTACACCACAGACGCGCCGCACTGGGGTGGCCTGTCCGGATGCACCTTCGAGGAGGCCGTCTCCTGGGGAAAGGTGAAGAAAGAGGCCAGCAAGGTGCAGGTCTTCTCCGACGCCACCATCACAGTGCCTCTCGTGGTGCAGGCACTGCGGTCATCGGGCAAAAGGCGAAAGAGCGTGCCAGTGTTCGACTGGAAGGAAGACGGTCTGGAGCTGAGGTACGAGAAGGCATAGATGGTGGGCAGGGTATCGGCCTTGACCGCATTTTTTCCCAAAGACTGTCTTTACCAGTAATTTTGAGGATACAACGATTTGGTGACGCCTCAACAGAACAATCATCAGCACGATCTCGTAGAAACTTTTAAGTATTCTTTTTCTATGCTACCCTCGATGGACCTCGACGCTGCAGTGAATTTGACAGATCCCAAAATGCTGGCCGATCAGATTCAGTACAGCGTGGATTCCATGACTGGGAAGCATGTAGATCTGGTTTCATTGCAGATCCTTGCAGACACTGTGCACAGTATAGACGCTACATCTATAATAATAAACATTATAATTATATTTTTAATAATAATTTTTACTCGTGCGACTGTTCGCATTGTAGACCGTATGCTTCTGAACTATATCCCGAAGGTGGTAGGCAAGGTCGAGGTAAAGATGGACGAGACCGTGCAGATCATGATTCGCAGGATTGTCTCGGCTGCCATCTACATCGTCGGCCTGATGCTCGTCATACTCCAGATACCTCAGTTGCATAGCCTTGCCACTGCCATGCTAGCAGGCGCAGGAATCGCGGGCCTGGCCATCGGCTACGCCGCCAAAGACTCTCTCTCCAACTTCACCTCGGGAATATTCATAGCAATCTTTCAGCCCTTCCGGGTGGGCGATCTTGTGGACTTCAAAGGAGACCACGGTCAGATAGAGGATTTGACATTGAGACACACCATAATTCGCACCACGGACAACCGCAGGATCATAGTTCCAAATAGCGTAATGAGCACAGAGCCCATAATCAACTGGTCAATAAAGGAGCCTGAGATAACCTGGAGCGTAGACTTCGATCTTAAGAAAGCTTCAGATATAGATCGAGCAAGGGAGATAATTTTGGAGAAGGCCCGCAGCCATCCTATGGTGCTAAAGGACAGGCCCATAAGCGTTCTACTCGTGGATTCGAAATATTCGCAGCTAACGCTCAGGCTGGAAGTTGCCGTTCCTGCCAGAAATGTAGCCAAAAAAATAGGCTGTGATATTCGAGAGGCGGTGAAGAAGGAGTTCGAATTACAGGCCATACCTCCTGCCACTTCTGGTTGATTATTTGGGCAGCCTGGCAAGTCTTCCGGCAATGATTGTTCGAAGTGGCTCAATCTGCCTGCTCTTTGCGCTTATGGGCGCAACCCGATCGATCCACTGCCTCCATGGAGGGAGCATGCCAAGACGCTCGCAGATCATGTCCAGCGCATTATCCAGGTCAAGCTTGGCTATGCGGTCCACCTTGTTTGCTGCCAGGATGACATCCAGGCCCATATCGCACAGGAACTCCCATAGCTCGATCTCAAATGGCACCTCGCCACGCCCTTCCCAGCGATCTGCGATGTCAAGAAAAGAGGCCGCATCGATCACTTGCACTGCCAGCAAAATATCGGTCGCGTGTTTCTCGAGGTATTCCACAATAAGGTCCTTCGTCTTCTCCTGATCGACCCTGGATGATTTGAACATGAACCCGTAACCAGGCATGTCCACGTAATAGACACCCCCAACCAAGGCTTTGAATGGGCGTTGGGTAATTCCAGGGCGTCTTCCGACTTTTACCTTCTTTCCCGTCAGTTCCCAAAAGAGGGTGGACTTGCCAACGTTGGACCTGCCAACCAGGACAATCTCCTTGGACATAAAGTGACCTTCTCCCTCCCCTCCCAATCAAGATGAATGACAAGCTTGAAAAGGATGTCTATTTAAAATGAGAGGACAAAGCTGGATTGCGAAAGGCTGAATGCCCATGAACGATACCCTGAAGGACCCAAAGAAGATCGCAATCATGCTCCTAAAAGCCACAGCGCTGCCCGACGATCAGGTATTCAAGGAACTGGCCGCACCAAAGTACACCACAGTCGACTACTACCGCATGGCCTGCCACATGCTTTTCCAGTGTCAGCGGTGCGGCAGGTGCTGCACCACAGGCGATCCCATCAGGCTCAGGCCTGAAGATGCCGAGGCTTTGGCAAAGCATCTCAAAATACCCCTCAACAAAGCCATCAAGAAGTACACCATACCCGATCCTGATAAGCCAGGGGCTTTGGACTTCAAGCAGACCAAACCATGCAAATTTTATGACGTCAGTGCGACCGGCTGCAAGATTTACGCAGCGCGGCCATGGTCCTGTCGCATCTTTCCGTTTCTTGGGATTTACGGATCAGAAGAGCAAGTTATTGTAAACAAATCATGCCCTGGTTCACTGAAGACGATGGAGACTCTGACAGCAGCTCTACAGGAGGTTCGGGCGGAGGTGGCCTTTGCAGCGCCACGGCTCGATGAGGCAAGACTGAACAAGGAGCTGCTGAGGGCGACCCTGGAAAGCATTTAGTTACAATTCTACCTTATAAACCTCAACCAGCGAATCCCTTGCTTTCTTCATCACTTCCATTGGGCAGGTCTTGTAGGCCTTCTGCAGGTGCTCCACTGCCCGGGGGTCATTGATCTCGCCCAAGCTCCAGGCCGCCCAGGCTCTGATCTCCTCGTCGTCTGTCCCGAACATCACCTCTACGAGCGCCTCCAAAGCCTTGTTGTGGCCTATCTCGCCAAGCGTTGTTACTGCCGTGTAGCGCACCTGCCAGTCCTCATCCTTCAAGGCCTCAAGCGCCAGAACGCAGGCCCTCTCGCCTTTGATCTTACCAAGGGATTTCAGGGCCTCTGTTCGCACTGCAGGCTCAGAGTCCTTCAATGCGCGTGTCAGATATTGCAGGGCCTCATCGCAGGCAAACTCCCCCATGTATCCTGCAGCCCGGCGTCTTACCTCGACATCCTCATCCTGCAACAGGCTGCCAACTTCATCCAGCGATTCGCGGTGGCCGATCTTTGCGAGCCCTGTGATTGCCAGGCCTCGTATCTCAGGTTCGGCGTAGCTCAAGAGCCCTCGCAGCTCTTCTGCTGCCTTAAGGCCCCGCAGCGCCACTGCTGCCCTGAGGCGCACGTCTTTGGAGCTGTCTCTTTTCATGGCCAAGGCCAGTGCTGGAGCCGCCTTTGGGCTTCCCAAGGCCTCCAAAGCTGCTGCACACCATTCGCGAACCACGTGGTCAGGGTCGTTGAGCATGGCCCTGGTCAGGGGCTCGATCGACCGCGGGTTGCCGATCTTCCCCAGGATCCAGGCGGATTTGTATCTGAGGTCGGAGAACTCGCCCCCTTCAAGGGCTTTTGCCACGACATCGATAGCAGGCTCTCCAAGGTTTACCAGCGCCCATGCAGCCTTCTGGCGTTCGAAGTAGTCATCGCTCTGGCCGAGCAATTTGATCAGTTCGAGGGCCTTATCCATGCTGGTTCATCAGCCCGCTGTCTTTTAAGCTTTGCTGAACAGATCTTAAAGCTGCGAAAAAGGATCAAATATAACTGCTGGCTAAAGCAGAAAGGGACAGAATAATGGGATATCTCTTCGGACCTGTGCTCTCGCGGCGCCTGGGCCTCTCGATGGGCGTGGACCTGCTCAAATACAAGACATGTAACCTGGACTGCATTTACTGCGAGCTGGGCAGAACTGCCTGCCTAACTTCGTGCCGGGGCCGTTTCGTGCCGCCTGATAAGGTCTTAGCAGAGATCTCTGCGAGACGGGATGAGCCCTTTGACCATCTCACCTTCGCGGGATCTGGCGAGCCGACGCTGAGCTTGGATCTGGGCGAGGTCGTGCGCAAAGCCAGAGAGATCGTCGGCTCGCGCGTGGCTGTGATCACGAACAGCACTCTGCTCACCAGCCCAAAGGTCAGGAGAGAGGTCGCAGCAGCTGATGTGGTTTTGCCATCGCTCGACGCCGCGAGCCCAAAAGCTTTTCGTGCTATCAACAGGCCCGCATCCGGCCTGGTAATCGACGAGATAATTCAGGGCCTTAGGGATTTCAGGAAGGATTTTTCCGGCGAGATCTGGCTGGAGGTCATGCTTGTGAAGGGCGTAAACGACCACGACGCAGAGATGATCGCAAAAGCAGCTGCATCTACTGACCCAGATCGTATTCAGCTCAATACTGTTGTCCGGCCTCCTGCAGAGCCCGTCGATCCCCTGGACCAGGAGGAGATGAAAAGGATGCTTGAGATCTTCCCAGGCGCCGAGCTGATTCCTGATTGGGACTGGAGCGTTCCTGCGAAGACCAAAGATCTGTTGAGGGAGCTTCTATCTCAAAGGGCCTGCACTCTTGAGGAGATCTGTGCAGCCCTGGGGTTGTCGAGCAGCGATGCCATAAAATACTGCAAAATCATGGAACACGACGGCCTGATCTCAAGAAGACTGCACGACGGCAAGCTTTTTTTTTCATGCTATGGGCTGCAGCCCACTATGAAGATGAAGGAGTGAAGGCCCAGACGAGCTCCCAGTTTTGCCCAGAAGGCCGCCATAAAGGTTAAGAACATCCAGAGCAGGTTATTGAGGGCCGAGAAGCTAAGCGATGTGGTGGAGGCCCTCTATGCAAGAGCAGTCCACCGCCTCAGGCTACGCAGGGGTTTATAATGCATCGCATACTTGTCACCAATGACGACGGGGTTTATGCAGCAGGACTTCAGGCAGCAGCGAAAAGCGTGCGTGGCCTGGGCGAGGTGGTGGTAGCAGCCCCCTCAGGCCAGAAGAGCGGAGTGGGAAGATCGGTATCCGTCTTTGAGCCGCTGCGATATGCCCAGATGAACCTGAACGGCTTTTGCGCATACGCAGTCACCGGAACGCCTGTCGACTCTGTGATCATCGGCATCTTCGCCATAATGAGGGGCGAGCTTCCAGATCTAGTTGTATCAGGAATAAACGTGGGCGAGAACATCAGCACAGATACAGTCACTACGAGCGGAACTATCGGAGCTGCTCTTGAGGCTGCAAGCTACGGTATTCCGTCGATTGCTGCATCCATCCAGGCAGTTGATCAGGGCGATAAGTTCGACATGCATTTCGACGAGAAGCATAGCTTCGATGTGGCAGTGAAGGTTCTTCGCCGCGTTGCTTCCAAGGTGCTTGAGCGTGGACTGCCAAAGGGCGTGGACGTTCTAAATCTCAATGTGCCAGTTACAGCCACGGATGACACTGAGATAGTAGTCACAAGGCTCGCTCGCAAGATCTTCAAGACATCTGTGCAGGAACGCTTCGATCCGCGGGGCAGGCCTTACTACTGGATCGACGGCGAGCTTATCTGCTGCGACGCAGAAGGCACCGATGTGCAGACGGTCTACCAGGAAAAAAAGATCTCAATTACGCCGCTGACTTTGGATGCCACGTCAAGGATTGATCTGTCGGATATTGAATATCTATTTTGATTCTCTTTTGGCATGGAAAAAATTGGGATAATTTCACACCCAGATTTGCAGCTCTTTCTCAATAGTTTTCGATGAACATCTCGTAATATGCCCGCTCATGCTTGCATGCTGGGCATTCTTCGGGTGCTTCATAGCCCTCATGCATGTATCCGCAGTTTCGGCACCTCCAGACGACTTTCTGGCTCCTCTTGAAGACTGCTCCCTCCTCCAAATTCTTTAAAAGAGCACGATACCTGTTCTCATGTCCTTTTTCAACTGTCGAAATCAGATCGAAGGTATCTGCGATCTCTGGGAAGCCTTCTTCCTTTGCAATCTCTGCGAAGCTTGGATACATCTGTGTATTCTCGAATCTCTCACCGTCCGCAGCAGCCTTCAGATTGGCCTTGGTATCTCCGATCACTCCTGCAGGAAATCCTCCTGTGATCTCAAGCTCACCGCCTTCGAGGAGCTTGAAAAAGACCTTTGCATGCTCTTTTTCATTATCCGCAGTATCCTGGAATATTGCAGCGATCTGCTCGTAGCCCTCCTTCTTTGCCTGCGAGGCATAATATGTGTATCTATTCCTAGCCTGAGATTCCCCGGCAAAGGATAGCAGCAAGTTCTTCTCTGTCCTTGTACCCTTTAGTTTCGACATTTTATAGTCTCCATTCGATAATTTTCCATTAAATCAAAGCTTCAGCCCTTTTTCAACACGCTTTCCCAGTTCAGTGTCCGCCTTGTATAAATTCTCAACCATGCGTTTTTGAATGGACAAATTTGCCTTTCCGAGAGAATCAACGATATTGTCCACCAGATGATCCTGGTCGATCTTCCCCAAAGAGCGGTAGCGCTCGCCTGCCTGCTCGAAATCGCCGGTCTGGCTGATCTTTCTGCGCATGACATTCCCTTCAAGATGGTATGTCTCTTCTACGGTTTTCGGTGCCTCTTTGGGCTCTCCATTTGCAAGTGTATTTGGCTCATAGTTAACAGTTCCTCCACCGTAAGGTGCATACTGCATGGCTCCATCCCGCTGATTGTTGTTGACAGGCACGAGCGGACGGTTGATCGGCAACTGCAGGTAGTTAGCGCCCAGTCTGTATCTTTGGGTGTCAGCATAGGCAAATGCCCTCGCCTGCAAGAGCTTATCAGCTGAAAGCTCAATCCCAGGGACTATCGAGGCAGGACAGAACGCCGCTTGTTCGACTTCTGCAAAGAAATTCTCTGGGTTTTTATTCAATACCATCTTACCAATCGGCATCAGCGGGTAGAGTTCCTCAGGCCACGTCTTGGTCACATCCAGTGGATCGAAGCTCAGCTTCTGCTCGTCGGATACCTCCATTATTTGAACATTCAGCTCATATTCCACTGTCTTGCCCGATGCTATGGTCTCGTATAGGTCGCGAGTGGCAATATCCGGGTCCTCCCCGGCCAGACGCGTGGCCTCAAATCGATCGATGCTCTCTAGACCTGCCATCGGTTTCCAGTGATACTTGACGTAGACTGCCTTGCCCTCGGAATTCACCCATTTGTATGTGTTAACGCCAAATCCTTCCATGGTACGGTAACTTTTAACGGTTCCGCGGTCGGAAAATAGCCATGTTATCATATGGGTAGACTCTGGAGTCAGCGAAATGAAGTCCCAGAAGCGACTGTTTGCCGATGAACTGGCAGGGATATTGGTATCAGGAGCAGGCTTGAATGCATGTACCATATCCGGGAACTTCATACCGTCCCTTATGAAAAAGACAGGCAGGTTATTCCCCACAAGATCGTAGTTGCCCTCTTGTGTGTAGAACTTTACTGCAAATCCCCTCGGGTCACGTACTGTTTCCGCAGTCCCTTTAGACCCAACAACAGTTGAGAACCGAACGAATACCGGAGTCCGCTTCTCAGGATCTTGGAGGAATTCAGCCTTTGTGTATTTGGCCATGCTTTTATAGACCTGGAAGTAGCCATGCGCACCTGCACCTCTGGCATGCACCACACGCTCAGGGATTCTTTCTCTATTGAAATGAGCAAGCTTCTCGATAAGATGCACATCTTGCAGCAAGACTGGCCCGCGCTCGCCAACCGTCAATGAGTTCTGGTTGTCTGAGACAGGAACGCCTTGATTTGTCGTCAATTGTTTAGTTGTCATGCTATTAAATATGAGGCTAGGATTTATTTAAGAACGATTATTACATAATAATTACTTATGAGCAAATTGATTCAAGAAATCGATACGACAATAATCAGAGCTTTTCGAGGGAGAGGGTACAAGGCCACCCCGCAAAGAATAGCAATAAGTAGATCTGCACTATGCGATAATAATCATCCAACGGTTCATAAGATCTACTGCGAGGTTAGGAAAGCATATCCTACGGTCAGTCTGGCTACGGTTTATAAGACTGTTCAGATTCTAAAGGAGATAGGTTTGGTTCATGAATTGAATCTGCCGCAGGATCAAACTAGGCTCGATTCCAATTTGAAACCACATCTCAACTTGGTATGCTTGCGATGCGGTAATATAAAAGATCATGAGGACCCCTTGATAGAGGCTATAATTTCCAGGGTCTCGGCTGCCGAGCAATTTGCGCCGACAGAACAGCGTTTCGACGTGTATGGCATTTGTGCCAACTGCAGACGGAGTGTTGACTTTAAAGTATCTGAGGCAGCAAAAAGTTAAATCACGCCTTTGGTGCTCGGGACTCCAAAGCCTTCTTTTGTTGCAGCCTGGCGAATTGCGATGCCAATGGCCTTGAAGACGCTCTCTGCTTTGTGGTGGTCGTTTTCACCGGAAAATCGAACGTTCAGCGTCAGCCTTGCTCCCACGCAGAGCGCCTCCAGGAACGGCCTCAGGAGCTGAAGCTCTAGGTCGCCTAACCTCTCGCTCGCAAGCTCACCACTGAATACCAAATAGGGCCGTCCACTGAAGTCTAAAGCCACATCTGCAAGAGCCTCGTCCATAGGAACCGATGAAGAGCCGTATCTACGGATTCCGCTGCGGTCCGCAAGGCATAGATCCAGGGCTTGGCCTATGGCTGTTCCCAGGGCTTGGATCCTGTAAAAGCCTGCATCAGCTCTGGCCTCAAGGTCCAGCAAGCCGGTCCTCGCCATGGCGGTGAGCATGTGATCCAGAAATCCCGATCCCGAACACACATCGGCGAGGCCCTGCCCGTCCAGATTCAGACGGGCACTGGCCTTGCACCCTCTATATTCCGCTTTAGCTTCTCCTTTTCTCATGTTCCTCGCCTCTGAGGGCCTCAAGGGTCCGGCGCACGCTGAGCTTTCCAGTATAAATTGCAGTGCCTGCCACTGCACCTTGGGCGCCCGCATCTCGCAGCGCCAGAACATCCTCGATGGATGTGACCCCACCGGCGGCGACGACCGGGATCTTCAACGCCTGCACGAGCGCGCGCGTGGGCTGGATGTCGATCCCCTTTTGCCGGCCCTCTACATCGATGTTCGTGAAGAGTATGGAGCCTGCACCCTTCTCCTCAAAGAGCCTGCCCAGTTCCAAGGCTTTCCTGCCGAGCGTCTTTTGCCAACCCTGAGTAGTCACATTCCCCTGCTTTACATCTAGAGCGACCATGATTTTATCCGAGCCGTGACGGTCGGCGAGCCTGGATACCATGTCAGGATCCTTCAGGGCGGCAGTTCCCATGATCACCCTGTCGACGCCCAGATCAAGGATGCTGCTAGCATCTTCTTCCGTACGAATGCCTCCGCCTACCTGAATATAAAGTTTTAGCCTCTTCACAATCTGAAAAATTATTGGTGCATTAACCCTTTTTCCCAGGATCGCCCCGTCAAGGTCGATTACGTGCAGATGATCAGCGCCTTCGGCCGCCCAGCGCTCCGCCTGGGCCAGGGGATCGTCTAGGGCCACGACCTCCGTGCCAGGAACGCCCCCTACTAACTGCACGCATTTGCCGCCGCGAAGATCCACGGCTGGGAAGAAAGCAAAAGTCATGACTCTCATCTTGATGCTTATGCTTTAAAGAACTTATTAGCCGAGAATTCCTATTAACCCTTGATTTAGTCAAAAAGCAAGCCAAATATGATATGCACAATTTTATACTCCATATAAAAATATGGGTTTTTAGAGATCCTCAGTCACATAATAATATTTATAGACTTCTGTAGAAGGTAGCGAAAATTATCTTGGTATGGATAAATCATGTGTAGCTTAGGATACAGGAATCAATAGAGTATAGTTTGATCAGCTGTATCCATATCTCTTGACAAAGAGCCGCTTAACTACTTGGGCCAGCACCAAATAGGCAGATACTATTACTAACAATGCCCCGAAATAGGCATTTGGAACATTGACAAAACCAAACCAGACGCCCACTGGTGATAAAGCAATGCTGAAGCCTACGATGATTATAAAAATCGAGGCCAAAGCTAAGAGCTTACTGGGCCAACTCTCCAGAAAAGGCATCTTAGAGGTACGGATAACATGGATTACCAGCGTTTGAGTTGCCAGTGATTCCAAGAACCAGCCGGTATGGAAAAAGCTGGGGGATGCATGGAACAGGAATAGCAAAACGCCATAGGTTATGAAGTCGAAGATGGAGCTGACCGGGCCGAAGACGATCATGAACTTCTTGATGAAATCTATGTCCCAAGGCTTGGGATCGGCCAGGTAGTCTTCGTCGACGTGGTCTGTGGGAATTGCTATTTGAGATAGATCATAGAGAAGGTTGTTCAATAGAATTTGTATGGGTAACATGGGCAAGAAGGGCAAAAATATGCTGGCACCAGTCATGCTGAGCATATTTCCGAAATTTGAGCTGGCACCCATCTTTACATATTTTATGATATTTCCGAAGGTCTTTCGGCCTTCTATAACGCCATCCTCCAGCACCATTAAGCTTTTCTCCAGCAGAATTATATCAGCTGTTTCTTTGGCTATGTCAGCGGCATTGTCCACAGATATGCCTACATCTGCAGCTTTGAGAGATGGTGCGTCATTGATCCCATCGCCTAAGAATCCCACAGTATGCCCATTGTGTTGTAATATCCTGATTATTCGCTCCTTTTGGAGGGGCGTTAGTAGAGCGAAGACCGTAGTCTTCTCAGACACCCTTGCTAATGAGGCATCGTCCAACTGATCCACGCTATCTCCTGATACTATCCCTTTAACATCCAGTCCTACGTCACCGCATATCTTTCTGGTGACTAAAACATTGTCTCCCGTTAGAACCTTCAGTTCTATGCCAAGCTTCCTTAACGCCTTAATGGCCTCTTTGGCAGTCTTTTTTGGCGGGTCTAAGAATGCTACATATCCTCGGAGAATCAGATCCCTTTCATCCTCTTTAGAATAACTCTCTTTTGTCTCAAGCTCTCTGTATGCCACCATCAAAACTCGAAATCCTTCGCCACAGGTCCGCACAAGCTCAAGCTTGAGATCAGAAAGCTGTGGCTCAAGCTCCATTATCTTCCCGTCCAGTTCGTACTTAGTGCACCTCTTCAGCACTTCCTCTGGCGCACCTTTGGATATGATAAAGGGCTTTCCATTTATGTCCACTACTACAGACATCATTTTTCTGGCAAAGTCAAAAGGGATCTCGTCGATTTTCCGAAAACTCTCCATCAAGATGTCTTCGTGCTTTAGAACGGCTCTGTCCAGTAGATTCTTAAGTCCCGTCTGGTAGTAGCTATTGATGTATGCATATCTGAGGACCTCTTCGTCGTCTCTTCCCAAAACATCACAGTGTTGCTCCAATACAACCTCGCCAAGGGTAATGGTGCCGGTCTTGTCTGTGCATAGTATATCCATGGCGCCGAAGTTCTGTATTGAATTCAGCCGCTTGACAATTACATCCTTTTTGGACATGGAAATAGAGCCGCGGGAAAGGTTTATGGCTACAAGCATTGGAAGCATCTCAGGCGTGAGTCCCACAGCCACAGCCAGCGAGAACATAAAGGCTTCAGGGATGTTTCCCTTAGCCAGCACATTAATGGCAAAGATCACTCCCACCATTATTAGCATGAACCGTATCATCAGCCAGGTGAACCTGTTGATGCCTATATCGAAGCTGCTCGGAGCTCCGCGTTCAGCCAGCCTTCTGGATAACTCGCCAAATTGAGTTCTGATGCCAGTATAAATCACCAATCCAAGCCCTGTTCCGCTGCTTACTGAAGACCCCATGAAAAGAATATTGTTAAGCTCAGAAACAGAGTAATTGGTGGGAGAGATGGATCCAGCGATCTTCTCTACAGGAAACGATTCTCCAGTCAAAGATGCCTGGTTTATGAAGAGGTCCTTGTTTGAGACTACCCTAAGATCTGCAGGGACTATGTCCCCTGCTGAGAGGTAGACTATATCGCCGGGTACTAAATTTCTTAAATCTATTTCTTTCTTTATGCCATCTCTATAAACTGTGGCAGTTGTTCGAACCATTGCTCTGAGCCTCTCAGCCTCCTTTCCAGCTCGATATTCTTGAGCGAAGGATAGAATTACGCTGATGGCTGCCATCGAATAGATTAAAGCGGCGCTTATATAACTGCCACCAAGATATAGGGATAAGGTGGCAATGATGATGAGAACCACTACTAAGGGATTGGTAAATTTGGAAATTAGCTGAATAAAAGCGTGCCTTTCTTTCCTCTTTGCTGGCTCATTATAGCCGTATTCTTGGAGGCGATCTTCAGCTTCTGCATCTGAGAGCCCGTTCAGAGAAGTATTGAGTTTATGTATCAGTTGATCAACAGGAGAAGTTACGTATTCAGGGTCGATCTTCTGAGCCTTTTGCTGAAAGGGGTTCTGACCGTTTAGTGTCATTTTGATTGAATACATAATAATTCTCGCCCTGTTGTGTTAATTTTGGCGGCGCGCGGTTGCAGCATTCCGAATATCCATTCACTTGGCTATATCCTTCTTGGACACGGCCAATGTAGAGATTCGTCTTCGGAACGCTTTGAGGACGAAGGCTCTTCCTGTCAGCTGGCTGAGATTAGCTGCTCTTTTAAGTAGCCTGCATGACTTTACAGCGGGCCGATTACTTTATGTTGTATATAAGTCTATTTTTCATGTTTAATCAAGCATAGGTTTATTCTGCTGTGTCGAACAATTTTAATAAGGTATTTTTATCAGTTTTCTGTTAATTTTTTTGTTTTAGGCGAGGATTACTATAAACCCAACCCATAAATTATTATTGTAAAGCTTAGAGAAATCCTCACAAAGCTATAAAATATAAGAGAGCATAAAGAACGGCAAGGTGAACGAAATGAAAGAGGAAGTGTTCTTCGGCGAAGGGATAGCAAAGACAAAGAAGGATTATCCTGATATCTACAATGCGATAGTAGGCCTGAACGAGGCTGCTTATACAGGTAAAGTCATAGACTACAAAACCCAAAAATTGATCGCTCTGGGCATAAATGCAGCTAATTCCGATGATAGGGCCACAAAAAAGCAGATGATAAGTGCCATGAAGGAGTTCGGCGTCACAAAGGACGAGATTGTGGATGTTCTGCGAGTAGTTCTATTAACATCCGGAATGCCGCCGTTCACTAAGGGCATGAAGATACTATATGAATTAATGGAAAAATGAGAGCAAGATAACTCTTTTTTATTGCAGAAGGGAATCGTCAATCAAGCCGCTTTGCTCTCTTGAAGGCATCCTCCACAGCATCGCGGATGATATAGCCTCCCTTGTGAAGAATTGTGTCTCCAAGCTCTGCATCTCTTTCCATTGAGGCCGTGCAGGGGTATGCATGGTGTGCCTCGGATATTCGCTCTCGAATGTCGGGCTGATCTGGCTCAAGGCCCAGCAGGCGCTTGGCCACAAACCACGTTGAGCCGCATGGAGCGCTGCGAATGACATTGGCTGCCACAATGTGGTCTTTGCCCTCCCGGCTCCTTTGTACGACCACATCGATGAGAGGCTCGCCAATGCCTGCAGCTTCAAGGAATGCAGAGATGTTTGGCTTGGCCGGATCGGGCCGCAATGCGCAGAAGGGCTTTGCAAAGGCAGCCTCCATCCCAAGCTCGGCTGCCTTATCCTCGAGCTGTCTTCGCTGTCCCAATGGCAGTTCTTTGGGTCTTTCCGAGCAGCCTATGATGCCCTTCACACCCGCCTCTTTCAGTTTGTCAAGCATGCCAAAGAGGATGTCCGGGTGAACATTTATGACCATGGCAATGTCCGCCTGAGGAATGTCTTTTGGCAGCAGGGGCTCTACATCATCGATGAAATCGCCCAGTGAATCCGGATCCGGCATCTCCACCAGGGCTACAATGTTCTCGGCAAAACCGGAACGCACATTGCGACACTGGGTGCACGCCTCGCCGCATGATATGCAAAAACCCGAATAATTGACGAGATTGCCTACAACACGCTGACCGAACTCGCCATTATAGAATACTACCAGTTTCAAGCCTTCACCACTCTAGTTCGGACTGCAACGCAAATAATGTTTGCGGGCTCTTTGGGCAGTCCACCTTACTAGCGTTGAGGTGCAGAGCACGACATATTTTGACTGGCAAAATTTTGAATGGCCACTAACGCCTATTGCGCAGGCTGCTGCTGGCTGATGCAGTGCACTGTGCCAAGGCCATTTACCATCTCCTTGCAGTTGATCCCCACGACTTTCCTATCCAAGAAAGCCTCCTGAATGATCTTTTGCGCTGCTTTGTCGTTCTTGTGGCCGAACATGGGCACCATGACCACATCGTTTCCGATGTAGAAGTTGGCATAGCTCGCTGGCAGTCGACGCTCCATGCCCACGAACCCGGGCATTGGCAACTTGATGACCTTCAGAGGATTTCCATCCTGATCCGTCTCCTGGCAGAGAAGCTCGTAATTCTCCTTCAGGACCTGGTAGTTCTCATCTTCTGGATCGTCCTCGTATGCGCAGAGCACAGTGCTGGGATTTACGAACCTTGCGACATCGTCCACGTGGCCGTCTGTGTCGTCGCCAGCGATTCCCTTCTTTAGCCAGATAACCTTGCTGACGCCGAGATACTCCTTCAGATAAACCTCGATCTCTTCTTTGCTCAAAGAGGGATTTCTGTTCTCATTCAAGAGGCACTGCTCAGTGGTCAGCACCGTTCCACATCCGTTCACATCGATCGAACCGCCTTCAAGCACTATGCCGGGCATGAAGCAATCCAGCAACAGATCATCGTTCATGAGGCAGGGAATCCTGGAGTCTGCCATAAGTTCCGGATACTTCTCGCCCCAGGCGTTGAATATCCAGTTGACCATAGCCAGCCTGCCCTTCCCCCTTTCCTTTTGTCGGTTGAGCACGAAGGTGGGCCCATAGTCCCTGAACCAGACATCGGCATAGCTCATCTGGTGAAACTTGACTTTGTCAAGGTCTACTGCTGCAGCTCTCAGCATCTCAACCACCTGGCCGAGCATCAGCTCGTCCTTGACCAGGAGGTTTACAATTTCGCTCCTGTGGATGGCTTTGATTATGTCAACGTAAGCCATCTCCACCTTCTCGATCTGCGGGAAGCTATCCAGGTCGTAAGGCCAGGAGAGCCAAATGGCCTCGTGCCTCTCCCACTCAGCAGGCATGCGATAGCCAAGTTGGCGTGGTGTGTCCTCGAGGCATATGCTCTTTCCTTTTGCCTCTTTGCCTGAGCCCAAACCTCTCGTCTCCTTCTCCTGAACCATCTCGATCAGGGGCCAGTAGGTGTCTGGCCGCCGGTTGCAAAAGAAGCCCCAGCCCTCTCGCACGACCTCGTTCTTGGCCAGGTCGAGCTCTGCCACGAGAACCTCTTCCGCCTTATCGCTTGCTTTGGCCAGTACCCTGCCAAAGGAATCGCATACAAAAGAGCTTCCCCAAAAATTTTGACCATCCTCCAGCCCAACGCGGTTGACAGCGGCAACGCACACACTGTTTGTGATTGCGTGGCTGCGCTGGACCGTCTCCCAAGCATCACGCCAGTCGCCCTCCTCTGGATTCTCCTCGCCCACAATCCAGCCGATGGCCGTGGGGTAGAATATTATTTGGGCTCCTCGCAAAGCGACCACCCGGGCGGCTTCAGGGAACCACTGATCGTAGCAGATGAGCACTGCGAACCTGCCATAGCGAGTATCATAAACCTGGAACTCCTCGCCTGCTGCAAAATAGCTCTTCTCATAAAACATGGGATCGTGTGGGATGTGGACCTTGCGGTAGGTCTTTTGCAGGCTTCCGTCTGCATCGATGACTGCAACTGAATTGTAGTAACCTGTCTCGTCCTTCTCGAAGACAGGCACTATTATCACCACCTCATGTTTTTTTGCCAGGTCTGAGAAGACTGCCGTAGACTCTCCGGGAATTGTCTCTGCAAGGCCGAACACATCCTTCATCTCCCATTGCGGGAAATAGCGCGTTCTATAAAGTTCCTGAAGACAGATTATCTTGGCCCCTCTGGCAATGGCCTGCTCCACTTTTGAAACGGCCTTTCTAAGGTTTTGATTGAGGTCCTCTGAAACAGAGGTCTGAATCAAGCCCACGGTTACCCTGTGCTCGTGCATGCTCTTTCCTGACCAAAGATATGATCGCTGCTTGCTTAACTAGATAGCGGAATTTTCAGAACAGAGAGCATCCATTCCTATCAAAGAAAGATCCAGTATACCAGCACACTTAGGACGGTCAATGGCACGCCCACCCTGGCGAACTCCAGGAAAGTGAGGGTCTCGCCGCTCCGCTCCGCATTCTGAATTATTATGACGTTGCTTGCTGCACCCAAGATGAACAGATTGCCTGCTATGGTGCTTCCCGCAGCAAGTGCCATGAGGTCCCTGGCGGAGGGATGGACCAGCAGGGGCTGGCAGAGAGCCACGAAAGGCACATTAGAGATGAGCTGGCTTAAAAGAACGCTCAATGCCAGGATGGTTGAGACTGACGTCAAATCTGCCTGGGATTTTGCCATGAATGCCTGAAAGACTCCAGAACTCCAGACGCTGTCCATAAGGACGAACATGCTGGCGAAGAATATCAGAGTGCACCAGTCGATCTTCTTGATGATCTCCCATCTTCTCGGGCTGAACAGAAGTATGGGCAGAGCAGAAACAATGGCGATATATGTGAGGCCAATATCCTCTCCGACTCCAATAAGGACTGTCACAATTTTTATAAAAATTAATAGTATAAGCAGAGCGAAGGATATCCTGGATAGGTAAGCTAAATTATTATCTTTGATCTGTTCCTGGCAGATCTGCAGTTGCTTATTATTGAACTGGTTTTTGTAGAAGAACTTGAGCAAGAAATATGCGAGCAGCAGATTGGCCACAGTCGGAGCTAGTAGGTATTGCGAGAAGATCAGAAAAGGATTGGTCAAGTCTCCGTTGATGGCGATGAGAAGGTTTTGCGGATTCCCGATGGGGCTCACTGCGCTTCCAGTGGTCACAGCGAAGGCCAGGGATAAGAGCAGCAGCTTTGGAGAGATCCCTTGCGTCCTGGCAAAGTAGATCATCAGCGGGGTGCCGATGATGGCCAGTGTATCGTTCATGAGAAGGGCCGAGAGGGCGCCCATACCAAATAATATCAGTAGCAAAAGCTGATCCAAGTTTCCTGCTCTGCGAAAGATGCGATAGGAGAGATGAAATAGATAACCGCTCTCCTGCATGGACTGGCCGACCACGAACATCCCTGCAAGAAATATCATGACGTCCGGATTGATAGCCCGGGCAGCCTGTGCGAGCGAGATCTCTCCAGTGAAGAGGACTGCCAGGGCACCTAGAAGCATGATCTGCCAGATCTGAAGGCTGAACTTGCCAACCTGCCTGACTGCTATCAGCAGCAGAACTACAGATAAGACTAAAATGGATATATCGGCGCCTGGATGCATTGTGTGGTTAGGACTCCAAACTTTAGATCGGATTTCATATCATGCAGCAAAGTCACTGGCCTTTTTTCGATCATGGAGATATAGCTTTCTGTTGAATCTTGAATATACATCTTTAATAGATAATACTGACCGACATCCTTATAGCCTGACATATTGACACATGCTATCACACGTCATTCTACTCGCACAATTCCGTAGAAATGCGTGTTGTCCAGCAAATGGGAGCGGCAATTCGTGTTGGTGATAAACATGCTCGGCATCGACGATCCGTGGATCTGGGGCGTTTATGTTCTTTGTATTTTAAGCGCGCTTTTGTGCGTGATTTATGGCATAATCAACTGGAATCGAGGCGGAGAACTTGAGGCGTTGGAGATTAAAGAGGAAGCCGCATGGGAGGCAGTTGAGGAAGAGATGCAGGAGAAAGAGCTGGGGTTGTGACAGAAATGAATCTTCTACTTCTCAATATCATCATTTTGATCTACCTTCTAGCCACCATTTATCTTGGGTACAGAGGATGGAAATCCACCAAAGACTCTGAAGGGTACCTCGTGGCTGGAAGGAAGACTCATCCATACATAATGGCCATGAGCTATGGAGCCACCTTCATCAGCACATCTGCCATAGTTGGCTTCGGAGGCACAGCAGGCCTCTTCGGAATGGGGCTCTTGTGGCTGACGTTCCTCAATATCTTTGTGGGGATCTTTCTGGCATTCGTAGTTTATGGAAAGCGAACCAGAAAGATGGGACACAACCTCAATGCCATGACTTTTCCTGAGCTTCTGGGCAAACGGTTTGACAGCAAGTTCGTCCAGTATTTCAGCGGCATTGTGATATTCTTAGGCATGCCGCTTTACGCATCGGTGGTCCTCATCGGAGCGGCACGGTTCATGGAGACCACACTGGCCATTGATTTTGATGTGGCATTGCTCATATACTCGGTCATCATCGCTGCCTATGTGGTCTGGGGAGGGCTTCGCGGGGTCATGTACACCGATGCAATGCAAGGAACAATCATGTTCGTGGGGATGGCATTTCTTCTCTTCGTGACCTATGCTCATCTTGGAGGGATAACCTCCGCTCACCAGGCTCTCACGGGCATGGCACACCTGGTTCCGGAAAAACTGGCAACTCAAGGGCACACGGGATGGACATCCATGCCGATCATGGGAAGCTCATGGTGGTGGACTTTGATTTCGACTGTTGTCATGGGCGTGGGGATAGGAGTTTTGGCTATGCCCCAGCTCGTGGTGCGGTTTATGACAGTCAAGTCGAACAGGGAGCTGAACCGGGGTGTTTTGATCGGAGGGGTATTTATTCTCATGATGACAGGCGTCGCCTTTGTAGTGGGGGCGCTCTCCAACGTCTACTTCTATCAAACACAAGGCAACATTTCAATCAACATTGCCAAGGGAAACGCCGACAGCATAATCCCAGTTTACATTAATGCCGCAATGCCCGAATGGTTCGTCTATCTCTTCATGCTCACGCTGCTGGCCGCGGCGATGTCCACATCTAGCTCTCAGTTCCATGTCCAGGGAAGCGCTATTGGCAGGGACATCTATGAGACGCTTACCCAGAAAAAAGGCAGCGGGTCGATACTGATAACCAGGATAGGAATAATTGTTGCCGTCTTAATCGCAGTCACATTGGGGTATATCCTTCCTGAAAACATAATTGCCCGAGGCACGGCAATATTCTTTGGGCTGTGTGCTGCAGCCTTCCTACCAATGTACACCTGTGCACTCTACTGGAGAGGCGCAACCAGCTTTGGAGCTATTGCCGGCATGATCACGGGAACGCTCGTGACGGTCTTCTGGTATATGTTCATTCACAAAGCAGAGGCTGCACCACTGGGAATATGCAAGATGCTCTTTGGCAGAGATGTTCTAGTAGCACAGATGCCTTGGCCTGTAGTCGATCCAATAGTAGTAGCTCTGCCACTGGCTTTCCTGGTAACAGTGGCCGCAAGCCTGGTGACAAAAAAATTAAGTTACCGACACCTTGAGGACTGCTTCAGGGGATTGAGGTAACATTAATTTTTTTCATAAGTCATCTTCAAGCCTGCAAAGCTGACAACTGTGATGCCATTTAGGCTCGGCCAGGATCTGGACAGAGTCTTCGCTTTTGTAGCGGCCTGCGTTCATCTCCTGAATGAACCTTTGTACATCTGAAGCATGCATGCCTATGGGCTTGATCCTGCCCACCTCGCGGCCGTGAATGCCATGGTGGCCTTCAGTCTTATCGATTGTAACGACTGCGTATTCCGGCACATCTTCGCTATCGCCATCGCTCAGATAGAGCAGTTTCCCGTGATAAAAACTGTAGCAAAGAGGCCATTTGTGGTTGGTCATTGCCTCCACCAGGTCTTCCTCGCTCTCGATCTCCTTGAATGAAAATATGCGATCAGGATGCTTCATCGTCTTAACCTCTCACAAGCATAACACTTTATCTGGGCTGGATTAAATAGTTAAGCCCAATAGAGCACCTGTGCAAAACATTTATCAACATTATGTTGAGATGAGATCAACGGTTTTTAAAACAGCGGCATCTGCAAATAAGATGAGTTATGATCTAGAGGTCGAAATGACAGGACTAGCTAGGAAGGTCATGGATCAGGCGCTTGCATCGGGAAGGACTTACCTGATGGAGCACGAGAGCAAAGCCGTTCTGGAATCCTTGGGGATCTACACCACCGGAACAGGGCTGGCAAGATCTGAAGATGAGGCTGTGCAACTATTCCAGTCCCTCGGCTCTCCAGTGGCAATGAAGGTGCTCTCGCCAGAGGTCGTCCATAAATCAGATGCCGGCGGAGTCAAACTTAATCTTGAAGACGAGGATGCCGTGCGCAGGGCATACAGGGAGATCGCCAGAGACTTCCGTGATATGGGACTGGTGGGCGTATCAGTGCAAAAGATGGCCAGGCCAGGACTGGAGATAATCGTCGGCGTTGCGAATGACGTCACTTTCGGGCCAGTGCTTATGTTCGGCCTTGGCGGCGTGTTCGTCGAGGTCCTCAAAGATGTTTCCTTCCGGTCCATTCCTATCACTGAATCGGATGCACAAAGCATGATCGAGGAGATCAAAGGCTACGCCCTCCTAAAAGGATATCGAGGTCAATCGGCTGACATCGCAGCATTAAAGCAGCTTCTGCTGCAAATATCAGATTTCGTGATGAAAAATCCGGATGTCTCAGAGATGGATCTGAACCCTGTCTTCCTTTATCCCGATGGATACATGGTAGCCGATGCCAGAATAATCCTGGGAGAGCCAAGGGCTGAGGCTCCTGCATCTGCCAGGCTTGATTTGCATGACCTATTCTATCCAAAGAGCATTGCGGTCATAGGAGCTTCAGGAACTCCGGGAAAGCTTGGATGGAATGTATTCACCAATTTGGTCAGCCACAAATTTCCAGGAGTGCTCTACCCCATCAATCCCAAGGCGAAGGATATCTGCGGCATCAAGGCCTATCCTAGGATCAGCGCAGTCCCTGCACCAGTGGATGTAGCAATTATACTTGTGTCGGCAGGAATGACGCCAGATGTAGTTGAAGAGTGCTGCAAATGCGGTGTGCGCTTCATCGTCGTTGAGTCTGCGGGCTTTGCTGAGCTGGGTGCAGAAGGCAAAAAGATAGAGCTGGAGATGAAGGAGATAGCAGACAGATACGGAGTGCGTCTGCTGGGGCCAAACTGCTCAGGAATCATCAATACCCACTGCAGTATGGTTCAGTCCATTGGCTTGGTCGATGCCCTTAGCAAGGGCAACATCGGCCTTGTCTCCCAGGCAGGAGTGTGCGCGGCCGGAATGCTCTGGGGGCTGAGGCTCATAATGGACTTCGGCATCATAGCCACCATCGGCAACAAACTGGACATCAACGAGACCGATATCCTTGAGGCTGTGAGCAAGGACGAGAACATCGATGTCATCTGCATGTACCTGGAGTCTGTGAAGGGAGGCCGCAGGTTCATAGACGTGGCCAGGCAGATCACCCTTGAGAAGCCCATTGTGGTATTAAAATCAGGTCGTACCGACGCGGGAAAAAAAGCAGTTGCATCGCATACAGCCTCTCTGGCGGGCAACGATCAGATCTTCAGCGCCGTCTTCAGACAGTCCGGGATAATTCGCGCAAGAGACTACGAGCACATGTTCGGCCTGGCCCGTGCCATCTCCAAGCAACCCTTCCCCGACAGAGAGGGCGTGTTCATAATAACCTATGCAGGCTCTCTTGGGGTCATTGCCGCTGATGCCATTACCGACAACGGCATGCGGCTCTCGGAGCTTGAGCCTCATTTAAAGGAGCGTCTCAAGGAGCTCTTGCCCGATTATGTCTGCGGCATGAATCCCGTCGATTATACCTTCAGCCAGGATGCCGATATCGTTAAGAAGACGATAGAGATTGGGGTGGAGAGCAGCGATGTTGGCAGCTTCATCGTTGTGCTCCAGGCGGAGATATTAGACAGCTATGTTGATGCCTTGAAGAGCATCGACTACAAGGGCAAGCCCATCATCGCCTGCGTGGCAGGAAAGGAGTTCGCCATGCAAGACGTCATCAAAATGGAGAAAGCGGGAATACCCGTCTTCTCGACGCCCGAGGAGGTGGCTGATGCCCTGGCCACCATGTACAGGCACAATAAAAGGGTCCAGAAAGAGAAGTAAGTGATCGAGCCTGATGATCCATCCGTAGCTTTACGCCTCTGCCTCTCCCATCAGCCTGTCCACCAGCCATTGAGGCTCGAACTTCACGAGGTCCGGATAGGTCTGGCCCACGCCCAAGAACAGCACGGGCTTGCCTGTGATGTAGGCGATCGAGATGGCTGAGCCGCCCTTTGCGTCCGCATCAGTCTTTGTAAGGATCGATCCGTCTATGGGCACCGACTCGTTGAAGAGGCGCGCCCTCTCAACAGCATCATTGCCAGCAATTGCCTCGTCCACGAAGATGAGCAGATCCGGCTTTGTTACCCGCACGATCTTGCGCATCTGATCCATGAGGTTTATGTTGGTGTGCAGCCTGCCTGCGGTATCAGCTAAAACGACATCTTTGTTGTGAGCTTTGGCATATTCGATGGCATCGAAGATCACAGCCGCCGGGTCGCCGCCTGTCTTGTGCTTGACTACCTTCAGCCCCAAGTTTTCTGCGTGCACCTCCAATTGCTCAATGGCCCCCGCGCGAAATGTATCGCCTGCAGCCAGAACAACAGAGTGATTGTGGTCCATCAAATATCTCGCAACCTTGGCAATGCTCGTCGTCTTTCCCGTTCCATTTACGCCCACGAAGAGGATCTTGACCGGCTTTTCTGCCTTTGCAATGTACTCGTCGAAGTCCAGATAATTCCGGGAGAGCAGATTGACAAGTGCTTTTCTCAGTGCATCCTCAGCAAGTCGCCCTGTGTCAGCGCCGATCTTCTTCTTTGCGCCGACCAGATCGGACTTGACCTCTTTGACGATCTCCTCTGCTACGGGCAGGGCAACGTCGCTCTCGAGCAGTGCCATCTCCAAAGCCCATAGCGGCTCCTGCAGGTCATGCTCATCCAGGATTACCTCCTGCTCGAAGACAAGGCTCTTTGCCTTTTCCAGGAATGAGAATTTATTCTTGGGCTTGGCAGTCTGAATCTCGTCTTTGGAGGATTCCAAAAGAGATTCTTGCGCCTGTACCGCTTTTTGCGCTAAATCCCAATTCGCAGGAGACTCGTTGGCCCCAGGCACACGGTTCTCCAACTTGGCTCCAACCTTCTCGATGACCTTTGTGGACAGTGCCTCTTTGAAGCCTGCGAGCTTCTCCTTGAACCGATTAAACAATCCCTTCGCTCCCTTGACCCGGAAACTTCTGGCCTTCTTCGAACTTCTGCATCATGGCCTGGATCCTCTGCATCTCTTGATCGACCTTGGCTAGCACCTCGCTGAGCTTTTTCGATCCCTCGAGGACTTCTGCCTTGCGGGCCTGCAAAGTCTCCTTGGCCTCGGCCGCAGTCTTTTCAATGCTCACGCCCGCGCCTACGTTGAGAATGACTTTCTCCACAGAGGCGAGCTTGCCGTAGATGAATGATCCAGACCCGATGGGGACCAGTATTTCTTGTCCAACCTCTGCCTTATCCAGGGCTTCGACTGCACTAACGGCGCGGTTTAGACCTTCAGCCGTCAACTGCGTCAGATTTATCTGTTGTATGATGGATTCGGCCTGAGCCTGGTACTGCTGGTATGCTGCCAGCAGCCTTCTGATCTCCTCCTCGCCTCCTGGAGAGCTACTCAATTGCCTTCACCTCGTCTATTTTGATGAGGGCCCTCTTTAAGCCGTGTTCACTTCCCATCAGGGAATAGACCCACTCTCGAGCGTTCTTTTCGCTCTGACTTTCTACGATCTTGGTAAAGGGCAGCCATGTCTTGCCGACAAGCCCTCCCCTATACTGTCCTTTGATTTCGAATCTGCTCATCGCTTCACCCTAACTCAGCCATTTTTAATTAAACCAGGAAACCCAATGAATCTTCAATGCGACCTAGTTCCGGTCCCGAGGTATCTATGCCTGCAAAGTATCCTTTGCTGTTGGCCAGCAGGCCTGATCCCACCAGTGGCGAGCCGAGGTTGACCGTGCCCACATCCACTGGCAGCTCGAAGAGCTTTTCCAGGACTGCAAGCTCCTCTGCAGAGACACGTGGATGCACGAGCAAGCCCTTGTTGGTTGCGACGCCCGCCATTCCGACCGTCTTCAGGCCTCCAATGGTACCTTTGACCACCTTGACGCCCAAAGTTTCAGCTACTGTCTCGCAGGCCCTGGCGGACAGTCCTGGGTGAACCAGGGCTGCGCAATCGTTTGCCAGAATAACATTGCCTGCAGCATTGATCTTAGAAGGCAATCTTGCCACCCGTCCATGCTCGCGAAGGATACTGATCTCCTCATCGCCTGCATGATGAGTGATCACGAAGCCGAAGCTATTGGCTGAGATCAAGGAGCCAACTACAGCGCTCCCCGCAGCCTGCAAGCTCACTGCTTCAACCTTCAACCCTTCCTGCAGAGCCTTCAGATCCTCTGGTGCAACCTCACGCGGAACTAGGACCACCTTCTCTGTAGCCCTGGCAAAGACTCCCAGAAGGCAGCTGCCTGCAATCTTCAGCCTTTTATCGCTCGCCTGCAAACTCTGCCTCAACCCCGCCGTCTTCGAACTTGACCGCCCGAACTCTGACGCGCAAGGGTGGCTTCATGTCGCCTCTTGCCCAGATAGCCGCATTCAAGCCTGGATCGATCTTTATATCCTCTGCGGGGGTCTTCATATGCCGGGCAAGGTACTTGCGCACCTCGGCCATGGCCCGGTTGGACCTTCTGTAAATTGGAACGGACTTCACAACACCAAGGGGAATGGTGTAAACTCTCTCAGTCTCAGCCATTATCACGCCTCTAAAGTACTTCTTCTCCAGTGTCGTCTCTTGGGGTGCGTCACAACGCGCCTCATGGTCTTAACAATGACCCAGGCAGGCACCCTACGATTCTGATTGAATGCCTTGGCAAGCCTGATCTTCTTGCCTAACAATTTCTTGGACAATTCTCTTCCTCCGAATAACTCTTGTGTGTGTATGATTTGAGGGAAATATTCTGTCGACTTCCCTCTGGCCGTGCTTCTCTTGAAGCGCATATCTCAGGCCCACCTCGAAGTCCGAGGCGGGATGCCTCGTGGACGGTTCTTCCGCGAAGTCAAAATAGCGTCGTGCCATAGCATTGATGCTCTTTTTTCCAAGGCCCGCAAGGGGCCTGAGGTATTGAATGTGGAATCTGTCCTCGAGGCTTCTGATAGTGCTAAAGCTCATTTTTGGCGCACGATCATCTCGCCTCGTTCCATCCGCCACAAACTCATGGGTCTGGGCCATTGTCTCTACTGCAACTTGATGAACGTAATTTAGAGCATCGTTGGGGTAACCCGTAGCTAGCAGTATCTCCAGGCTTCTTTCCAGGACGCCATTCTCGAAGACAACCCTCCTGTGAGGGTGGCCAATCTCAGCGGCAGCGGCGGCAGCCACCTTCCAGGCATCGTCACGGCCAAAGCTGAAGGTGACAAGCTCGATCTCGTCGAAGAATGGTTCGAGGAGGAGCGTTGTCAAACCGCTGTCCTTCCCGCCGGAAAACAGGACTGCTACATTCATCAAATGCCTTTGCCGCTATTTCCTGGTTATTGTGATGTCTCTCTTTTTGGGCTGGGCCTGCTTGAGGATTGCCTTGAGCTGCTCGTCTGTGATCGCACCCCGCAGCCTACCGCTCTGAGCGAGCATGATGAGCTGACCTTCGATCTGAGCGACGAACTCAGGCCTGGTCATACGTATCGCATTCAGCCTTTCCCTGGCTTCGGGTGTGAGGATGGCCCTCATAACGGCAGCCTTTTTGGCCTCCAGTTCCTGCTGGGCCTGCTCTTGCTGAGCTGCCATCATTTGCGAATCCATCTGTTGCTTTTGGATCTGCTCCAGCCTCTTACGCCTCAATTCTGCAAGCTCATCATCAGCCATATGACTTTACCTCTTTTTTTGCCTATTCTGCGGCAGGTTCAGCCGCAGACTGAGCAGGAGAGCTCTGAATTTTGCTTCTTATCTTATGAGCCATATCGTCCAGGAATGCCTGGCCTTCCGGCGTCATTTGGCGCCCTTTCTTGATCTTCTTGACATAACCCGCCTTCTCAAGCTGCTGCAAAGACTCCCTTACTACTGAGCCGCTACCTTTGTTGAAGTGTCCTGTAGCTACGCCCTTGCGGTGCTTTCCACCGTAGAAGCTTCTCAGACGTGAAACTCCTACAGGGCCGTCGATGTATATTCTGCGCAATACAGATGCACACCGCACAAACCACCAGTCGGGGTTGGTGGGCGGCATTTCCTTGTTTACCCCTGTCTTGGCAAACTCAGCCCATGCGGGCGGCACAACTTTGCCTGCCGCCTTCAGCTCTTGGGCTACTGCAGCTATCAAGTCATGGGGAGGCACATCGTAAACAGTTGTCAAATCCTTCAATCCTCCAAAGATGATAAGTAACAAACCAGAACCCTTACGCCGAAACAAGTATAAATGCTTTTTCAGATCTTGACTGCCAGCATCCTCTCAATCGACCTTCTCGCCCTTGATGCGATTTCTTCTGGCACGCTCACACGTGGCTCCAGGGTCTGCAGTGCTCGCAGAACATTTTCCAGGTTTGTCTTTTTCATGTTTTGGCATATTGCCCTTTCACTGAGCGAAAAGAAAGCTTTCTCAGGATTTTCCTTCACAAGCCGATAGATCATGCCCACTTCCGTGCCGATGATGAACTCTGGCGCCTCGCTCGATCGGACATGGCGTGCCATCCCGGCAGTGCTGTAGACGAAGTCGGCCCGGTCTATCACCTCCGGCCTGCACTCCGGATGCACAAGGACTTCAGCCTGTGGATGCAATGCACGGGCCGCCATTACATCTTCGGATGTGAAGTTATCATGCACATAGCAATAACCATCCCATGGTATGATCTGCTTACTGGTATGACGGGCAACGTATGCTGCCAGATTCCTGTCCGGAACGAAGATCACCTGGCTTTCTTCCAGAGAATTTACGACCTGCACCCCATTTGCGGAGGTGCAGCAAATGTCGCTTTCTGCCTTGATCTCTGCAGTGGAATTGACATAACAGACGACGGCTGCCTCCGGGTAGAGCTCTTTCAACTCTCGGAGTTGCTCTGGAGTTATCATGTGAGCCATAGGACACCATGCGCCCCTCACCGGCAGAACCACAGTCTTTTGCGGCGATAGAATGGCTGCTGTCTCAGCCATGAAGTCGACTCCACAAAATACGATCACATCTTCATCCAGGCTGGCTGCCGCACGACTGAGCTCCAGGGAGTCGCCTATCCTGTCAGCAACATCCTGCACACTTGGTATCTGGTAGTTGTGAGCCAGAATGATCGCACGGCGTTCCTTCTTTAAAGCAAGAATCTCATTTATCATAATGATCGAGACTGCAAAATCTACATAATACTATTATTTCAATCTATTTAATAGTTTTACTTAATACTATTAGCTCAATTAAACTTCAATTGATTCATTCGCGATAGCTTTCACCCGCTGCAAGGCTTTTATGGCGTCCTCCATCTTGAAATCTCTGCGTTCAGTATTTATAAATTCACGAAACCGCTGCAGCATTTCTGCAGCAACCCGGCCTTCTGCGGCCTGCATCATACGCTCGTAGGTTCTCTCTGGGAAATAAAAGGACTCCGCACATCGGAAAAGCCTGTCTCTGGTAGTGGTATCGATTATGCCTCTCTGCCAAGCATTGTCCAGGTTAAACCGGATATTGACCAGCGGCTCAGAGCGAGGCTCCCAGGTGAAAGGTTCGAATATGAGAGCCACTTCATCATCTGATACGAGCCGCCCTCTCTTATAGGCTTGATAGATCTCACCCACGCCCTCCATGCCAAAAACATCCAGCTCGGAAGCTCGCAGAGCCCCCATGCTTGACGCGCCAATGACTCTTATCCCATGCTCAAGGGCGTAAAGGATCTCTTTGTGGGCCACTGAGCAGTCCTGGAAGAAGACGCCGTCAATCAGGCAAATTACGTCTGCACCATCCTTCGCAGCCTTGAAAAGATCACCGCGCTTGGCAGGTGGCCTGAAGTCCGCCTGCAGAATCTGCTCGGCTTTATCGCGAGGAAGGCTTGGTCCTAAGAAGACGACGATTTCTGGCATCCTTGCATCTCTTGCCGACTCTTTCCCGATCCACTGCTGCAATCTCAAGGCCCGGAACTATTACTCTTACAACCGGGATCCCTATCTCCTCTCTCGTCAGATCCACTACCACGACTCTGTCCATCCCTGCTTCCTCAAGCTTGTGCAGCATGTATTTTATGTCCAGCAGGAAGTCGTCGCTGTCGAAGGATTCTATCTCGCAATAGTCCTTCTTTTCGCTGGCCTCGAACCAGTGCGAATTGAGCCTCTTTGTCCTTTCGTAGCCTATTTGCTTGCGGAAATCCGCCAGTGTCGTGTCCTCACGAGCTCCGTGAATCTGTGTCAATCGGCTTTGTGCCACCTCAGTCAGAGCCCGCAGCACGGCCACACTTGCACAGGTATGAGTGCCCATGCCGGTCGTTAGCAGCGTCGGATCGCGCAGCTTCACATCATCTGCGACGGCCGCAAAGGTGGGAATTCCAATATCGCTCGTGATATCTCGAAGATAAACATCGACCTCAGCGGCTGCGAATTTATCCAGGAGAGACTTTGGCAGATAATCGTTGACGCCGTCAATTAACGGCCCGGTGTTTCGCGCTGCCTCAACTATGGCCCATGCATCTCTTTCTATGACCTCAGCCAGGCCGTGAAATATGGCCTCTTCCATCTCATTTCCAGAGGCAAGGCCGCTGGTGTTGGTCCTGAAGAGGCGCTTGTAATCGGATGAAAGAGGATGGAAAACAGCGTTGGCAGGAACCATGATCTCTTCGTCATTCATAATATCCCAGCCCAAAGTCCAGGGTATCTCAGCATCTGCATCAGCATCAGCAGGCAGGATCAAATCCGCTGGATTGAGGGCCATGCCTTCCATCTCAGAGAAGCGAGCTATGGTCAGCTTGCGGTCTCGAACCTCTGCAGAGTAGCGCTCCAGGCCCTCCATCATGGCCGAAACCCTGGCTTCGATCGGTGTTGCGCCTTTTCCGTTGTAGACGGAGATCGCACCGCGATCTGCCAATGGCCGGATGGATGAAAAAACTGGTATGCCTATTCTGTCCAGGTTGGTTATGTCCGCCACCCTGGTTATGCCTGCTGCAGGCATCTTGGCTTCTGCTCGAGCCATCGTCTCCTCTGGAGGCATGGCCCGATGGGTATCATCCCTGTATCTTTTAATGCAGGACCGGAGTATCATTGCTCATCTCATGAGAGGCTATGGAATATAAATCCTATTCAGAGGAAGGGCAGTGGGTCTTTTTTTCGGTAAGCCAGCGTCTGGCAGTTCGCGACCAATCTCCCATCTTCCCCCGTGATATGTATCTCGCAGGCTGAGATCCTTCGAGAACGACTCACTTCACGCCCCTTTGCAAGAAGCACCTCGCCAGGATTGACCGCGCTGAGGTAGTTCACATTCACCTCCAGAGCCACAGCTACGGTTCCGTGTGAATTTACAGTTAATTCGAAGGCAGCGTCCAGGAGAGAGTAGATTGCTGCACCGTGAGTCGAGCCGAAGATGTTGTTCATGCTCTCTTGGGTCTTCATCTTCAGCGTAGCCTGGCCTGGTTCAAGCTTCACGACCTCTATGCCGAGAGATCGCGCGTAGGGCTCCATGGAAAAACGTTCCTTCAGGGCCTGCAAAACATCGTTCAAACTTCATCCCTCTGCCTTGGGATTATCTTCGAAATGGTTATATTCGCTCCGCTTGATCTAAGCAAATATGCCCGGCACCCCTGGCAATAGGCCAGAGCCCATCTCCATAGAGATAAGCGGTTCTGCAGTCTCCATTATTCTCACTCAGGGCGCCATAAACATCTGGTTTGGAAGAAAATTCGACAAGTCCCTCATTGCAAAGATACTGATATTGATATCAAAAGTTGACTCAACCACGGAGCACGAGAAAGAGGTGATATGCAACTTCGAGGAGATCAGCGAGTTTGAGAGCAATGGCTATATCCTCAGCTCTTATGCCCGTAAAAAAGACAAATACAGGGCAGTATTCGTCGTTCCATTCTCCAACTCCAGGGCGCTGGAGATGTTCATAGACTCTGTCTCTTCGGATACTGAGAGCGAGGATGTGAAGATCACCCTTTACTGGAGAGGTGGCAGAGTCATGATGAACATCATAAGGGAAGAGCTTGGCAGGCTCGATTGCTTCAGCATACAAAATGTCGTATATAAGGAAGATCAGAAGGGAGATGCGAAAGCGCGGGAGGAGCCATGAGATTTTCAAGCTGCACAGGGAAAATAGAGATTTCAGGAATAAGAAAGTGTTTCGAGGGAGCGCCTCCAGGATCCGTGAACCTTGGCCTGGGCCAACCTGATTTCGACACGCCTATTCACATCAAGCAAGCGGCTATAAAAGCCATCGAAAAGGGATTGACGGGTTACACGCCCAACTGCGGTTTTCCAGAGCTGCGCGCTGCATTGGCCGAGAAGTTCAGGGTTGAAAACGGGATCGAATGCTCCCCAGAGGAGATAATGGTGACCAGTGGTGCCAGCGAGGCCCTCTTTCTGACCATCGCTGCACTGGTGGATAGGGGCGACGAGGTCTTGATGGGCGATCCGAGCTTTCTATCCTACGCTGAGATTACCAAGCTGGTGGGCGGAAGGCCAGTGAGCGTGCCTCTCGATGAGGATCTCAGGCTTTCGCCCCAGACGATAGCGGCACATATCACCGATAAGACCAGGTTGATAATAGTAAACTCACCATCCAACCCGACAGGGTCCGTTCAGACGAAAGAGCAAATGCGCTCCATTGCCGAGATCGCTGAAGACAAAGACATTGCAGTCCTCTCAGACGAGGTCTATGAGCATTTCATCTATCAGGGATCGCATTTCAGCCCCGGGCAATTCTCCGATAACGTCATCACAGTCAATGCAGTCTCAAAGACCTATGCCATGACCGGCTGGAGGCTTGGGTATCTCGTGGCCAGGGGTTGTGCTCTTGAGCAGTTGCTCAAAATTCATCAATATGTTCAGGCCTGTGCCAGCTCAGTATCTCAGATGGCTGCCCTGGCTGCAGTAACCGGGCCGCAGGACTGCGTGGCTCAGATGAGAGATGAGTTTCGCAATAGAAGAGATTTGATGGTATCGGGCTTCCAGGAGATGGGCGTGGACCTTGTCGTCCCCGAAGGCGCTTTTTACCTATTCCCCCGTGTGGGTGATGGCGACGTCGTTGCCGCACGCCTGACCAAAGCAGGAGTTATCGTGGTTCCCGGGTCGGCCTTCGGGCCTGGTGGAAAAGAGTACATACGGCTGTCATATGCCGCAGCACGCTCACAGCTTGAGGTGGCGCTAGCGCGTATGAAAGACATCCTTTAAATAGGAGAGTTGCATTCGTCGCTAGGAGTGATGAAATGAAGGAGCAGGTTGAGGTCAGAGAGCTGAAAGAAGGAAGATACGTAATCATCGATGAGGAGCCCTGTATCATCAAGAGCATTTCCCATTCCAAACCAGGGAAACATGGCTCGGCCAAGGCGAGGGTTGATGCCATAGGCATCTTTGACAACCAGAAAAGATCTATCGTCTCGCCGGTTACCACCAAGATTTATGTGCCCACGGTTGTGCGCAAGACTGGCCAGGTTCTATCTATCGGCGACACCTCTGTGCAGCTCATGGACATGGGCGATTTCTCTACAGTAGATGTCCCCATCACCGAGGATCAGAAACCGAAGATCGAGGAAGGCAAGGAGGTTCCCTACCTCTCCGTTATGGGCAGGACGAAGCTGGACGTACGCTAAATCCTTTTATTCATTTGTATGTTCCAGAAGTGTGGCTTTGCCGACGCATCTGGCGAATTGGAGGGTGCAGATTATGTGGTCATAGGGTTGCCCTTCGATTCCACCACTTCTTTTAGATCCGGATCAAGGGAAGGGCCAAACGCCATACGCCTCGCCTCTCTTAACTTTGAGAGCTATGAGCGCGACTGTGATGTAGATCTAGCAGACCTCAATATCTGCGACCTGGGCAACATGGAGCTGGGATCTGACCCGGCATATGCCTGGGCAACCATAAAGGAGGGGATAGCCCTGCTACCTGAGAGTGCTGTTCCTGTTTTCCTGGGTGGTGAGCACTCCATCACGCCTCCAATCATCGAGGGCTTGCAAAAAAAACGCCACTGTGAGCTGGGCGTGCTTGTGCTGGACGCTCACATGGATCTGCGGGATGAATACGGATGCACGAAGTTTAGCCATGCTTGCACCAGCCGTAGGATCCTGGAGATTGAGGGCGTGAAATCCTATGTCTCAATCGGAATTCGCAGCGGTTCCAAAGAGGAGCATTCTCTCGCAGCGGAGAAGGGAGTCAGTTTCTTCACAAGTCGCGAGGTGAGGGATATGGGGGTTGATTTTGTGCTGGATGCAGCTTTGGAGAGCCTCGGCTGCAGACAGCTGTATCTCTCCCTCGATCTTGACGCCCTGGATCCTGCTTATGCTCCAGCAGTAGGCAACCCCGAGCCCTTTGGCCTGACCTCCTGGGATGTCAAGAGAGTAATCGAGCGCGTAGCTACAAGGGCTTTGGGTTTTGATATAAACGAGCTTACGCCTGCCTATGACCGTGGAGAGACGGCCCTGATGGCCGCGAGCCTTGCTCGATGGTTTATTGCCGTAAAGGCAAGAGGCAACAAGGGCTACTGAAAGATAAAGAAAGCTGAACTATTCGCCAAAAAAATTAGCACATCGCGTTTCAACACATAGACACAGAGGATTCTTTGATCTTGGACAGGGCAGTGTCGACCTGTTTGCGCCTTTTCGCCAGACGCTCTGAGATCCTCGAGATCTGTTCAGATCGCCGTTTGATCATGAGCTTACAAACAGAAGGTGCCGGGCCGCCGGTATTGCTTCGCAAAGCCACGTTGCTCCTTGGGTCAAGGGCCAAGTCCAGCATCTCCTCGCAAAATCCGCGCTCGCTTGGCCTGAAGCCTGCAATCTCCAGGGCAATTTTGTCAAGATCTGTCATGTTTGGCCTTTTACCCGAAGCTGCAATCCGGCCCACGATGCGATGCGCAGTCCTGAATGGCATTCCTGTGCTTCGCACCAGCGAGTCGGCCAGCTCTGTGGCCGTCGAAAAACCGGCTCCTGAAGCCGCCTCCATCTCTTTTGTGTTGAACTTGAGCGTGGACATGCAGCCGTCTAGTACGCGCACTGTGCTTCTGGCCCAGTCCATGCCCCTCCAGAGATGGGGCGTGACCTCTTGCAGGTCCCGGTTATAGCTCAATGGCAGGGCTTTGCAGATGGCCATGGCCGAGACCAGGCTTCCAATGACCGACCCTGTCTTGCCCCGAGCCAGCTCAGCTGTATCCGGATTTTTCTTCTGTGGCATGATGGAGCTGGTAGAGGCGAAGAGATTGTCCAGCTCCAGGTAGCCGAACTCCGATGTGGACCATAAAATCAGCTCCTCGGCCAGGCGGCTCAGGTCGATCATTAGTATGGACAGAGCAGCCAGGACCTCTAAAACGAAGTCACGAGTGGAGACAGCGTCCATGCTGTTCTCGACGAGGCCATCGAATCCCAGCAATTGACATGTCCTGAACCTATCGATCCTAAAACCGGTAGAGGCAAAGGCAGCAGCTCCAAGGGGGCTCAGATTGACCCTCTTGTAGGCGTCCTCTATGCGCTCCAAATCCCTCAAAAGAGCATCGGCATGGGCGAGCAAGTGGTGGGCCAGAGTGGTAGGCTGAGCATGCTGGGTATGGGTGAAGCCAGGTATGATGGTGTCTGTGTGCTTTTCTGCCAGGTTGACCTGCGTTTGAATCAACGATAAAAGCTCATCCATCAGGTCGAGCATCTCAGAGCGAAGAGCCAAACGGATGCACGTGGCCACCTCATCGTTCCTGGACCTTCCAGTATGCATCCTTCCGCCCTCAGGGCCAATTCTTGATAGAACATAGGACTCTATTGCCTCATGCACATCCTCTCCAGCGCCTAAATCCGATATTTGGAGACCGTCCAGAGCAGCGACGATCTTAGAGCATGTCTCCCGTGAGATCAGGCCCTGCTCTTGAAGCATGATGAGATGGGCCTTGTCCACTAGTATATCTGCCTCAAAGATACGCACATCTGCAGCGCGTGAGGATAGATAGTCCAGCACATCCTGCGATATCTCGCCAAGCCGCTGGTCGCGAAACATATCAGGTCGTATAGTTTGCGTTTATGTTCACATACTCATGCGTCAGGTCGCAGCCAAATCCTCGTGCTCTGGCATTGCCAAGGCCCAGATCGATTTTTATGGTAATGGAGTCGCCCGACATTATTTCCCTGGCCTGCTCTAGCGCCCCTTCCACGATGCTTCCTGACTTCACCATAAATACCTCCAGGCCTCTGCCTTCCAACCCCAGAGTGATCTTTGCGGGGTCCATCTCGGCGCCAGAGTACCCTACGGCGCAAATGATTCTGCCCCAGTTGGGATCTGCGCCAAAGACCGCGGTCTTGACAAGGCTGCTGGCAGCCACGGCCTTGGCGGCAAGGCGAGCATCTTTCTCGCTTTTTGCTCCTGTCACCACTGTCTCGAAGTATTTGCTGGCACCCTCGCCATCTTTCGCCATCATCCGAGCAAGCTCGATGCAGACGTACCTCAGAGCCTCAGAGAAATCTTCGAGCCTGCACTTTACCTGCCCTGTGGCTGTTATGAGCACAGCGTCGTTGGTGCTGGTGTCACCGTCCACCGTCAGCATGTTAAAGCTGTCTTGGACTGCATCCTTCAAACAACCTTTTAGGGTCTCTGCTGTCAGGTCTGCATCTGTGTAAAGGAAGCAGAGCATTGTGGCAACATTCGGCTCGATCATGCCAGCGCCCTTGACGATGCCTGCCACGCGCACGCCCTTGTGCTCCACTGCGATCTCTTTGACACGGGTGTCCGTCGTCATGATGGCTCGCGCAGCTTCAGAGCTCGCGTTCCTGTCATCTCTGAGCTTGGCCTTTGCGTCGTCAAACAACTTGGCGACAAGCGCCATGTCCATGTATCTGCCGATAACGCCTGTTGAGGCTACAGCGATCCTCTTTTCATCTGTGCCAAGGAAACCTGCCATAAGACGTGCCATCTTTCTGGCGTCATCAAGCCCGCGCTGGCCTGTAAATGCATTGGCACAGCCGCTATTGGCTATGACGCCATCCAGGCGGCCAGTGGCCATCAGATGCTCAGCAGTGACGTCCAGTGGTGCAGCACGAACTTTGTTGGTGGTGAACATGCCTGCTGCCGCGCCGGAAGCCGCGATCAGAGCCACGCCCCACTTGCCCTGACGGGCTCCGGATGCCCTCACTCCTGGAACGGCACAAATGCCGCCATCAATTATCAGCATGTTGCATCCCGAGGCCCGATATGATGTCGCCCCTCGTCACAATGCCCACCAGACGGCCCCCTTCGACTACAGGCAGACGGTTGATCCTGTGGCGAGTCATGATGCTGGCCGCCTCCTCGACAGTGTCGTCGGGTCCTACCTCATGCAGATTTCTGCTCATGACATTTGCCACCTTCTGTTTGGGAATCTCATCCATGCTGGCGCGCATCTTCTCCCACTTTACAAGATCTCTGAAGGGAACCTCAAAGACCTCGAAGGGGCTGGGAAGCCAGAGATTGCCGCTATCCTCTTCCACAGATAAAAGGCGCAAAATGTCTGATTCAGAGACGATGCCCACCAGTCGCTCTCCGTCCAAGACTGGCATGCCACTGATCTTATTCTCGCGCAAGATACGGGCAGCTTCGCTCACAGATCTGTCTGCCTGAATGCTTATGGGCTTGACGTTCATGACATCTCTGACTTTCATGCAGCTCACTTCCTACCGTTCAGGGCGCCATTCCTGGGAACCACAGACCTGTTCGCTCGTCGAGGCCTGCCATGATGTTCATATTCTGAATGGCCTGGCCTGATGCGCCCTTCACCAGGTTATCTATTGCAGATATTACTACCAGTCTGTCGCTGCCTTTCTCAGGCTCAAAGCAAATGTCACAGAAGTTAGATCCGCGCACTGAACTAAGCTTGGGAACGCTCTCAGTAATGCGCACGAAATGGGCATTCTCGTAAAACTTGCTGTAGATCTCACTGATCGCTGCTTTATCCTGAATCGTCTCCACAGCATCTTCGCGGGCGAAGACGTGCGCAGTGGTGAGGATTCCACGTATGGCCGGCACCACATGTGGTGTAAAGTTGACAATTATTCCAGGAGAGAGGCGACTCAGTTCCTGCTTGATCTCGGGAACGTGCCGGTGTGTGGTTAACTTGTAGGGTATCACATTTTCTGCCATGTTGGGATAGTGGCTGGTATCAGTTGGCTCCGCCCCTGCGCCAGAGATGCCCGACTTGGAGTCGTAGACCACTCGCTGCACCAGGCCTGCGCTCGCCAGAGGGGCAACTGCGAGCGTGGCTCCAGTAGGGTAGCAGCCAGGATTTCCCACGAGCTTTGCCCTGGCGACCTCGGGATGCAGCTCTGTCAGTCCGAATACTGCGTCCCTAGGTGCGCGGTGCTTTGTGCCGTAGGTCTTCTCGAAGACGTCCACAGGCAACCTGTAATCAGATGAAAGATCGATGACGCGGCTTTTGGCGTCCAGAAGCTCCGGGACCCAGTCCATGGCAGTGCCATGAGGAACGGCAGTAAAGACAAAATCGCAGCCCTCGGCCACCTCTCTGGCTGTGGGCGCACTGAAATTCAGAGAGCAAATGCCTTTGAGGTGGGGATGAACTGATGCCACGGGCTTTCCTGAGAGTTTGCGAGACGTGACTGCAACTACCTTGACCTCGGGATGATTTGCCAGAAGGCGCAAAAGCTCCCCGCCGGTGTAACCTGATCCACCGACAATTCCTACTTCTATCATAAGAAATTCGATTGAGCTAATGATATAAATCCGCAACGCCACTGCAGCATAAAGACTCAGATAACTCGGCAAGGCGGCGAGCAGCATTCTCGATCCTGTCCCTTTGTTCCAGCACGGCAAGCCAGCGCTCTGGTATCCAAAAAGGACCGCATTCCGCTCCAAAGAGTGCTCCAGCGATGGAGGCTATGGAATCGGCATCTCCTCCGTAACTTGCAGCCATGATCAGCGCTTCTTCAGGCTCAAATTTGAGGAAGCAGTAGAATGCAGCAGGAACAGTCTCCACGGCCAGAGGAGAGTTCCTTATCAGCCCCAGGGCATCCTCTGGCTTGAGGCTCAACAGAGACTGAACCCACAAGAGCCTCTCAGCAAATTCGGCATCTATCCGGCTGGCCTGAGATGCAGCGAACCTCAGGACCTTGTCTCTTGAGAGGCCATTCAGGCAGAGGGCAACGCCTACTGCAACTGCAATGGCGCCTGCTCGGGAGGCTCTGCTGATGTGAGTGGGCAGGCTCTGCAAATCCGCATAGCTCTTCACAACATTCAGGTCCCTGTGGTACAACAGCCCAATGGGAGCAGCACGCATGGCAGCTCCGCAGGTGGGAACAGGCAAACCCGACTCCTTCCAGGAGATTCCAGCGATCATATTCTCAACAGCAGATCGGGTGGCAAAGCCCACGCCTCTGTTGAGCTGATCGTCCAGCGTCCAGGTCGTGCCCCACGCTGCGAGCTTATCCGCGAATTTTTCTGCAGAGAAGCCAAAGGATTCTACGAGGGACTCGGCAAGCATGAGGGTCTCTTCAGTGTCATCTGTGAACTGGCCAGCTCGAAGGCCTGAATGAAAGTGCCCATCAGGAGCTGGCATCATGTCCCGAACAATGCCAAACTTGGCGCGAATCTCCTCAGCCGTATAGCCTTCCGTGGGCATTCCCAGAGCATCACCCACCGCAACGCCTAGGAGACATCCGCGAAAGCGGTCAAGCATATCCATGGAGGACATAATGGCCGCAATGGAACTAATAACCATCGGAACTGCTGCCATAGAGGAGAAGCGCCAAAGGATTATTGTGCAATCCAGCCATCATACTCCTCATGAACGCTCAATTGTCCGCCTGGGACTATGAGTATTGGAGAGGCGGCCGCATCTGGGGAGGCCGCGTGCGTGACATGCCCGATCTGCCAGCACACTCCGCCGTCCTGGAGCTTGGCTGTGGCAACGGGAAGACGCTTGGATGCATGCCCGCAGGCTGGCAGATAACTGCGCTGGACATGTCCCTCGAGGCCCTCCGCCTTTGCCGTCGCAGTGGGCCGAAAGCCGAACTGATCCTGGCCGATGCCAGGGCCTTGCCCTTCCAGGACGAGAGCTTCGATGCGGTCTTTGCCTTCCACGTAACAGGCCACTTGCCAGGACCGGGCCGCCAAGCGCTTGCTCGCGAGGCTGCTCGCGTTATCGCATCCGGGGGAAGGCTCTTCTTTCGCGAGTTTGGACTAGAGGATATGAGAGCTGGACAGGGCGAAGAGGTAGAGCCCGGCACCTTCAGGCGCGGGTCGGGCGTCATCACCCATTATTTCGCCAAGGCAGAGGTTGAAGAGCTTTTTTTGGGGATGAGACCTGTCTCTATCGGCACACATCGCTGGAAGCTACGCATAAAGGGAGATGATCTGATGCGCTGTGAGGTGAATGCAGTATTTCTCAAGATCTGAGGTTTGACAGATATCTCGCGAAGAACTGCTGCGACGAGTGGGCTTCTGTGCAAATGGCGCTCACAGGATAAAAAATGTTTTAAAGCAAGAGCTAATCAAAGTAAAAATACAAAAGTAAGACCAGGAGTGCTGGCCCGTTATTTAGAAGATCTGTTATCTAATTACTGCTTGGATACTTTATCTGCCTTGGGGCCTTTCTCGCCCTCAACTACCTCGAAGCTGACCTTGTCGCCCTCAGTTATCGTAACATCCGGCAAGAGGCCAGTTGCATGAACAAAATAATCCTTTCCGTCGTCGCCTGCAATGAATCCAAATCTCTTGGTTCTGTTGAAGAATTTTACTGTTCCGGTTACCATTCTGATTCCTCAGTATAATTACCTCATAGTAGCCGTCTATTTAAAGGTACTGGCGGCAAATCTGCGAAACATCTTTGCCGCCTGATCTGCAACAATGCAGCTCTGAGCGCATTTTCCGCAGCGGTTGCACAATTTTTCATTGATGGCAATGGAATCGCCCACCACAATCGCCCCACGCTTGCAGCTCTGCTCGCAAATCTTGCAGCCTGTGCACATTTGAACGCGCAGAATAGTCTCGAAGATCTTTCCCAGCAGCTTCTCGGCCTCGTCCTTTGGGGCAATGACCATCAATTGACCATTGGCGAAGACCGTTGCCCTTCCATTTTCCGTCTTTATGACTGCAGCCCCTAGATCCTCCGCGTAGCTCACAGTGCCAAGCATATTCAAGGCCCCTGACACTGCTGAAAAAGGATGATTTTGAGGCACATGAATGGTAGCTTCGATGGAGTATTCAAGACCGCAAGGCGAGCGTCCCTGCACCGCCTCCAGCTTGATATCGTTATTCTCTTTCGATCTTGGCCGCAGGTCGATATCGTTCGCCTTGGCTATCTCGATCATCTTGGGCGGATGTCTCCTCCAGCGCCAGAAGCCCCAGTCGATGTACCTTGAATCCAGTTTGTTCTCTTTGGCCCATGCTTGAAGGCTTGAGGTCCACATAGCATGAAGCTGTGGGTGTGACTTTTTCAGGTGAGAAAACTCAGACTGCAGTGAGGCAGGGCAGGGCCAGCAGCCTATGCGCTCGAAGTCCTGATCGTATAGCGGGTTTGGCTCCAATTTATTCCAGTAGATGTAGAGCATAACCTCAAGCGCTCTCCAGTTGCGGATGGGCGAGAGCGTGGTCTGGTTTGGAACGTATGGATTTCTCTCTACGGCTCTGATAGTCGAGCGGTTGAAGGATTCGTAGATGCGGCGGCCTTCGATGGTCACACAGCCCTTTGGATAGTGCTGCTTGAGAAATGATGTCATCGGGCCGAGCTTGTTGGTCTTGCAGCACCAGCGAAAGTCCTTGGCCGGAGGCCCGAAGGTCTGCACATTCAAGAAGAAGTCGCTTTCACCTTCGATCTCATGCAGTTTTAGCGCATGCGCTCGGCAAAAATCCCGCACATAGGCCACGGTCTCGGGAAATTCAAGTCCCGTATTGACGAAGAGAACTTCAGCTCCGGGAATTGCCTTGCAGCAGAGGCAGAGTGATGCGAGGCTATCCTTTCCGCCGCTAAAAGATATGTTAACAGGCAGGCGCGTTCTGGATATGTATCCTCTGAGCTCCTTTAATGCGGCCTTCTCCAATCTCTCAAGCGAATTCTCATTGGCTGCGATTACATCCTTCAAGGTTGGAAGATCATCGCTGAGCACAAATTCGGTTCTTGTGACACTTTTGACCCTGATGGATACCGATCCGTCGCTCCTCTTTCTGACCACGCCAACTCCTGAGAACTTTCCCATTCTGAGGACGACGTTGTTGCCTTCAACCAAGTTATCTGGCTGGAATGCGATCTTTTCCGCTGAGAGCCACTTCCCCTTGAGGTGGCCTCTCAGGAGCTTTTCATGGCAAAGCACAACCCCCTTCTCTGCCCTGGTAGCGAGCAGAGAAGCTCCCGCAATCTCAAGATCGAGCTTGTGAGTTCCTGTGGTTATATCGAACCAGAGCGTCGCAATGTGCCAACCGTCAAGGAAAACCTGATCCCTGCGGTCGATTCCTGCGATCTTGTTGAGCAGAATTATCCTGTCATCGAGGAAGTCTGCACAGCCCCAGTTTTGGACAAAAAGCTCCTTGAGCAGATCTCGTCCCTGGCGAGAGCAGAGACGAATGTCGGCTGGAGGCGAGAGCAAGACCCGCTTGCCTGAGCTTTTGCAGGTGGAGCATTTCTCCTCCAAAAGTGGAAGGTTGCAGTTCTGGCACCAGAAAAGCTCGCTTTTGCCCGGAGAGAATGTTTTCCTCGTGTCTTGCATGGATTTGAATTGGGTTAGAATCATGGTTATTTAACTTGTGCGATCACACCATCGATGATGAGAAACAACCGAAATTAGAAACAAACGAACCAATCAACAAAACGGCTCAGGGAATAGTCTTTTCCCTGCCCCCTTCCCCGAGTCGCTCAGGCCCTTGTGTTTGCCTCAAATCTGAGGCCATTTGGGCATGTTGATGTCTGTATACCAGAAAGCGCCATACCACGCATCGACGCCCAGATGCATGCCATCCCAAGGTTTTTTCTCCTTTTCGCAGACGCAACTTTTCTCAGGGCATGTGCATTCAGGGCATGTGAATCCAGGGCATACTATTTTCCTCTCTTCTTGCAAAGCAATCGTTGTATTATTCGCAGTGCTCCCGATGATTTCCAGCTCCACTGGTCCGGCACCGTACGGTGCAATTTTTGTGTTATCTGTTTTGCTTCCGATGATGTCTACAACCACCGACCCCGAGCTGCCGAACGCACAGGCACTGGGTGCCAATGTTATCAGCATCAAAGCCAAGATCATCGATATCCTCAAATCATATCCCCTCCATCATAGTCCATATTTAACATAGATTTTATATATACTAAAAGTAGAAAAATCTTTCGGCCCAACCGCCAAAAGAAGTCTCTTATCACCGCAAAACCTATTATCCTGAGGGTGTTTCAATCCACACATGGCGAATCTCAATGTAGCGATCCTGGGCGCCCAAGACTTTGGCAAAGATCTGGGAAAGAAGGGCACAACTAGCGATCTTACCTTTTACAACCTGAAAAAAGGTCAGAACACAGTCACTTTCATCGAGCCAACCAGATACCCGGAGCGCCTGGCACCACTCTTTTATGCAGTCTCCATCGCCCAGAAGGCTCTATTGATAGTAGACCAGATAAATCCTGCATTTGGCGAGTCGGTTATCATGCTGGACTGCGCTGGCTTGAAAGCAGGAATTGTGATCCTGAGAAACTACATCGCACGCGAGCAGATCACACCTCTAATCAAAAATACTGTGGTCGATGGCTATGAATTCATGGAGGATGACAAGAATGTCCTTCGCGAGCGCTTTTTATCTGATGTGGCCAGGATAGATACCATCCACGACTCTGGAACAGGGACCATGCCTGTGGACCATTTTTTCAATGTGCGAGGAATTGGAACAGTGGTTCTTGGATCGGTAGCTGAAGGTTGTATTAAGAAACACGATGAGCTGATGGTCCTTCCCGGAGGCAAGACCGTCCAGGTTCGGTCCATTCAGAAGCATGATGAGGACTTCGATTATGCATGCGCAGGTGAACGAGCTGGCATTGCCCTCAAGGGCATAGAAGTTGAAGAACTGGATCGAGGGACCATCCTCACCAACGATAAGTCCATAAAGCAGGTATCTTCCATCACGGCCAAAGCTGACTTGGTAAAATATTGGCCTGCACCTCTGAAAGAGGGAATGGTGCTACATATCGGCCACTGGATGCAATTCGTTCCTGCCAGAATCGAGGCTGCAAAGGCTGAGGGTGACTGGCATAAGGCTTTTCTGACAGTAAAGCTGGATAAGATGCTGGTTTATCGGCCGGGCTCAAAGGCAGTTTTGACCTATCCAGAAGGCGGGAAGCTCAGGGTTGTTGGAACACTCGATCTGCCTTGAAGACCAATGCGAAAGAAAACCAAAAGGCTAGCTCTTTCTCGCAGCGACCTCTCTTATCATCTCGGAGGATATTGCAATTCCCTTGCATGTGTGCATGTTGAGCGAGAGCAATAGCCCTACCACCTTGCCGTCCTGCACCAGCGGGCTGCCGCTCTCTCCGGGCCCTGGCAGATCCCCGGGTGGCAGCACCACATAGGCAATTGACCAGGAAGTGTCGGAGATTCGGCACACGATGTCGCGCTGTGAATTCTTCAGCTCAGCTTCGCCAAGCTTTGGCTTGCCAAGCTCTGTTTCCTGGCAGGCACCCATAATTGGGAAAAAGGCAAGATCGGCATCGTTCGGGATATAGGCCACCTTGCAGACCAGACCTCCCAGGCGGAGGGTGTGCGTTGCTGCTGCACTGAAAATATGTGCTGGAGCTACGCCCGCATAAACGCCGCGCCAGGGGACGACTGCGCCCAAAACACCGCCAGAGCGGCCCGCGATGAATTTGTCACCAGATCTTATCACGAATCAGTTGAAGGTTGACTGAATTAATTTAGGTTTCTCCCTTGCCACCTGACAAGACTTTTATCTTCTGAGATGGATCTATCTTGCTCATGCCATCCCTGACAGTTCATGCCGGTGGCCTGACGCTCAAAAATCCTGTCATGCTTGCTGCCGGAATCCTTGGCACCACTGGAGCCTCGCTCAGGCGTGCTGCACTCGCAGGTGCTGGAGGCGTGGTCACCAAATCCCTTGGCTCTGTTCCCAGAGAAGGCCATCCAGGACCTACAATAGTGCAGGTGGAATGTGGCCTGCTGAATGCCATGGGACTGCCAAATCCCTCTTACAAAGAGTTCCAGGAAGAGATAGATATTGCAAGGACCGGAGGCGTCCCAGTGGTGGCCAGCATCTTCGGCTCCAGCGCCGAGGAGTTCGCAGGAATTGCCCGCGGCCTCGAAGCCGATGCCTTTGAGCTGAACCTTTCATGTCCCCATGCAGAAAAATACGGCTCAGAACTTGGGCGTTTTCCCGATTTGGTGGAGGCCGTGACAGGGGCCGTGAAAGCTGCGGCGAATGCCCCTGTCTGGGTCAAGCTCACCCCCAACACTGCAGACATCGTAGAGCTGGGGCAGGCTGCACAGAGAGGAGGCGCAGATGCAGTGGTGGCCATAAACACCTTGAAGGCCATGGCCATCGACATCGAGACAGGATATCCGATCTTAGGAAACCGTTTTGGCGGCCTGTCTGGTCCTGCCATCAAGCCGGTGGCAGTGCGCTCTGTTTATGACCTTGCCTCACGCCTGGATATTCCTGTGATAGGCGTGGGTGGCGTCACGTCCTGGGAGGATGCTGTGGAGATGATAATGGCCGGAGCCTGCGCAGTGCAGGTTGGCACAGCCCTGCGGAAGGGCTATGGCATCTTCGAGGAGATCTCATCTGGCCTGGCCCGCTACCTTGAGAGAAAATCCATGACGCTGGAAGATATCCGTGGAGTCGCGGGGAGGCATTAGATGAGGCCCATGAATTCCGTCATTCAGGAAGTGCGATCGGAGGCTCCCCTGATCAGGACCTTCCGGCTGGACAAACAGCTAGATCCAGCGCCAGGGCAGTACGCTATGGTCTGGATCCGTGGCGTGGACGAGGTTCCGATGAGCTTCTCCTCTCCCGATACCATAACAGTGCAATCGGTAGGCGAGGCCACCCGGGCGCTTTTTAACCTGGGCGCTGGCAGCAGCATCGGGCTGCGTGGGCCCTTTGGCAATGGCTTCGTCCTGCGTGGAAAGAATATCCTCCTGATTGGAGGCGGTGTGGGAACAGCGCCTCTCGCCTTCCTTGGCGAGCAGGCTCGCGGCGCTGGCATAAAGGTCACATCCCTGGTGGGCTTTTGCTCCTCGCAGGACATCATCTTTCAGGACAGATTCGAAGCGTTAGGCGGCCTTGTTGTCACAACAGATGATGGATCCGTCGGAATAAAAGGGCATGTTGCAGAGGGCTTAAAGGAGTTTGATTTAGCAGAGTTCAGCCAGATCTATTTATGCGGCCCAGAGGTGATGATGTGGGACATAATCTCCCGTACACGCGAGCATGCAGGGAAGATCCAGGCCTGCATCAGTCGCTACTTCAAGTGCGCCACAGGGGTATGCGGCTCCTGCTGCCTGGACCCCGATGGCGTGCGTGTCTGCGTGGAGGGGCCGGTGTTCATGGCCGATCGTTTGATCGAGAGCGAGTTTGGAAGATACAAGCGCGGCCCTGACGGCAGCAAGGGTCAGTGCAGAGGCTAAGACAATGATAGTGCGATTTATGCGGGATGGCAAGATCAGAGGTGGATCGTACAGCGAAGAGAATGGAATTGTCTCCGGTGGAGAGGTGCTGGCCCTGGAGGACGTCGAGCTGCTGGCACCCTGTCAGCCGAGCAAGATCGTATGCGTCGGCCTCAACTACACTGAGCATGCCAAAGAGTTGAAGATGCAGCTTCCTTCTGAGCCCATACTCTTCCTAAAACCGCCTTCTGCAGTCCTGGCACCGGGAAAGGAGATCATCTATCCCCATTCAAGCAAGCAGGTGGACTATGAAGGCGAGCTTGGAGTGGTGATAGGAAAGCGTTGCAAGAGCGTTCCTGCAGACGATGCAGACAGATACATCCTGGGCTACACATGTTTCAACGATGTCACTGCTCGCGATCTTCAAAACAAGGACGGCCAGTGGACGCGCTCAAAAAGCTTTGATACCTTTGCGCCCTTTGGCCCCTGGATCGCCAAGATAGATCCCTCACACGTGGATATTCAGACCCGTGTAAATGGTGTTGTCAGACAGAGATCAAACACCTCTGACCTGATATTTGACATTCCATATCTCCTGGAGTTCATAAGTGGCGTCATGACCCTGGAGCCCGGAGATGTGATTGCAACCGGCACGCCTCCTGGCGTGGGGCCGATGAGCAAAGGAGACAGGGTTGAGGTAGAGATTGAGGGGATAGGGGTTCTGGAAAATATCGTAAAATAGGATGCAACATTTTGCCGCCCCTACTGCCCAGTCGCATCGTCTTCAAACCGAAGGCCAGCCCCTTCGCACGCCCCGCTCTGCTCCTCACTCCATTTCTCTGAAAAACCCAGGGCGAATGCCTTGTACACGAGCCCCAGAAAAGAGTGCTTTTCAAGTGACATCTGCAGTGAGGAGAGGGCATGCATGTACTCGTGAATTCTGTGGCTTTTGCCAGAAACGGCTGCAGAGATCTGTGCTCCGTAGAGGGCCATGACCTCTGGGATGCAGCTCTTGGGGAGAACGCCCCATATGAACTTGTCCCGCAGATGGACAAGGGCTGCCACGGCCGCTACTGTGATAGGATCTTTGATTATATTCGAGAAGCTTTTCTCGAAGAGATCGGCGTTGTCCCTGGACAGTAGGTTTGCAATTCCCTGGCACATCTCCTGCTCATTGATCCTGAACCGCTCAAGGTGGGAGAGCGAACTGCACTGGCTCGCGGGCGTGAGGCCGTTTTGAAGGGCGAGCGCCCCTAGGACTGCATCGTGCATCGTGCGCCCGATGAGCTCTCCTACCTTCGAATGCTTTCCGGCAAAGGAGATCGCCCTGCCCCCAAGTCTGGATGCCACTGCGATCTGATCTGTTCCAGTACCAGTCGCAAGTCCCTCAGAATACCTGGAGGGGACCTCAAGCTCCTGAAGGGCTGCACTCTTGGCCTCGGTCGCAGTGATGACGGCGCTGACCATGGCGCCTGGCGTCAGCTCCCGGTTGATGAATATCATGGCATTTATGGTGCCAGGTCGCAGATCGCATTCCTGGTCATTCTGACCTTTTGCGCTATCATCTTGCGGCTCGTAGTAGGTGGCAAGATCTCCGGCTCTACCTGCATTTCCCTCCACACCGCCTGTGCATACTGCCACGACCTCAAGATCGCAGAACCTATCGTGGCAGATAGTGGCGTTGTTCATGTTGGCCGCGGTTCCAAGCGTTGCGCACTTGCTGAAGGGGAGGTTGTGGCGGTTGGCGACCTCTCTCTTATATTCGTCAGGGCTGTCTACTGCCAGACGGTAAATCCGAGCACTCATGTGACCTCCTGCAGGCTCGCAGGACTGGTGGTTGAAGAGATACATGAGATCGTCATGCAGCCCGCCAGTGGAGCTGCGGCAGGTGGACAGGACCCGGTGAGGAACAATTAACCTGGCATAAATCATCTTCTCCTCTCTGAATATCTCAACTCCCTCATAGAACTTGGCAAGTCTCAATTCTTTGGCCTCCTTTATGAAACATTTCAGGAATTTTCAGCGTTTGATAAATCCAAAAGAATGGCGTAGTTTATATTCTCCAGGAACCTCTTTTCTCTGGAGTCTTTCGTCCCGAACTTTGCAATATTGATGGCATCTTTATCTGGTGGAGATGACAGGCAAAAGATCCTTTCAGGATACCTGGAGTAACTGCACAGCAAGCTCTCTCCAATGGCATAAAGCCCTCTGCAGTTCCCCCATTGATTGGCAACGGCCAGGTGCATCTGCTCGCCCAGCCTTGCCTCCCAGATGAACCTGCTCCTGGCATCTTCCCAGAGGGCAGGCACGCAGAGCATGTCTGCGCCAAGCTTTGCCAGGGAATCTGCAGCCTCAGGAAACATAAGGTCGTGGCCGAGGAGCATTCCGATCCTGGCGAAGGGTAGGTCAAAGGCCGCAAAACCGTCGCCCCCTAGACATGCCCAGCTCCTATCACGCGAGGTGAGGTGAACAGCTCTGTACTTGCCCAGGAACCCATCGGGACCAACCAGGACAGAGCTGTTATAGAGCCCAAACATATCCCGCTCAGCCATGCCAAAGACAATGAAGAGATCCCTTTCTTGCGCTTTTCTGGCAAAAAGGTCGGTCGTCTTCCCCGGGATCTCCTCCGAGCAGATCTCTGCATCCTTTGGGCTGAAAAGTGCTCCAGAGGTGGAGAGCTCCGGAAGAACAACGAGGTCGATCTTCTTCTCGCCTTGGGCAGCCTTTTCCACTGCATCGTCTACTAGCCTTAAAGCTCTTCTCACATTGGCTGGCGCATTCAGAGGCTCAGGGCAGAACTGCAGTGTCGCCGCCGTAAAATTTGCAGCCTGCGGCAAACCGAGCAGGAACTCGACATTGACGTGGGAGTAAGGATCCAAAGTTATGTTTCCATAGCATAAAGGCCGCCTGCAGCTCAAGGCATTCTGCGTCGTGATGCCGCTTAAGGGCAAAGCGCCGTATATGATGGTATCCTCAGGAGAGCTGATCTGGACTACAGCTTCCCCCCGAGGATCTACTATAAAGGATTGCGCACTATTGCAGTCCATGACCTTGTCCCGTCCTGTCCTGTTACATGCCAGGATGTAAATGCCGTTTTCCAGGGCCCTGGCCCGCCAAAATTTCTCAGGGTTGTGGTGCTCAGGAGGCCAGTTGGCCGGAACCAGCAGGATCCTCGCCCCTCGAAGGGCCGCGATCCTCGCAGGCCTGTAGGAGTACGTGTCAGCGCAAATCAACAGGCTGATTGGTCCAAACTCAGTCTGGACAGCATCAACCGGAATATTGCCCTTTGCAGCCCAGAGATTTTCCCTGAAGGCCGGAGATAGCTTGCGGTGTGTGGCCACAACAGTTCCCTTCGGCCCCAGCAAGGCAGCTGAGTTGTAAAATATGCCCGTTCTACAGTCGTGCTCCGCCATGCCGATGCAGATGTAGCAGCCATACTCCTTTGCAATCCGACCAAAGGCCTCAGTCGTAGGCCCGGGAATGCTCTCAGCAAGAGGAGCAATCTCCTTCCTGCTCATAAAGGCGTAGCCAGTGGTGGCAAGCTCAGTATTTACGATGATTCGGGAGCCTTTTTGAGCTGCCTCTTCATTCAAAGCCAATAGCCTGGCGATATTTCTATCTTTGTCCTTCCATGAAATCGACGCGTGAACGAGTGCAACCTTCAGCTCTTCAAAGGTCATATTATCAGTGTCCTCGCTATAACCTAATAATCATTTGATTCGTACTCGCTAGATGATCGAGAATCTCTCGAAAGCTTTATTTAATCAACTAAACTAGTTTTAAATTAAAAAATGTTTTGTTATTTGAAAGCCAGCCTGACCAATGAAGATAGCGGGATGGATTGATACGATGAAGGTCAAGATTGCCTATGTCACAACACAGGAAGCAAGCGACGTCTTCCCTCTCATATCAGCACTAAAAGAGCTGATCCGCCAGAAAGGAGAGGTAGCAGAGGTGGCGGTCAGATCCGGCGAGGACCTCAAGGATGCCGTGCAACGAGAGCAGTTTGAGCAGTTTGCCAGAGGCTGTCATCTGGTCATCTTCAATTTGCACGGTGGAAAGAAGAGCCTTCCATGCTTTGACGAGCTGATCCAGAGGTTGCAAAAAAGCAGCACCTCCATCTTTGCCCAGTCAGCCTCAAATGAGCAAGAGATCGAGCTCATGAGGCTGTCGACTGTTGATGAAGATGTCTACAGGAAAGTGTCTCAATATCTCGACTATGGCGGACGGGAAAACTTCTACAACCTCTTCCTCTACCTGGCCAACCATCTAGCGGGATCAGATTATGTTTTTTCCGAGCCAGTAAGGCCCATCTGGGAGGGCATCTATCATCCAACATTTGATCACGTTTTGACACTGGATGAGTATCTGAAGAGCAAGTACGTAGCCGGCCGGCCGACGGTTGGCCTGTGGTTTTACCAGAGCCTTTGGCGGGCGGGAAACCTGGCCTTCATCGACAATCTGATCTCGGAGATCGAAGGGCAGGGTGCAAACGTCATTGCAGTCTTCCTTCACGCCCTAAAAGACGTCGAGCGGGGAACTAAGGGTGCTGAGTGGGCGGTCGAAAATTTCTTCATGTTGGACGGACGGCCCCTCATAGACGTCCTGATCAGCACACTCATGTTCTCGCTCTCAATCAAGCCCTGGGAGGGAGCGAACAAAGACGAGGCTGAGGAGGTCGCCAGGTCTGAGCAGTGGTTCTTGAAGAGACTGAATGTTCCAGTCCTGAAGGCCATCGTGACATACAACTCTCCTGCAGAGTGGATGCAGTCGCTGCAGGGCTTAAGCCCCATGGACATCTCCATGGGGATCGCCATGCCAGAGTTTGACGGCATGCTGATTGCATTTCCCGTAGCTGCCAGGGAGAAAACGGATATAGATCCGCTGACTGGAGCGAGGATCATTCGGTTTGAGCCGCTTCCAGAGCGCATCTCCAAGATCGTGCGGCTGAGCCTGAACTGGGCGAAGCTTCGGCATATTCCCAATTCCCAGAAGAAGGTGGCAATGATCTTCCATAACTATCCTCCCAGGGACGATCGCATAGGCTCTGCCTTCGGGCTGGACTCGCCCGTATCGGTCTTGAACATCATGAGGGGCATGAAGGACGCAGGATATACGATTGAGAGAATGCCCGAGAGCGGCCAGGCCCTGATAGAGGATGTGAAGAGCAGGCTCACCCTTGACAGGCGCTGGAGGAGCCCGGACGAGCTGGCGAGAAGGGCGATCGACTTCGTGCCCAAGGAGGAATACGAAGCCTGGTTTGGGCAGCTCCCAATGGCAGTGCAAGAGAAGATGACCTCTGCCTGGGGAGAGCCTCCTGGAGAGCTTTTCGTTCATGAGAAGAACCTGATAATTCCGGGCCTCATCAATGGCAATATCTTCATAGGCTTGCAGCCGCCGCGCGGCTTTCTGGAGGACCCGGCAGCCATCTACCACAGCCCCGATCACCCCATTCCCCACCACTACTATGCCTACTACCGCTGGATTCGGGATGTGTTCTTGGCCGATGTCGTCATGCACATAGGAAAGCACGGCTCGCTGGAGTGGCTGCCCGGAAAGTCCGTGGGCCTTTCCCAGTCATGCTTCCCGGACATCGCCATATCTGATCTTCCCAACATCTATCCCTACATCATAAACAATCCCGGCGAGGGAACCCAGGCCAAGAGGAGGAGCTACTGCTGCATCATCGATCATCTGGTTCCAGTTATGCACAATGCCGATGCCTATGATGAGATGGCGGAGCTGGAGGTGATGCTCTCCGATTACCATCAGGCTGCCTCTGAGGACCCAGCAAAGCTGCCGACACAAAAGAAGATGATCTGGGAGAAGGTATGTGAGGCAAGGCTGGACCACGACCTTGAGATTGATGAGGAGGCAGCGTTCTCGGATTTTGACAAATTCCTAGAGAAGCTGCACGAATACCTGCACGAGATGGCAGACACTCAGATCAGGGACGGGCTTCATGTCCTGGGCGAGCCTCCCGAGGGCTCGCGCCTGGATGAGTTCCTGGTTGCTCTAACCAGGCTGGCCAACGGATGTGTGCCATCTCTTCGGCAGTCGCTAGCAGAGGCAATGGGCTACGATTACGATCATCTTCTTGCCAATAGGGGCAAGATCATCTCCGGATCGAAGACATGCGGCCGAGTGATCGAGGATCTGAACTCCATCGCCCTGCGGCTGGTCTCACGCCTTCATGAGCAGGGCTTTGCCGTGGAGATGATTCCCGATCTGATGGCCGAGATCCTGGGAAAGAGAGATCCAAAGATCGAAAAGGTGCTGGATTACATAGCCTCCACACTCACGCCCAACCTCAATGCAACAGTGGACGAGCTGGCATCTGTCCTCTGCGCCTCGAATGGAGGATTTGTCTCGCCCGGGCCCTCAGGGGCTCCCACACGTGGAATGGCAGACATACTGCCAACCGGAAGGAACTTCTACTCCGTCGATCCCCAGGCGATACCATCCCAGGCGGCCTGGAAGGTTGGGGTAGCCCAGGCAGAAGCCCTGCTAAAGCGCTATCTCGAGGATGAGGGACGCTACCCTGAATCCCTTGGAATCGTTATCTGGGGCAGTCCAACAATGCGAACCAGGGGCGATGACATAGCCGAGGTCCTCTGCCTCATGGGCGTTCGGCCGGTCTGGGAGGAGAGGAGCGGTAGAGTAACAGGGATTGAGCTCATTCCCATGGAGGAGCTGCAGCGTCCCCGCATAGACGTTATGCTTCGAATTAGCGGCTTTTTCCGGGATGCATTTCCCAATGTCGTTCATCTCGTTGACGAGGCTGTGGAGCTTGTGGCACAGCAAAAAGAGCCGCCTGAGCTGAACTTCCTGGCAAAGCACGTATCAGCAGACATCTCCGAGAAGACTTCTGCGGGAGTCGATAGGGAGCAGGCCCGGACCCTGGCATGCTACCGCATCTTTGGCTGTCGCCCGGGAGCCTATGGTGCAGGTGTCTCAGATGCCATAGACTCCAAGAACTGGAAGGACGAGAAAGACCTGGCCGAGATCTACGTAAAGTGGGGAGGCTATGCCTACGGCCGCAAGAACTTCGGGGCGACAGTTCCCGATGAGTTCCGCAGACGGCTCAGCCGTCTCGACCTCACGGTCAAGAACGAGGACACCCGCGAGTACGACATGCTGGACGGCGATGATTTCTACTCCTATCACGGAGGCATGATAGCAGCCGTAAAAGCGCTGAAGGGCGAGCTTCCCCGTTCGTACTGCGGAGATAGCTCCGATCCGGACCGGGTGAAGACCAGGAGCACAGTCGAGGAGAGCTTGCACATCTTCAGGGCTCGCATCCTAAATCCGAAGTGGATCGAGAGCATGAAGCGGCACGGCTACAAGGGCGCGGGCGACATATCGAGGATGGTGGACATAGCTTTTGGCTGGGATGCCACCGCCGAGGTTTTGGAGGACTGGATGTACGAGGAGCTTGCCTGCAAATATGCACTAGACAAGGAGATGCAGGATTGGCTGAAGAAAGTGAATCCCCACGCCCTGCAAAACATCGCCGAGAGGCTGCTTGAGGCGGTGGAGAGGGGAATGTGGCAGGCCTCTGATGAGATGAAGGAGGAGCTTCGGGACGTCTATTTGGAGATCGAGGGGTGGATCGAGGGCGATCAAGAACAAACAGATGCCAACCCAGGGAGTTAGGCGTTGAGGCACCTTCAATGATCGAGAATAACATTGGCCTTCTGGCCCTATCCGTCACAGAAGACTGCAACCTGCGCTGCCGCTACTGCTATGCCCGTGGCGGCGAGTCGAGCGCCTCGATGAGCTGGATCACTGCCAGGCGGGCCGTCGACCTCATGGCGGAATGCTTCCAAGGCTTCAAGATCCAGTTCACAGGCGGCGAGCCCCTTCTTAATCTCGATCTCATAGAGAAGGCTATGGCCTACCTCGGCGAGGCTGGCCTGGAGGTTCCCTGCCAGGTTCAGACCAATGCTACCCTTATCACTCCAGATGTTGCCGAGAGGCTCCAGAGCCTCAAGATCGCAGTAGGCGTGAGCCTGGATGGGCCCGCTCTGGTGAACGACGCTCTGCGGCCTTTTCCAGATGGAACAGGCTCCACAGGATCGGCACTGAGGGGGATTTTGGCCCTGCGAGAAGAAGGCATTCGTGTGGGCGTGACATGCGTTCTCTCCAGCGCCAACGCAGGGACGCTTGCGGGACTGGTGGACCTGCTGAGCTATCTTGGAAATGTGGAAGGAATCGCCATGGACTTCCTGCGGCCAGTTGGCAGGGCGAGCCGCTCGATGCAGCCAAAAGCCGCTATTGCAGCCAGGGGCATTGAGGAGGCCATAAAACGCGCAGATCTTATTGCCGAGATGGGCGGACGAAGGATAAGATTCCGGGAGATTGAGCGGATGAAGGGCACGCTGTGTCGTGAAGAAGAGAGGCTTCATCACTGCTATTTTGATTCATGCAGATCTCTGGTTGTGCTGGCCGATGGCAGATCGTACGTCTGCCCTTCGCTGCTCAATCCGAATCTTGGGCTGGGCGAGATCAATGCTCCGGGTTTTGCAGATGGACTCCTGGATCGAATGGCTGCAGCACGCTGCCTGGTGCAAGCCCCTCAATTATGCCAAATCTGTCCTGATCGATGGCTGTGCGGAGGGCCATGCCTGGCTCATTATGTCGCTGGTTTGAATCTGGATGTCGAGTGTCTCTCAAAGAAGGTCTTCATGAGATATGCCAGAAAAATGACGAGAGAGATCGAACGATAATTCTCGGGGCCTACTCGACCCGCACCTTCTGGGCATTTATTACTACCAATTTGGGAAGGTGAACCTCGAGTATGCCGTCCTTGAAGCTCGCCTTGATCTGCTCTGGTTTGACCTCTACTGGCAGCTTGAGATCTCGCTTCTGGCCGATGGGGCTGATCTCCCTGCGCAGATATTTTCCAGCTCTCGGGTTGGCCTTGGTCTCGACGTAAAGGCTGTCCTCCGTAGCCCTCAGGTCGATGTTCTCTTTGCTCGCGCCTGGCAGAGCCACAAGGGCAATCAGCTCTTCGTCTGTATCCAGAAGATCAACTGCCGCCCAGTCATAGCCTCTGGCCTCACCTACATCGCAGGTCATGTCTCCCAAGATCTTTTTGGCTACCTGGCTGGCCTGGCTGGACATCCTGGCAGCCTCGACTGCCGCCTTGCCGATCATGCGTTCCAGATCGCTAGTGGCTGTAAAATCTGATTTCATGCTCAAAAATAAGGTCTTGTTCTCATAAAACCCTTTGCCTCCTCTGGAGTCGGCCAAATCCAGGACTGACCGCCAGATCTCCATCATAAACCACGGTGCCCCTGACCATGGTCATTTGAGGAAATATGGCCTCCAATCCCTCATAAGGCGTCCAATCTGCGCGGCTGTGCAGATGATCGGCTACTATCCTCGTCACATTCCTGGTGTCCACTATCACCAGATCTGCGTCCCTACCAGGCTCAATTGCGCCCTTGCCTGCCAGCCCAAATATCCTCGCAGGTTTTGCAGCAGTCGCATCCACCAGTCGCTCGAGGCTGATGAGATTCCGTCTCACCGATGAGAGCATCAGGGGCAGCATAGTCTCAACGCCCGGAACGCCTGCGGGCGCATCCCAGATGTCCTCTCTCTTCTCCTCTGGCAGGTGAGGCGCATGGTCCGAGGCAAGAGCATCGATAGTTCCATCACGCAGGCCTGCCCAAAGAGCATCACAGTCCGCCTGGCCACGCAGTGGTGGATTCATCTTCAGAAAGGAGCCCTGTTGACGGTAGTCCTTTTCATTGAAGAGGAGGTGATGGGGTGCTACCTCACAGCTCACCCCTTTGCCGCTCACCTTTGCCGACCTCACGAGATCCAATCCCAGTCCTGTGCTGAGGTGACAGATGTGCAGCCGGTCCGACCACGCCAGCACTTTTTCGATAGCCTTAACCTCTGCAAGAGCAGGCCTGGCCATCGAGTAAACCCCTGGCTCATGAGAGCTCTTCAAAGGCTCAGTATTCTCCCTGACCACTGAGCCGTCCTCGGCATGAACAGTTGCCAGCATTCCTGCTTTTCCGATCTCTTCCAGGACAATTTTTAGCTCCGGGTCGCAAATCTCGTAGGTGAAGATCTCACCTATGGCCGCAGCCCCGGCCCGTGCTAGCTCCTCTATTCTGCCTGGGCCCCCATTGATGCAGAAGTCCACTACAGAGCGGCTCCGGGCGAGGTCCAGCTTCAGCTCAAATGAGCTGGCGTCCAAGGTCTTCGGGTCGGTGTTTGGCTGGTCCACAACTGCAGTCACGCCACCTGCTGCCGCAGACAGGGAGCCGCTCAGCCAATCCTCTTTGTATTCCTGCCCAGGCTCGCGGAAATGAACGTGGGCATCGATGGCACCTGGCAGCACCAGCATTCCCATGGCATCGATCTTCTCGTCTGCCCTGTGAGTTCCGCCAAGAGCCGACACTTTGCCTTCTTTGATCCAGATATCTATGGTCTTCAGGCCCGCATGAGTAAAAACCCGGCCATTTAAAACCGCCAGATCAAAGTTTATATCCAAACCTCCTCAGCAGCGAACGCCGCTCCTCGACATTGCTCGCATCCTCCACGCCCTTGGGTGAGAATCCGTCAATGACGCCCAGGATCCCTCGACCAAGCTGTGTCTCGGCCACAACGACCTCAATTGGGTTGGCTGTTGCACAGAATATGCCACAAACCTCCTGAATGCCCTTGATGGCGTTCAAGACATTTATGGGAAAAGCGCCTTTCATGAGCACGACGAAGGTATGGCCGCAGGCGAGCGCCAGCGAGTTCTTCTTGGCAACTTCGATCAAAGATGCGTCGTTGCCCTCTAAACGCACCAGACACTCGCCGCTGGCTTCTGAAAAAGCGACGGCGAACTTTGCCCCGGGCACGGCGCTTGCCATGGCTTCATATAGGTCTTCAGCCGTCTTGATAAAGTGGCTCTGTCCCAATACAAGGTTCGATCCTTCAGGAATGTCCATCTTTATTACTTTCAGTTCCATCATCAACCCTCACTTATTTCTGAGGCCCTTCTTCGGTCCCTTTGACGAGCCTGCATGAATATTCTTTTTGATAACAAAAATGGTTGTGAGGTAATAGACTGCCATGAAAACTATCGATGAGTATACTGATATGCTGGCAGACTCTGCAGGGCCCATGTGCAAAAAAATAAAGTAATAAAGGGAATTGATGACGAAGAATATTAGACCTACAACGGCTGATTGCTGCATAGGCTTGAGCTGCCGGAAGCGAATTATAATGTCTGTGTACCTTGGTTTTTTAAAGTTCACCACAGTTCCCTCACATCATCGACCAGTAGCAATCCTTTTCTATCCATATAAAGCCTTGTCCACCAGACGTTGGAGAGGGGAGACAGGACCAGGATGTTTATCAGGCCCGTTACCACTGACAGAGGCTGATAGGTTGTGCCCTCTGCAGCCGAGAAAGAGCCGCCTATCATCTGCAGACCCAGAGATATGGCCACTACAACCAACCATAGAACCAGTACATCGAACTTGTTGTACCGAAAGAAGCCAATGCTGGCCTTGATGGCATCCAGAGCCCCTATCTTGTCGACCACCAGCGCATAGGGCGCTGCAGCCAGTGCCAGGGAAAGTGCAAAGACATAGAGGATAAGCATTAAGACTCCTAATACAAACAAGCCTACCGCCTGAGGTTCTGCCTGCAGTGAGCTTGGAAGGGTCGCTATGCCTGGCACAATGAATATCAAGCCTGCCATGGTCATGAGGTTCATCAAGATGGTGGCGATAAACATACTCAGGAAATGCTCCCTTCCTGCAGACCACATGGCACTTGTATCTGATTTGCCTTTCTCCAGAGCTTGCATGGCCATTCCGATGGCTCCGGCGGTGAAGAAGGCGCTGACCAGGGATAAGAGCACAATCAGTATGACAAAGAGCAGCACGATCTGCATGACCTGCTGTAACGTCAGGCCGCTTATGGAATCTTCCATCTGAGAAAGCAGTTCTTGCATCTCCTCCATGCTCTCCACAGTCGTAGAGTTCATGCTTGCCAGAGGCACTGTGGCCAGTACAAAAACCGCTAGAATGGGAATGAGGACGAGTATTGAGAGAGCGAAACTGAGCAGGAATGGGATGCATAAGCCTGGGTTTCTCCTCCATGTGCCAAATCCCTTGCCAATTATTTCGCCAATCTCCTCCATCTCATCCCTCCAGCCCTTTCCAAATCTGATCTCCCACATGGTGCAGCGACTTTACAGCCTTTCCTTCCCCTTTCATCTCTGTCCCAGGAATCAACGCCCTGCCAATGGCCAGGGGTTTTTTGTACCTCTCCTCTACGACCACCACCAGGTCGCCGGCAGCTATATCCGTGTCCGCAGAGACAATCCCCGGGTTCATGATATCCGCCCCATTCACGACAAATCTGACGGCTCCCGCATCCACTACCACCAGCCTCTTGATGGGCCCAAGCTCTATTGCTCCGAGCACTGTGAAAAATGGCTGCCCATCCAAGAGCATTATCAAGGGACGGCCGTTCACGAAGATGAGATCGATGCCCTCGTCGGTGACGGCCATCTCCAAAGATGCAGCTCTCAAAGGAGAAGGGTCATCAAGGAACTGTTCGAGGCTAGCGATTACCTTCCTGGCATCGCTCCCCTTGAGGTGGTGCCTGGATTTTATCTTCATGATCTTCATGTATCCCGATAGGTTTAAATATGCAACGAGCAAGTTTGACTCCGAAGCCTTTTGCGGTTATTCAATCGCTGGAGAGAGGTTTAATGGGTCAGAGACCGCTTGATATTCTGAATGAATCACTGAATGGACCCGTCATAGTCAAACTCAAAGACGGAAGGGTCTTCAGGGGAGAGCTACAGGGTTACGATATCCACATGAACCTGGTGCTCGACAAAACCGAAGAAGTGGCAGAAGGGGCGGTCGCACGCAAGATTGGAACTGTAATCGTGCGAGGAGATAACGTAGTATATATTTCACCCTGAGGTGTTTTTAAGTGAAAGGTACTCCTTCGATGGGCAGACGCCACAAGAGATCGCATATCAGGTGCAGACGCTGTGGCAGTATCTCGTTCAATTTCAAGAGAAAGGTTTGCGTTAAATGTGGCTTTGGTATATCTTCGAAGCTCAGAAGCCATAAGTGGATGAGAAAGGCGGATTACTAGAGGCCCAAAGTTGCACGATGCCTGCGGCGTTGTCGGTATATCCTTCAATGAGACGGGCAATAACGTAGCCAAATTCATTTACTTTGCGCTCTATGCCCTTCAGCACCGGGGACAAGAGGCGGCAGGCATCTCTGTTCACGACGGCAAGGCCATTCGCACTCACAGGGGCATGGGCCTTGTCTCTGAGGTATTCAACGATGCGCAGATCGACCTGTTGCGTGGGTCTGTCGGCATTGGACACGTTAGGTATCCTACGACGGGCCGATCGTGCATTGAGAATGCCCAGCCTTTTTTGGTTAAATACAAAGATGGTGCTATTGCAGTTGCGCATAACGGCAATCTTGTCAACTCCAGCCAGCTTCGAGAGCAGCTTGAGCAAGCAGGAGATATATTCTATTCATCCTCGGATACAGAGGTAATTGCACATTTTTTTGTAAAGGAGCTTCTCAAGTACGACCTGCAAGAAGCAGTTCGTGCACTGATGCGAAAGATGGTGGGATCTTATTCACTCGTCTTCCTTTGGGGGGATACAGTTCTGGCCCTGCGAGATCCCCTGGGCATAAAACCTCTTTGCATTGGCGAAGTTGATAATGGCTATATGGTGGCCTCTGAGAGTGCTGCAATAGATACTTTGAATGGAAGGCTTGTCAGGGACGTCCATCCAGGTGAGCTGGTTGTCATCAAGAAGGGTGAGATGAAGTCGTATCAGCTTGCTCGCCTTCCTCATCCCTCACACTGCATCTTCGAGTACATTTACTTCGCAAGGCCCGATAGCATCATGGATGGCCGCCTGATCTACGATGTCCGGGTGAATATCGGCTCAAATCTTGCAGAAGAGCATCCTGCAAAGGCAGATACCGTCACACCCATCCCGGATTCAGGCATAACATTGGCTGTGGGCTACCACCAGCGTTCAGGCATCAGCTACAGGGAGTGCTTGATGAAAAACAGGTACATCGGCAGGACATTCATCATGCCAGATCAGAGCATGCGGGAGACCGCAGTGCGGTTGAAGATGAACACCATCCGGCCAAATATCGAGGGGCATAAGCTGGTCCTTGTGGATGATTCCATCGTTCGTGGCACAACCAGCAGGAGAATTGTGAACATGGTCAGGAAGGCTGGGGCAGAAGAGGTGCATGTTCGCATAGGAAGCCCGCCTATCCTCGCTCCCTGTTATCTTGGCATCGATATGGCCAGTCGCGAGGAGCTAATTGCTGCTTACAAAACCGTTGCTGGAGTGGAGGCTGTGATAAATGCAGACTCTCTTGGCTATGTGAGCCACAAAGGACTTGTGGAGGCAGTAGGAATTCCAAAGGAGGATCTCTGCATGGGATGTCTCACTGGTGTTTATCCTGTGGAAATTCCTGGCGAAAAATGCATCGTCACCCAGACCAAACTCTCCGAGTATTAATCCCACTGGCACAGAGCCTCAACTTACCACATAATCCTTATATCGATAAATCCATTTCAGAGGGATAGCTTTCAGGTGTTCCAATGTTTCTCGATTTCATGAGCGAGGTCAAAGGGCTTATTCGTGACGCGCTTGAGCATTGCGGTTTCAAGGTAGAGGATGGAGTAAATGACCTGGGCCTGGACATCAGTCCACACGCCGACCTGGCTTCATCCGTCGCCTTTCGGCTGGCTCCAGCCCAAAGAAAGAGCCCAGTTCAGATAGCCAAAGAGATCCACCAGGCAGTTGCAACGAAGTTCAGATATGTGGACAGAGTGGAGCTTGCAGGCCCGTACCTCAACTTCTTCATGAACCGAGGATTCCTGAACACTGTAATAAATCAGGCACTTTCCGATAACTGCTGGACGGGCAAAATGAGCGATAAGGTCATCGTGGAGCACACCTCAGCAAATCCCGATGGGCCGCTGCATGTGGGCCACATCCGCAACTCCGTCATCGGTGACACACTGGTAAGGATATTGCGGCGGGCGGGCTGCACAGTAGATGCCCAGTATTACGTGAACGACATGGGACGCCAGGAAGCAATGGTTGTCGTGGGCTGCGATCGCTTCCAGCTCGACGACTCCAAGCCCGACCATGCCATAGCCAAGGTTTACATCGCAGCCAACAAGGCAATGGAAGAGAACCCCGAGATCAGAACTGAGGCTGATCAGATCATCCAGCGTTATGAAGCGGGCGATTCGCAGACCGTGGCAAGGATCGAGAGAGCTGTGAATTATGCAATTCGTGGCATTGAGGAGACGCTCCATCGCCTGAACATCTATCACGACAGCTACCATTGGGAGTCGGAGTTCGTTCGCAACGGAGACGTGGCTCAGATCATAGAGCTGTTAGAGAAGACGGGCCGCACTGAATGGGAAGAGGGTGCATTCCAGCTTGACCTGTCAGACTACGGCTTTGAGAAGAAGATGGTTCTCAAGAGAGCCAATGGAACTTCCCTATACATAACACGCGATCTCGCCTATCACCGCTGGAAATCGGCGAACTCCGATCGCTCAGTGGATATCCTCGGTGCCGACCACAAGCTGGTATCCGGACAATTGTGCACTGCCCTGCGCCTTCTCGGAATTCGCGAGCCAGAGGTGGTCATATTCGAGTTCGTTTCTTTGCCCACCGGCTCCATGAGTACGCGCAAGGGCAAGTTCATCTCCGCGGACGAGCTCATAGATGAGGTGGAACGCCGGGCCTTCGAAGAGGTGAGTCTGCGCAGGCCCGAGGAGAGTGAAGAGTTCAGAAGAGATGTGGCAACGAAGGTAGCAGCAGGAGCAATACGCTTTGACGTGGTCAAGGTATCTGCTGACAAAGCCACGATGTTCGACTGGAGACAGGCACTGGACTTCGAAAAGCTCTCGGCCCCATTCATCCAGTATTCACATGCCCGTGCTTGCAGCATCCTTCGAAAAGAAAGTGCAGTGCAGCAATTCAATGCAGATCTTCTGACGGATGAAAATGAGGTCGCTCTCATCAAGAAGATCGCTCAGTTCGATCTGGTCATCGACAGGGCAGCACGGGAGCTGAAGCCCCATCATCTGGCCACCTATGCCAGGGAGCTGGCTGAGTGCTTCAACCTCTTTTACCGGTACAGTCCGGTGCTGGATGCGCCGCAGGATCTGAAGAACGCGAGACTGGCTCTGGTTGGAGCGGCACGAAATGCGCTGCGTGCGACGCTGGAGACCCTGGGAATAGCCGCCCTTGAAACAATGTGAAGGCCAAAAAAAAGGTTTGTATGAGTAATTTATTGCAGCTCTTCTTGATCCTGTTTTTAGCAGCATCTGGGCAAGCAATGCCTGCTGGAACACAGAGCTGGACCGAGGAGCCATGGAACGTCACTGCAAATGGCACAGAGGAGCAGACGATCTCTTCGCTCTCGCCTCCTGTGGCGTTCAATATAACCGGCAACGAGCCCTCGACCATCCGCCTGGGTGACGCAGAGATGAACTACTCCGACCATATCGCATCTCAGGGCGCATGCGAGCTGTGGATTCGGGATGAAGCCACATGGTGCCAGTACAAACAGGTCGCTTATGGAGATGTCGTGGACCTGATTGCCTACACGCCTTACAGTGGCTATTTTGATATCTACCTGGTATCCTATTTTAAAAGCAACATAACTCACTTCAGCCTGAACTTCCTCAAAGGGTACAATCTCCTCAAACTGACTGTGTCAGACTCAGGTAGAATGTTCATTATACTGGCTGCCAAAAACCAGCCCAGCAATGCTCTGATGATGGATGTCCTGCCTCTGCCACAGGCGCAACCAAGTTCGCCTGTAGATGTAAGGGCAGCAGCGCCCGGAAAGGCCAAGGTGAATATCGTATCAGAAAGCATCAAGGGTTATGATGTCTATGTTGATGGCGTATTTTACAGCAGCGATGCAGCCGATGGCGTTCTGGACGGAAACGCCGGTCTACTCTTGAGCGCAGATGGGACGCATACAATAACAATATCTCAGAGGGACGGGCAGGGGAACATCATAAATAAAACCGAGCACACCAAGGATTTCAAGAAAAATACCGCTTACACGCTCAGGATTACCTGAAAAAAATTAATCGAGCGAAAGGGCCCCTTCCGCTCTAATTTTCTTTTTGCAGGCTTTCCGTCGTGAGCACTTTATAGCTGTAATCGATGGATGTCTTCTGCCGCGGCATCAGCTGCAGTCTCCACTTAAGGCTGGTGGCAGTGCTCTCAGCGGGTTTGGGCGTGACATTTATTAAGTCCGCCTCCTGGGGCAGGCTGTCGGTAACCTCCAGAGTTGAGGCACGATCCAAATTGCTCTCGACCTTCAGGTGATATGTCCAGATCTGTGTGGTCTCTTTCACAGTGTGGTTCTTTGCGCTGGCGTTTGCAGCAATGATCTTCTCAGTGATGTTGTAGTCCGCTAGCTTCCTTGAGACCTTCAGGTCTGCTGAGGGACCGATCGAGATGGAGGCGTTGGTCCCAGAGGGAGTGTAAGGCATATCAATGGTAGAGACGTATTCGTCATTCCGATAGAGCATTGCCCTTCCAGATGGCCAGGGATTTTGCATGGTATTGTTTGCCCGGATCACCTCCTCAACAGGCCCGTCATCCTGCTCGTAGGCATTCCATGTGTAAATCCTCACAAGGGGCACGTTTTCGGAGAAAAGCGGGAAGCTGATTTCCTTGTCCTGGGCCAGATCCTTGCGGCCAACAAGCTCAAAGATGTAGAGCGTCTCCAGCTCTCCGGATGCAAAGGGAGCTGGCGCTGCACTCAAAGCTTCCGCTGGAGCTGCTTCAGCCGCGTATTTCTGCGCAAATTGCACTGCTCTGGCATAGACAGGCTCTACTGACACGGGCAGGCCAGCAGCCAGCTTGAGCCGCACGTTCTTCAAATCATCTCCTCCGCGATTTCGAACGATGGCATTTGCGTTCAGCAGAACTGAATCGTCTGTGAGGTGCATATCATATCTTGGCTGCCAAAAACCTGCATCGTACATCAAATAGCTCAGAGCAAAGTCCTGAGGCCCAGATGTAGATACATTCAGGGTGTAGACGGGATTTGCATCATAAACCACTCTCTCAACTGTCGCGTTGCTCACCGTGAGGAGCACAGAGCTTTTATCCGCAGAATCTGGAACATTGACCACGAACTTGTGCTCGCCTGCTGTTGTATCCAGGCTTCCCTTGCATTTGGCTACCATCAGGCCATCAGGATAGATCGTGACTGAGTCTACGCTCAGAGTTATGGCTGTGGTGGCCTCAATAAAATCCGATGCTAGAGCCGTAGAAGGCAGACAGAGCAATAACAACAATGCAACTGCAAAGCGTTTCATATCGATACCCCACCTGCTTATTGTAACTTCTTCCTTAATATCTTCTCCGGATCATATAATCGGCTAAATCATGCAGCATAGCCTTTGCAGGTGAATCTGGGAGCACATCCAGGGCCTTCTTGCCAGCCTCTACCATATCCCAGGCCCTGGATCTGGCATATTCAATGGATCCGCTCTTCTCAAGTACTCTGATGGCCCTCTCAATCTGCTCAAAAGTGGCATCTTTACGACCAAATACATCTACATCGACCCCATGAGAGAGGGCATGGATCATGATCAGGGTCTTCTTTCCTTCTACCAAGTCTCCGCCACGCCGTTTTCCAAGGACGCTCTCTGGAGCCGTCAGATCCAAAACATCGTCCTGAAGCTGGAAGCCCATGCCTGTCAGCCTGCCAAATTCGTCGAGTCCCTTCACGACCCTGTCCGAGGCCCCGGCAAGAAGTGCACCCATGCTGGCGGACGCGCCGTACAGCACGCCCGTCTTCTTCTCGATCATCTCCATGTACTCCTTCTCAGAGACGCTGTGTCTCTTCTCGAACTCTATGTCCAGCCACTGGCCCTCACAAATGGCTGTGCATGTTCTGGAGAGCACATTCATAGCCCCTAAGACCAGCTCTGGCCTTGCAGGAGTCATTCCCAGAGCCTGAAAAGCCTTGGAGTAGAGCGTGTCTCCGGCAAGAATGGCCCCGGACACTCCCCAGAGCTTGTGAACTGCAGCGCGACCGCGTCGTACATCGGCGTTGTCCATGATGTCATCATGAATGAGCGTGAAGTTGTGGATCAACTCAATTGAGACCGCTGCAGGAGCCAGAGTTGCAGCATCTGCACCGGCTGCTTCGGCCGCGAGGAGCAACATGGATGGTCGCAACCTCTTCCCGCCAGAGTCCACAAGGTGCCGCCCGGCTTCGTACAGGCCGCGAGGATGCACCACCGGCAGCAACTGCTCAATGACACGCGACACCAGGGCTGCGCGCCATTCTAGCTCTTTGTCCATCATCAGCCTCACCATCACTATCTTAATCGATCAGAAGCTCTTGGCCATTCCTAACAAGATGGATATTTGAGCCCAGAGAGTATCCGGTCTCCTCTGCCATCATGAGGTAGCTGCCGTGAGTGACAAGGTTGCCGTGGCTGGGAATTACGTGCTCGGGATTTATCATCCGCAAAAGCTCCCAGTGGTCCTCCCTGCAAGCATGTCCTGAGACATGAACGTTATCATAAATCCTTCCGCCCCGCATCTTCAGCTTGGTCACTACGGTGTGGCGATTGGACTCATTAAGAGGTTGGGGAATGATCCCTGCAGAGAAGATTACCTTATCTCCTGATTCGACCAGGTAGTCTGTCTCGCCGCCGGCCACACGGCTCAGGATGGCTCCAGGCTCGCCCTGATGGCCTGTCATGATTGGCAGGTACTTGTCCTTGCCCTCGTTCATAATCCTCTTGAGGGCTTTGTCCACCGACTTCCTCCTACCGAATACAGTCACCTCGCCCTGCCCTGCGTAGCCCGTCCTCACTGCCGTGCCCCAGTACTTCTCCATCGACCTGCCCAAAAGCACTGGCTTTCGGCCCATCTTGTGGGCGGCCTCAATGATAGCCCTGATCCGAGCAATGTGAGAGGAGAAGGTCGTGACCATGACGCCCGACTTTGACTCTTCAGTGCCTATTAGCACATCCCATACCAGGTCTTTGGCGATCTTCTCTGAAGGGGTCTTTCCAGAGACCGATGCATTTGTGGTCTCTGTTATAAGCGCCAGCACGCCCTGCTTTCCCAGCGCTCTGAGCCTGGAGAAGTCTGGCGGCTCGCCAAGCGTCGGGCTGCGGTCAATCTTGTAGTCGTTACCGTAAAGTATCGTGCCTTTGTGAGTGTGAATGGCAGCGAAGACGCAGTCCACAATGCTATGCTGCACGCGGATGAACTCCAGCTCGATATTCTCAGTAACCTGATAACGCTCTCCGGCGTTTATGATCTTGACGGGATTGTTCACGCCGAAGATTTTCTCGGATTTGATCTCTTGATTTATCAGATCAGCAGTAAATGGCGTCGCAATAATTGGGGCATGGTACTTATGGGCGAGCTTGGAGATGGCTCCAATGTGATCAAGATGGCCATGCGTACAGGCAATTGCCTTGACTTTTCCGTCGATGCTTTCCATGATGCTGTCATCGGGAATGGCACCCATCGCGATCAGATCAGAGGCATGCAAAGACTCCACATCAGTATCCTCGTGAATCTGCACTCTATCCAACCGGATGCCCATATCCATTACCACTATTTCCTTTCCGATCCTTATCGCCGTCATGTTGCGGCCTATTTCATTATAGCCGCCGACAGCGATGATTGCAATATCCTTCATCTTGCCAACTCTCTATAAACAGAAAATTTTCTCGTATCGTAGCCTCGCGCTTCCAGCCATTCCCTGGTCCTTCCCAAGACCACGAGGGGCACGCTGCGAAGCCTCGAGATATCTTTGCAGCCGGTGAGAAACATCGAAATCTTCAATGCCCTGATATAGGAGTTTATCAATCTCACTACCGACTGTGAATCCACAGTTGCAGGTGCAAGCATTGGGAGGGCAGTTCCAGCCATGCTCGCGCCCAGAGCCAGGCTCCTTGCCACATCCAGGCCACTTCGAACTCCACCTGAGGCGATCGTCTCTGCACCTGATGCGACGCACTCGATTATGCTCACGGGCGTGGGAATTCCCCAGCCCCACAGAAGCTTTCCCATCTGTTCAAGCTCATGGTCCCCAACCTCTGCTGCACGATAAGCTTCAACTCCCGCCCAGCTCATGCCCCCCACGCCGGAGACGTCGATGATCTTGACGCCTGCCCCGACAAGATCCAAGGCTACTTCCCTTGATATTCCAGAGCCGGTCTCCTTCACGATTATTGGCGTTGGGCCAGATGCTGCAGACTTTATGGCATCCAAGACACCTGATGCATCTTTATCGCCCTCCGGCTGGATGCACTCCTGCAGGAAGTTCAGGTGGATAGCTACCGCATCAGCGTCTATCATTGCTGCCAGCCGCTCTATGATCTCCGGACCCGACCTCTTCAACTGAACAGCTCCGATATTGCCGATGATGGGAATGTCTGGGGCAGCATCTCTGGCTGCTGAGAAGGTGCGCTCCAGCCTTTTATCCTCAAGGGCCGCCCTCTGAGATCCAATGCCAAGGGCCACGCCAACCTCTCTAGCTGCCTTCGCCAGTCGAACGTTGATCTCCAGAACATCTGGATGGCCCCCAGTCATGGCGCTGATGATGATCGGGGCGCTAAGTCTGATCCCCAGGAAACTGCAACTGGTATCTATCTCAGCCTCATCTATCTCGGGAAGGGCCTTATGAACCAGCATCAGGTCGTCAAACGGCCTGATCTGCGAATCTATGGGTTTCTCCAGGCAGATTCTGATGTGATCGAGCTTGCGGCTGGAGGTCGTCAATTTGGCCTCCGCACCCTTGTACCAATGGGCTCGCCACGAAGTGCTCTCACAACGTTGCCTTCAGTGCCTGCATTGAAGATCACAGACATTATTCCTGCATCGGCAAGATCCAGCATCTCCAGTAATTTCCCCCGCATGCCGCCGGTCACATCCACCCCTGCGCTCCCGCCAAGAGCACTCTCAATTGATGGCAGATCCTTCCGGGTCAGCTCCCTCAGGGGCTCCCCAGAAAGTAGAACGCCGTCAACGTTGCATCCAACAGCTACGACCTCCGCCCGCAGGGCCCTTGCAATGTACGTCACGATCTGATCTCCAGAGACAATTCCTGCTTTGCATGTTGCATCCATTGCCACATCACCGTGCAAAACGGGAAGCAGTCCGTCGCGGACCATCTCCTCTATGGGCTTTAAGGCAAAGCTGTCTATCCTGCCATCTCTCAGTAGAACGCAGGAAAATGGATGAACGGGCATAGGGAAGACGCCGGCTTTGCACAGAGCATCTATGACAAGATCGTTGAGCTTGACCACGGAGCTATGAGTAACCCGAAGTCCCTCTGGGCTGAAGCTCTCTGGAAGTCCATATCTTTTCGCCGGGATATGTCCAAAAGACCCTGCACCGTGGACCAGCACCAGATCCTGCGGATGGGCGGCTATCTCCTCGGCCACGCGCTGAATCTCACTCAGACGAGCAGAGCCGATCCTTTTCTTGTCCGTCAAAATGCTTCCGCCGATCTTCAGAACCTTCATCCTGAATCGCTCTCCAGCCTCACGCCTTCGCATCCGACCTTGACCGAGAAGGCCGATCCCCTTGCCTGCTTCAGGGCAGTGATCAATGCTGCCGACTTGCCTGGAGCTGGCAATGCGATCATGCAGCCGCCACCTCCCGCACCAGTGAGCTTGGCGCCAAGTGCCTGCCCCGCGCCTCTGGCAGCATAGACCAGCTCGCAAAGTTCCCGCGTTCCAACGCCCAAGGCCTCCAGCAATCCGTGGTTGACGTTCATGAGCTCTCCCAAGCTCTCCAGCCTCTGCTCCTCTATCAGGGTCACTGCCCTGCTGGAGATGGCGCCAATGGCCTGGAATATGGGCCCAACAAGGTCTGGGTAGCGCGATCTCATGCTCTGAACCTTTTCAACCTCTGACCTCGTGTCGTGAGGCTGCCTTGTGTATCCTGCGATCATCTCCAGCTCGGGCAGATCGAGGGGCAAGATATCATGAGAAACCTGCAGATAACCGCCAAAGGAGGCAAGAGCAGTATCCATGGGGCTGCCCAGGCCATGTTGCACCGACCTTTCGATCTTATGGGAGCGCTCTGCGATCTCCTTCTTGGACAGTCCAAGGCCCAGATGCTGGCTGAGAGCTGCGGTAGTTGCAACAACTATGGCAGCTGATGATCCCAGGCCCGATGCCATTGGCAGATCGGACTTAATTTCGACACGTAGATCCCGGGCATTGAAGTCCTTCAGGACTGCTGAAACATATCTGGTGAAGTGCACTGCATCTGCAGATACAACCTTCCCGGTGATCAGATCTAATGAAAACTCCTTGAGGCACAGATCACAGGCATCGATCAGAATCTTTCCGGGAAGATCCTGGACAGTCACCCTGGCCCTCAGATCGATGGCTCCGCCCAGGGCTGCAGTGCCAGAGACAACAGCATGCTCTCCGAAGAGTATTACCTTGCCGGGAGCCGATGCTGACGTCAAAGGATCGCCTCCTCACGTGAAGGCTATCGCCCCATATCCAACTACCTGGCTATAGTCGCGTGTGACATCCCCACTTGTGGCATAGCGCAGCAGCTTTCCGCTTGTAGCACCCAAAGAAGCAGCAGCAGTGATTGTAGCAGCAATTGGACCATATCCACAGGCTGTGGCATTGTGCCGGTAGACTCTGGCATAGAGTTCATGCACGTCCATGTTCAAGATGGCCTCGATCAGAAGGGCGTCCACTTTGCGGGCAACATCCTGAGGTTCATAGTGAGTGAAATCGCTGCTGGCAATTATGGTACAGTTGCGGCTCAGCCTGCTGATGGCCCGTGCCAGCTCCTCGCCAACCTCAATCGCAGTCTCTTCGTCCTGAAGCCCCATAGCTACAGGCAGGATCTTGAATCCCTCAAACCTAGCCTGGAGAAAAGGTATCTGCACCTCTATGGAATGCTCGTGTCGATGGGCAGTCTCATCATGGTCAATGATGGTTCCAGCCAGTGCGTCGGCCAGCTCCAGGTCAGGCTCGACGACCCCCAAAGGGGTCCTCCAGGAGTCGCGCGAGAGCGCAAGAGGTGCGCCAAGGCCATGATGGTTGGGTCCTAAAAGCACAAAGACATCACGTCTAGGCAGCCGTGAATAGACCTCAGAGGCAACTGGTCCTGAGTAAACATAACCCGCATGCGGCACGACAGCGCCAAGCACTGGAAGCTCTTGTTCAACATGCAGCATCTCCTCCAGCTGGCGTTTGAGGCTCGCTCCGCTACCAGGATAGAACTGACCTGCTACAGCTGGAGAGCGCATGGATCAAAACTCCATCTCGAAGTCCGAGATAGTGTACTTGAATCTCTCTTCCTCGCCGCGCTCGCGCAGCACCTGACGGGCCAAGAGCCAGTAAATGAGCGTCAAAGCTTTCCTGCCTTTGTTGTTGGTGGGGATCACAAGGTCAACATTGGAGGTCATGTTATTGGTATCACAAAGGGCGATTACAGGTATGCCTACATCAACTGCTTCGTTTACTGCCTGGGCATCGCCGCTGGGATCCGTGGCTATGAGTGCATCGGGCTCGACAAAGCCGCGAAACGCGGGATTTGTCAGCGTATTGGGCACAAAGCGTCCTACGTTGGCCTGGGCGCCTATGGCCTTAGCGAACATGGTCGCTGGTCTTTGGCCGTACTGCCTGGCAGACACGACCAGGACATTGGCTGGATCGTACTTGGCCAGGAACTTGGCAGCCAGTCGGATACGTTTATCCGTGGACTGCACATCCAGAACGTACAGGCCATCTGTTCTCACCCTGTAAATATAGGGCATCATGTCATTCGTCTTTTGCTGAGTACCGA
>CAZRYL010000002.1:0-76283 GCA_964604285.1 uncultured Methanotrichaceae archaeon
TCTCAGGCAGCGAAACCCCGATTCTCATTAGTTCTTGTTCCATATATTATCGCAGCTGATATACCAATATTATTTAGTAATAAACCTGATGGATGAAAATGTTAAGATCTGCAGGTATCATGATCTAGGAGGGAGAAAACCATAAAGAATATCCCTCATAGCTGGAAAGTGACAGTAACATGACAGATATCGCACTGATTGGCAGCCGTACGTTCCTATTCGAGAAGCTCTTCCAGGAGCTTGGCCTGAGCTACCAATTCCTTCAGGCAGGCATTCTCGGCAGCCCATTCTTGCCTCAGTACAAAATGATAATGATCCCAACGGGCTTTGCCAATCCCCAGTACAGTGAGATCCTGCCAGTATTGCGGAGGATGAAGTCGAAGATTGCAGATTTCGTGAAGAAGGGGGGTGTGCTGACCGTGTTTGGGCCCATGGTGACATATCATGAGTACGAGTGGCTGCCACTGAGGCTCGAGTACTTTTGCGAACTGGGGCAAAAAAATGTAGTACAATCGCAGCATGAATGCTGCTGCCTGCTCTGCACATCGACGCCTGAATGCGATGGCTATCTCCTGCCCGGAGAGGGCTTCGAAGTGGTTGTGAGAGATGAGAAAAACAGAGCAGTTCTTGTAGCAGCAAAGTTTGGAGAGGGCCTTATCGTGGCCACAACTGTTCATGAATTTCCTGCAGCGAGATACATAAATTGGGCTTTGAGTAAAGCCAAGCCCGCCAGGATTTGAGGTGCCCAAAATGATTCTGGACGATGAGAAGCAAGTTATCAAGAAAAGCAAGATTCGCAAGGAGATAGAGGATCTGCTGGCAAATAAGGGCCTGGTTATGGAGAAGAAGATCTCTGCATTCGATCTGGATGGTGGAAAGGCACACCATTTCGATGACTGGGCTGAGCTTATGACTTTTCTAAAGGGCAGGAAAGGGCGCTGGTACATAACCACGCCCGGCTTGAGAAGAGCGAAGGATCTACCTGAAAAACGGTAGGCAATGATGTCATTTTGCACTGCCAACTGACAACTTTTATCACTTCATAGAACAATGGTTCATTCATGAGGCAGATCTCATCAGAAGAGATGAATTCAATAGATATGAACTGCAAGTATTTCGGCCTCCTACCCTTGCAGCTCATGGAAAATGCTGGCGCAGCTCTGGCACGCGAGATCAAGGCTACAGCTCCAGGAAAGAGGGTCGCCATAGTAGCTGGCCGTGGGAACAATGGTGGGGATGCACTCGTTGCCGCCCGCCACATGGACGGATTTAGGGTCACTGTCTATCTTTTGGGTAGATCTGGGGATATCGCCACAAAAGAGGCAAAACAGAACTGGGATATTCTGGAGCATCTGGGTTTTGATCTCAGAGAGGTCAGAGACCTGTCGGATCTGTCTTTGGGAGAATATGATCTGGTTTTGGATGCAATCTTTGGCACTGGCGTGCGCGGAACAGTAAAGGGCCTGGAAGCAGGAGCAATAGATGCCATCAACTCCTCGGGAAAGCATGTCATTTCAGTGGATATCCCAAGCGGCCTTGGAACCAACAAGGCAGTGCGAGCCGACACCGTCGTGACATTTCACAGGCCAAAGCCAGGTCTTTCAGGGGATGTCAAGGTTGTGGACATCGGAATTCCTCCTGAAGCAGAGTTCATCGCAGGTCCAGGGGACCTCTGGCTGGTTGGAAGAAGAGCAGCAGAGAGCCGTAAAGGCGACAGTGGCAGGATTCTTGTGATCGGCGGAGGACCTTATACAGGCGCACCAGCACTGACGGCCATGGCTGCCCTGCGAGCTGGTGCCGACGTGGTCACTGTGGCTACCCCAAAGAGTGCCGCGTCGACTATCGCTGGTTTCTCGCCGAACTTGATCGTGAGGGAGCTATCGGGCGATCATCTGCATCCTAAGGACCTGAGCGTTCTGAAGGATCTGATAGCAAGACATGATGTGGTCGTAATGGGCATGGGCCTGGGACGCGATCAGGAGACCTTTGAGGCTCTTGCAGGGATAATTCCCATTTGCGGCAAAACCGTCATAGACGCAGATGCACTCATGCCAGATCTTCCATTGAAGGGTATAGTTACGCCTCACGTGGGCGAGTTCAAGAGGATAAGCGGGATCGACCTGTACGGTGCGGGTTACCGGGAACGCATCGATCCCCTGAAAAAGTATGCTCGTGAGAAGGGGCTGGTCGTCTTGCTCAAAGGCAAAGCTGGTCTGGTCTCAAACCTCATCACAGACGGAGAGATTGTTAGGGCCAATACCAATGGAAACCCGGGCATGACCGTAGGAGGGACGGGTGATGTTCTTGCAGGAGTTACCGCTGCATTCTTTGCCAAGACGACTGCTCTGCGGGCGGCGACTGCTGCAGCCTTCGTCAATGGACGGGCTGGCGATATGGTCTATGCAGAAAAGGACTTCGGCATGGTGGCGACGGACGTAATAGAGAAGATTCCCTCAGCTATGAGGTTATAGAGATGGCCGAAGAGGAGAAGCTTGCAGGGATGGTGAATATCACAGAGAAGCCCCCCGTCATCAGGACTGCCACCGCCCGCGGCTCTATCAAGCTCAGGAAGGCTACCCTGGAAGCAGTGAGATCGGACGGCGTGAAGAAGGGGGATGTCCTGACAGTCGCCAGGCTGGCGGCCATTCTTGCGGTGAAGGATACACCCCGCCTGATTCCTCTGTGCCACACAATTCCAATCACCGGATTGGATGTCAATTTTGTTATGGATGAGGAGCGAATGAGTGTTACGGTTAAGGTGACGTCCTTGGGCAACACTGGTGTGGAGATGGAGGCTTTGACGGGAGTCTCAGCCGCATTGCTCAATGTCTGGGATATGGTAAAGTATCTGGAGAAGGATGAGACTGGGAACTATCCAGAAACGCTGATAGAGGAGATAAAAGTATTGGAGAAGAGAAAGGGCGATACATGAACGAGAGCATGGGATCACACGACGCTCACGCTTTGATCCCAAACTCAGGGAGCCTCTCCCTTGCCGCCTCACGCGCCTTCTGATGCTCTGTCAGAAACTTCCAAATGCGCTCTGCCACATCCTTCTTGCATGTCCCGCACATGCGCCTGCCAGAGCGGCACTCTGCATCCAACTCCAAGAGCTCTTTGTCGTCGTCCGAGAGATGGAAGACCAAAAACTCATAAATCGAGCACTTATCGGGCTCTCCCCCCAACTTCCTTTGCTCTGCCAGGCTCTGCCGGCCCCCTGTGATTGCCTTCATGATCTTCCTGGCTGCTTCTTTGGGCTCCTCTGTCAATGCGATGTGGCTCTCAGGCCTGGAGGAGGACATCTTACCCCCAGTAAGCCCTGTCATGAACCTGTGATAGATGGAGGCCGGAGGTATGAAGCCAAAATCTCCATGCTCCGTCTCCAATTTTATCACACGCCGATCGATCTCCTCCAAGAGGGCTCCAGAGAGGAGGGCTTCACGATCCTGGATCTCAGTGACGTCGATGTGCTCTTCATACCTTTTGACCTTTCCATAGCCTGCGTCCTTCAACATGGATTCAGCGGCCCTCATCAGATGCTCTCCTGCCGCCTTACCCCGTATGCTCACGTAATCTCCCCTGACCTCCACAAGGAACTTTCTCATTCGATAGGCCAGGTCGCGTGTGAGCTTGATGTGAGGATCCTGATCGGCCCCAACTGGGATTACAACCGGCTTTGGGCCGCCATACTCTTCGAGCTGTGGCTGAAGGATATCTGCGCTCTGGGCCATGACGCTCTCCATATGAGATATGTGGGTCTCGCCTGAGAACCCATAGATAGCGCTCACCTCGGAAAAGTTTGAAACAATCCCAAGCTCAAAGGCAAGATCCCTCATCAACAAGTTCTCAGACTGAAAGTAAATGTGGCCCTTAGGCTGAAATCCCAGGGCGATGAGGCTTAGAATGTACTCGTTGATGCCTAGATCCCTGCACCTGCTCCAGCTTATGCCGCGCACAGCGTGAGCCTCCATATTGGCGATGGCTGCGAATGCATCGCCTCCATGCTGCTGATGCCAGATGATCTCGTTCATGACCATCATGTGGCCAAAATGCACTCTGCCAGATGGCATAAAGCCGCTCATGACTGCAAAGGGCCTGTGCTGCTGCATGGCTTGCAGCACTGAATCGTAGTTTCTGTGGCCGAAGATGATCTTGCGCCTCATGTATGGATGAGGATCCTCGAGCTTTGGAAGGATCTCATCGAAGCTGGATATCCCGAACTCATCAAATAGCTTGGAGTAATCGTCTACGTGAACTGCGCCCCAGGGATCAAGCCTCAATTCCATGGCAGCAGGCAATGAAGACTATGATATATCTATTTTCTCGTTCTATGTACAAAAAACGATTCCGATTCGTCGTGGCCGAGGGACATGAAACAAGCCAGAGATAAATCAACAGTAAATTTTTATTTTTTAATAATTTATGACTGGCAGATCCTCGAGATGGGACTGTAAGTTGCATTCCATAAATTTTATAAATATTTTAGTCATTATAACCAGAAATGTGCAGAAGATCTTCGAGAAACTGCATATTAACTGTAAAATCTTAAGATAAAACAAAAAATAAACGGTATCGAAATAAACTATTTATATCATAAAGCATTTGTTTTATACAAAAATAGAATGAGGTCGAAATGAGACAATTCTCTGTGAAAGTTTTGGATGATGCTGACCGGGAATTCGTGGAAGTTCTAAGAGATCTCGGCATTCCAAGAAACGTGGCCAGCATGATCACATATCTTGCCAACGTGGAGGAGGCCACGTCCAGGGAGATCGAGATTGGCTCCAATCTCAGACAGCCCGAGGTAAGTATTGCAATGCGCACTTTGCGCAATAACAACTGGGTTGAAGAACGTGAAATCAAGAAAGATGGAAAAGGCAGGCCCATGAAGGTCTATCGGCTCACAATCTCCCTGGAGGAGATCATCAAGCACTTCGAAGAAGAGAAGAGGAAAGAATCGGCCAAGACCATGGAAAGCATAGAAAAGCTCAAGGAGCTGAGCAAGGGCTTGAGCATCACGCCTTCGTGATTGAATGGCAGGGCCAAGATGGTGCATTAAGACCTCTGGCCCGAACCGATTCCGACCGAGGCTAAATCTCCGCTTCGCCTCTGCCCCTTAGATCATCGAGGTTGTCTTCCAGGAGTTTTTTGCTCTTGATCTCTTCCTTCTTGCCACCCTTTCTCTCAGCATTTCGCTTCTTGAACTCCGCCAAAAGTCTCACCTCAATTCATCCATTGTGGCGACTGTAATTAACCTTTCCGTCGTCCTTTCCTTCTGCCTAGATATGCCCACTGATCGTAAATTCCTTTGGAGTCGCGATTGTCGATTACCTCCCCAGTCCATCCTGCCTCATCGAAGGCCTTCGCGATGAGTTCAGCCTCTCTTTGTGTGTAAGTTGTATAGAGGACTCCCTCCCTTGCCAGGCATGATGCCAAAAGCAGAATTTCCCTCCACAGCGGCCAGTTAAATTCATCGATCAGGCCGACCATGAATCCCAGTACGAACTGAAATGACTGCGAAGAGAAGAATCGAGGCAAAAGTCTGGCATCTAATACGAAGCAGCTACCTGGGTCCATCAGGCCGCTCTTCATGGCTTGACACAGATCGCATAAATCCGAATCCATGCAGATGGGATGGTGCCCCAGTCGCATTAGGGCCTGAGTGGCCATGCCACTGCCGCAGCAGATCTCCAGGATACTCGCATTTCGAGGTATTATCGGCTCGATAAAAGATTTTAGCCGCTCTATTCTCTCTTCCACGTATTGAGGGGTCCCTTTCATAAAGCATTCATCACAGAACAATTCATCCATGAGCGATATGGCAAAATATTCCGTCAGAGCAAGGAAAAAATCCTCCTCTCCAGCTTGCACACTCTTGCTGACCCGAGAGGCCCATCTGTCGGCATTTTCCTCGATGATTTTATGATCTGAATATTTATCCGTCAGCAAGAGCCAGAACTCTGCAGGCTGCTTGATGTGCAATGCCACGCCAAGCTCCAGGATTTCGATACATTCGTCAACATCCTGTTCCGACTGCAATATCTTCTCAGTAACGGGCAAGTACAGGAGGTCTTTCAGGGACTCCTCAGCCAGAAATATGCTCTCCTCCGTCCCAAGGTCCAGCAAGCGATGTAGTAGCACAGTATCTACAATTGCTCCACAGGATATCAAGCTTCTTGCAAGGCCATGACGGCGGAACAGATATATTATATTCCTTTCAATATGCAGCTTGATTGAAGCTGGTGGATCTGCCCGGTGTGGGCTCTCGCTCAAGGGAACGCCTTATAGAGCATTATGGTAGCGAGGAGAACGCCTTGCAGGCTGTCATGGAGGGAGACGTCACAGGCCTGACCAAGGTCTTGAGCGAACGCCAGGCTCTCCTCCTTGTCCAGCATGCACGCGCAATGAAACATGGCATCAAGCCAGACGATTTTCTCGCCACCGATGAAGTGTCCAGAGTATATAAGATGCTTATAGCTCGGATTGAAAGCTATGCTCATACAGAGTACGCCCGCCATAAGATAGCCACGCTATTCCCATCCTCTTGTCCAAGGCTCTTGGACGAGAACCGAAAAATGGTAGAGACTGCAATAGAATACGCCAGGCTGACGCAGGGGCAGGGCATAAGCGATCTACTGAGCATGATCAAGCCCCTGAGAGAGAGAGCACCCTCGCGAGTGCGGGAGAGGGCTGTGGCTGTGTCTTCCGCTAAAGCCTTCCAGCAGTTGAAGGCACGTGGGATTGATAAGCTGATCGACTTGTACCTGACGGAGAGCCCAAGAGAACTGGCGGGCCTGGCAGCAAGCTACAGCCATGTTAGCTTCGTGGGCGATGAGATTGATGGCCCCCCTGGCATCGAGCTCGCCCTGTCGCTTGATGAGTGGTATCTGGCCCCAGAGGCTGTTTTGGGATTTTTCACGGCCAATCTGGACACGCTATTGCCAGCGATAGGGGCCGCGATGAAGCTGAGGGATCTGGGCTTTAGCCGCTTTGCTGAATGGGACGATTTAGCTAAATGCATCTGCAAATTAAATAAAAGAGATGATTGCGAAGAGGAGCGCCTTTCCAGGATCGCTGATCGTCTGAGAGGGTGCGTGGGCGATGCAGCTTCGTGGGCTAATGATGAGCTTAAGAAAAAGATTGAGATGAGCTCTCTCACGCTGGGCGGCACTGATCTGCTCATGGTAATGAGCCGGGGCGAAGGAGTCCAGGAGCTCTTCGAATTACAGATGAAGGGCGTCTTTCACGAGACACTTTTGGAGGCAAAAGCCCGCACAGCCCGCGATCTGGAGCTAAAAGGTCCAGAGATCGTCTGGCTGGATGAGATATTCCCTGAGAAGGTCTGCTATCCCCTGGAGATGAACCGACAGGCTTTGCACTCCTTTGAACAGGACCTGAGAAGCAGGATTGAAGAGAGGGGTCTGAAGGCTAGAAGAGATCTGGCCCGCGACCTTGAGGACAAGAAGGAGGCTGCATTTGAGCTGGTTTACGCCCTCATGGAGTTCGACTTCTTCCATGCAGTGGGCAGATTCGCCCTTGAAGAGGAACTGTGCATGCCAGAGATCGTCAAGGAGCCATGCCTGAGCTTTGAATGTGGCAGGAATCTCTCATTGAATAAACCCGATCTGGTGAGTTATTCCCTGGGCACAATTGACCATCCTGAGAAGGTTGCCATCCTCAGCGGCGTGAACTCAGGCGGCAAGACATCGCTTCTGGATCTCATAGCACAGATAGTGATCCTGGGCCACATGGGATTGCCTGTGCCTGCGAAGCAGTGCAAAATGAGCCTCTTTGAGGAGATGTACTACTTCAGCAAGAGCCGTGGCACACTTTCAGCTGGCGCATTTGAGACGGCCATACGAAAATTTTCAGTCGTGGAGAACCAGAAACAAAAGCTGGTTTTGGCGGACGAGCTGGAGGCAATCACTGAGCCGGGAGCCTCGGCGCGCATCATCGCATGCATGCTGGATGAGCTGAACAGCTCAGGCTCTTTAGCGGTCTTCGTCAGCCATCTGGCCGAGGATATCAGGCGCTATGCAGAAACTGTTGTTCGAGTGGATGGAATCGATGCAGAGGGCCTGGATGAGAAGAACAATCTCATCGTGAACAGGAGCCCGAAGTACAATTACCTGGCCAAGAGCACCCCTGAGCTGATTTTAGACCGGCTGGTGCGGTCTGCAAAAAGCCCGGAGCGAGAGTTCTACGCCAGGCTGCTGGCCAAGTTCAGGTGAGCATTTTATATTCTCAGGCAGAGAGTTATTTCAATGGAAGTCTGGCAGATAATCGGGATCTGTATTCTTATGATCCCCCTCTTCCTGGCAGCCAATTACTTCATTGTGAAGAAGATGGCCGCGGAGAGGAGGTCGCGCGACGATCGGATAGATAGGGCGGTCTCCGACAGCGTGGCTGCGAGCTATGCCGATAGAGATGCACGCTATCAGACCTGGCCGAAGTATAAGGCGGCAAGGAAGAGGAAGATGCGCTAACGTCCACCCATTATTGCCGATCTTGGCCTTTCTTCACTTTTATCGGTTTAAGATTGTCCTTTAAAAATAGCATCATTTCTTTATGGACTGATCCGCAAGGAACTCTACACTCCTGAGGGACTGGAAGAAAAAGTTAAATAAGACCTTTTTTTTTATGATAAGTACTGAAAATACTGACTAAAAGTAGGGGCGGAACCAGTGTCCACGCAGGCCAATGTAGCAGGTGGTAATTTAGATAGAGATGAAAAGAGTCAAAAAAATAATTTTGGATATTATATATTTGGTGTGTTTCATCTAATATTGTTGATAATCACTCCTGCCGCAGCTTCCTCATTAAGCATCAATTCTCCATCAGAATTTGACGTTTGTGAAACTGAAGCCTGTAGCCTGAAATTCTTTTGCGATGAAGATACCAACGTACTATCAGCGTCCCAACAGATTCCCGAAGCATTTTCCTGTTCAAAGGACTCGAAGATCATCTTAGATGATGTCGAATCATCTTACGATCCATTCGTGGACAGGCAATCCGTCAATTGGGACCTGAATTCTGCTTTGAAATCATGTCGACACATAACGATCAATGAGGTGGAGCAAAACCCTGAAGGCCCGGACTCAGGAAATGAATGGGTGGAGATCTATAACCCTTCGTCTTTTGATATCAATGTTGGTGGATGGAAGCTTGTCGATGGCTATTCTGGAAAAACAGTATCCATATCAGAGGGCACAGTCATTGCTTCGGGCTGCTATCACGTCATCGCCTGGACTAACGGCTCGCTGATCAACTCGTATCCAACAAAAATCACCCTTTTTGATTCTTCAGGCAAAGAGATTGACTGCACACCAGAGGCAACAGATGAAAAGAACAATGACATGTGCTGGGCGCGCTATCCCGACGGCAAGGATCTGGGAGACGATAAAGAGTGGAGATTTCAAGAGGCAACGAAGGGTTCATCAAACGGTGGGAGCGCATCCAATATTTATGCAGGGGAGACTGTGACACTGCAGTTTAATCTCACACCAGGCTGCAATGCCCCAAGCAACGCCACGCTCCTTGCCAGGCTGTCCTCCTCTTCGGGAGAGCTCTTTGCAAAATCGCCCTCTTTTACCATACGAAGAGCTGACCTGAGCGTCTCTGTTACCCCTGACAGATTTGAAGCTGCTAAAGGAGATGAGATAACCTGGACGATCGTGGTGAGAAATGATGGAGTGGGGGTCGCAAACGACGTCCAGGTCAATGTTACTTTAAAAGAGGGCCTGCAATTGCTTGAAATCGACTCACCAGGCAAGCAGCTCGATTGGAGCTATAATCATCTGAATCCAGGAGATGAGAGGGACGCGAGAGTTGTGGCCAAGGCGATGTCATCATGTGATAATTATTCCAACCTCGTCGTTGTCAAATGGGGCTCGGGTCCCTGCCAGGAGGTAAGGCAGGCATCAGCAGTTGACAAGAGAACAGCTATTCGAAAGCTGCCGGACGAGCCTCATCGCCTCGCTCCTGGTGAAGTTATAAGTTTCGAGATCGATGCCGACCTGCCAAAGGGAGCCCAGGACTTGTGGATCAATGACACCATTCCCTCCGGGTTGAACTACGACAGCAGCAGCTTATCCTTGCATGGAATTGAACCGCAAAAAGAGACTGAGATATCTGACGAAGATGGATCTTTGCAAATCTGCTGGTTCTTCGGAGATGTGGGTCCAGCATTCAGAATCCAGATCGAATATAATTGTGCTCTGGCAAATTCGCCTGAGAACCAGGACGGTGTCATTCTGAAAAGCACCGAAGCCTGCATGACCTGGAGTGACGGGCAGGGTATAAAAACAGACAGAGATGCAGCCGGGTCGATCACAGTAGCTGAGCCTGACCTTATCTTGGAGGTATCTCCTTCATCCACAGTTGCTGGCATCAACGACAATGTATCATACGTTCTGGCCGTCTATCACTCGGCTCAAAGCCAAGCGCCGGCCTTTGATATAGAACTGCAAGATCTCCTGCCGGACGGCATGGCCTATTTGCCGGGCACGGCGGAAATTGTTTCAGGGCCTCAGGCAACGTTTGACGCTGACAGCTTGAGATGGCATTTCGATGCCATAGATCTTGGCTGGGATAGCAGCCGGAAGGTTCTGATCTCCTTGAATGCAACCTGCAAAGCAAAGCCCGGTGATACGATCGTCAATGAAGCCATTTTGACCTGGACAAGCATAGCAGGCGATTGTGCCGATGAGCGTGCAGGCACAGGCGGCGTAAATGATTACCTGCGAAAGTCCTCGGCACAGGTCGCCGCCATGGGCCTCTCAATTAGCAAGAAGGCTGATCCAGATCCTGTGAAGGTGGGAGAGACATTATGCTACACGCTTACATACGAAAATGAAGGCTGCACAGTGGCAAACAACGTCACCATAATCGACGAGCTTGACCCAGGCGTGTCTTTTCTCTCTGCCGACCCGGCTCCGGCAAATGCGGATAACAACACCTGGAAGATCCATCGGCTGGCGCCCAATGAGCCCCACAGCATAGAGATCAAGGTGCGTGTAGACGAAAGCCTTGAGTGCGGCTTTGTGCTTGCAAATCGCTTCACAATCAAGTCCGACGAGCTTGGTCCGAAGAGCGGCACAATTTATACCAGCGTTCTGAACGAGACCCGCCTGAGCGTTAACAAGACTGCCCTGCAGAAGGCAGTGCGCAGAGGCGAAGAGATAAGCTACGTCATAAAAGTCTATAACAGCGGCGGCCAGCCTGCCACCAACGTCACCGTAAGGGATGTTTTTGACTCGCATGTGGAGCTCGTCTTTGCCTCTCCGAACCCGGCAGGCGATGGCATCTGGAGATTTGACTCTATAGCTCCCGGTGAGTTCGTTGATATCAGGCTGACCGTGAGGGTTCCCCGTATTGATATGAAATTTGAAGGCCATCAGCAGATCACTGGAATCGGCTTTGTCAACGCCTACGGGGATTACACCACCTCCCAAAGATGCAGCACTCTCACCAACCGGGTTTACGTGTCATCTGATCAAATGCAGATTTTTGGGATGGCGAAAGTGAAAATTCTGGGCGAGGAGGGCACGAGTCTCCGCCTCCGCGAGCATGGCAGCGGGGACTACGAGACATCAGAGGACCTGCATTTTCTCCTCTCAAACAAATCCATAAGGCTGAGCCAGAGCATGAAGGCTGTTTACCGTCCCACAACATTTATCCTGCCTCGGAACAGCTCGCAGTGCATCTCTTCTCTTTGGTCAAAGGAGAGCCATGTCAAAAACGGAATAACGAATACAGAATTTTGCGAATTGAACAGATACTCGACCTGGCTAGACCACGAAAGCCATTTCGAACTGGACGAGAACGGCTCACGGCTCGAGACTGAATCGGATTTTCGAGGTCTGGCATCCTTTGAAACGCAAAAGAAGCCCACAAATCATGTAGCAACGACTGAAGATGATATTTCTAAAGAAGAGTACATTGGAAGCTTCCAGGTTTTGGAGAAGACAAACGATTCCGGCCAGAGCCTAATTTTGGATCGATCTGTAACAGGCAGCGGTTACTTGAATGCAGATGTGAAGATCGGCAATGCCCAGGGAAGCTACGAATCGGGCACTGGCGTCTTTCGATCTGAGCAGAGAATCGAGACATTGAGCAACCTCATGAACAAGGATATAGATGCTAAACATTTTGCCCTGAGCTATGAGATCTCGCCCAGTACATATCTCAACGTATCTCAGAGATGCAAAGAAGGAATGTGGTCTCAAACTACATCCAGCTTCATTGGCGAGGAGGTCTCAGGCGCAAAATACCTTAAGAAGAACGCAGTTTTTCGGGGTCTCAGGGCTATGGAGAGCGAGATCAATTTCTCGGGGACTGCAAAGTTGCAGACTGCTTATGCCGCAGGCGAAAGACAACGGTTGGACGAGGACGAGATCCTCACAGGCGACTTCAATATCAAGAGAAAGATCATGATCTCTTGCAGCTCCAAGTATGACAGGCCTCATCTTTATCTTCAAAAGGAAGGCCGGCTGATCGGAGATGTGGCCGCGTATACTATCACCATCACCAATGATGGCAACGCTGCACTGGGGCCACTCTTCTTGCGAGACATGTTCCCCCCAGGTTCAAGATTCCTCAACGCCTCCTTGCGACCTGTTCAGCTTGAAAGCAATAGCTGCAACTGGACCTTGCTCCATCTGGCCATTGGCGACTCGATGAAGATCGAGATATGTCTGGACACTGCGAGATGCGACGGAGATATCATTAACCTGGTGGAAGCCACAGGCAGTTGCAGCGCCGGAGGGACCCATGAAAAGAATCAATCGATCATCTACCGGGCGTGGCTGGACAGTTGCGGGCGCAAAGTTAACCCTGCGGACCTCACCTGCCACGGGTCAGTAGAGGAAAAATCCGATGAAATTGAGCATTTCGACCCTGTGCTGGCCAGGTGGGAGGAGAAGGATGGCAGTGCCTGTCCATTGAACTGCCCAAACGTCGACGATGCCACAGTAACCTGATCAGAATGAGTTGATTGGAGCAGTACATATGATAGAGTGAAATGAAAAATGAGCTTATAATAGATAATTACTTTATTTTATATTTTGTAGTAAGTAGTATAGATTACTACCAGCTTATTTACTTTAAAATAACTATAAAATTCACTAATGGGCGTTTTAATTCACAATTGGGTATATTATAATAAATATGTCTTACATTAATGTTGCAGAATGAGGAGGGGTTGAAACGAAAAGTCTCTATAGATTGCTGGCTATTGTAATAATATTAATTATATCACAAATTGAATGTGTTAGTGCTTTAAGTGCAACGATAGTTGATGCAGACCTAATTTTCGTCAGCACTATAGGACATGGTAGTAAATATGCAGGCATCATTTACATCGCTCTTGATGGTGATACAACACAATATCCAACCTATTGTATAGATATCGATATAAGTACTCAGTATGGCAATACATACGAGCTCGGAGGATCTGGTGCCGATCCGAACATCATCTGGATATTGAATAATTACTATCCGAATACAGGCCTTCCAGATGGTTTAACCAACACAGAAAAGGGGGCTGCAGTCCAACTGGCTATCTGGCATTTTTCCAACGGCTTGGATCTCAGCTCCGGCACTCCTGGGAACGTATTCGCTGCCGCAAGAGCCATCGTCGATTCTGTGGGAAGTGCATCCATTCCTCAAATACCATCCACTTTAGGCCTTTCACCAGCATCCTCTACGAATCCCTTGGGTGCTCAGCATACTGTGACCGCAACCGTTTTGGATCCAAGCGGGAGTGCTGTCTCGGGCCAAGAAGTGACTTTCTCGGTTACAGGAGCCAACCCAACCACGAATCCTGTCAGTGTTGTAACCGATGCAAATGGTCAATCGGCTTTTACCTACACAGGAGCCAATGCTGGCGACGACACAATCGCTGCGACCACCAGCTTCATAGTCCCCTCCGGTGCAATATGGATTGGTGCGACGTCTTCCATTCAACGTCTTGTTATGGCGCAAGATGTGCCAAGATCCCTGACACAATCTGCCTCGAAAAGATGGAGAGACTTGACGGCTCCGACAATTTCCTCAGTCGTGCCCTCAACCAATACACCATGCGGCAATGAGAATGTCGACATAACGGCGCATGTCATCGATAACATTGCAGTAACATCTGTAACACTGGTTTACACCGATCAGACCGGCCAGCATACAGTGGATATGACCGGCCCTGCTGGTTCCAATGATGGTGATTGGGTTGGGAGCATACCAGGGCACGATGCCGGTACAACTGTGACTTACAAAATTTTAGCTAGGGATCTGGACGGGAACGAGGTCACATCTCCATCAGATGGAAATTATGAAGTAAGCTGGAGAGATTGTGCTGCGCCAAATATATTATCGGTAGAACCGCTCAACCCCTGCGAAAATGAAGAGGTCATTTTGACCGCACATGTTACAGACGATGACGGTGTGGTATCCGTAAATCTGATTTATGGTTCGTCGACCATACCCATGGTGCTGCAACAAGGCGGGACTAACCTTGACGGAGTCTGGATGAGCCAGTCGCCAATTCCAGGCCAGATTGCTGGCAGCAGCCTGGAGATCCAGATTGAAGCCACAGATGCTTCCGATAGATCCACAACAGTCAGCCAGTTCATCCACTGGCGGGACTGCAAAGGCCCGATGATCACTGAAATTACTCCTGGAAGCGTCGATGTTTGCCAGGGCTCAAGTGTCGACATAACGGCGCATGTCATCGATAACGTTGGAGTATCATCTGTAACACTGGTTTACACCGATCAGACCGGCCAGCATACAGTGGATATGACCGGCCCTGCTGGTTCCAATGATGGTGATTGGGTTGGGAGCATACCAGGGCACGATGCCGGTACAACTGTGACTTACAAAATTTTAGCTAGGGATCTGGACGGGAACGAGGTCACATCTCCATCAGATGGAAATTATGAAGTAAGCTGGAGAGATTGTGCTGCGCCAAATATATTATCGGTAGAACCGCTCAACCCCTGCGAAAATGAAGAGGTCATTTTGACCGCACATGTTACAGACGATGACGGTGTGGTATCCGTAAATCTGATTTATGGTTCGTCGACCATACCCATGGTGCTGCAACAAGGCGGGACTAACCTTGACGGAGTCTGGATGAGCCAGTCGCCAATTCCAGGCCAGATTGCTGGCAGCAGCCTGGAGATCCAGATTGAAGCCACAGATGCTTCCGATAGATCCACAACAGTCAGCCAGTTCATCCACTGGCGAGACTGCAAAGGCCCGATGATCACTGAAATTACTCCTGGAAGCGCCGATGTTTGCCAGGGCTCAAGTGTCGAGATCACAGCCCGCGTCACAGGTACAGCAAACATCAATGAGGTCCATCTCGTCTACGCAGATCCTTCAGGGACTCATGATGTGCTGATGGATCCTGGCGCCAGCGATCTCTGGACCTATACATTGAGTGGATGCCCGGCAGGAACAACCATAGAGTACTACATCTTGGCCATCGATTCCAGCGGTCAGAGCACGCGATCCGAGACATATGTCCTGAACTGGATAAATTGTGGCATTACTAAATCTGCATCCTCACAAACTGTATCTCCTGGTGGGCTCGTGACTTATACAATTACGTATAACAATTATTTGGGAGATGCAGTGATAACCGAAGATTATCCCGACAAGATGACCTTCATTTCTGCGTATCCACAGCCGGATACTGGAACGAATAACAGATGGACGATACCCTTGGGGAAGGGAACAATCACAGTGACGTTGAAAGTTCCCGCCTCTTCCAATACAAATTTCAATTTTGAGCAGGAAGCAAGTGGTGTGGGTTTCGTCAGGTCCTGGAAGGACCTATCTACAGGTAGTGAATCATACGAATTAATAAATAAAGTTACAATGTCAAGCCCCAATTCTCCGCCCCAAATAGCGACGAGCAGCGTCACTGTCACTGGCGGCGTCGGGGTAGAACTCAGACAGAAGGAGAGTGGAAGCGGCGAGTATTCCAGAGAGGATCTCATAACATACAACCGGAAGAAAAATTTCATCAAGGAGGAGAGCAACCTCTCAGTCAAGCATCAAAGCACTTCTTTTGCCCTTCCGGATGGACGGACATTGAACTTCAACTCTACCTGGAACGAGGCAGAGTGCGTCAAGAACTATCTCACTTCAGAGTCATTGAATGAGCTTTATCGATATAGCACCAAGATCGATAGAAGCAGCCTATTTGAGATGGAGGGCAATAACACTAGGATGGAGGTGAGCTCAGAATTTCAGGGCACTCGCCACATGGGATACATAAAGGTTGCAGAAACCGATGAAAAGGGCCACATCACTTTGGAAAAGGAAGCGAGTTCGGACTATACGGGAAGCTTCAAGGTTGTTGAGAAGCTGGGCACGACATACACCAATGGATCGACCGCCATAACAGATGTAAAGCATTACGATGAGCCACATTTGACCATTTATCAGAGAAGCGAGCAGGATGCGACGGACAGCATCAATTTGAGCTACACTGTCTCCATATTGAATGACGGCAACGCTGCGCTTGGGCCGATCTATGTAAGGGATGTTTTCCCAGCTGGCACCTACTTCCTCGATGCCTCGATCAAACCCTCAGAACCGCGAAGGTCTGAGCTTTCCGAGTCGAGATACGCTAACTGGACCTTCACTCACCTGCCCATAGGCCAGGCTGTTACAATTCACCTTCGTGTCCTGAGATATGTGATTATCGATGTGCCCATTAATGTGGTTTACGTATCTGCAGGCTATAATGGTCAGTGGATCAACGCCAGCAACTCCACAGCCACGAACACCGACTATTTGAGCTGCTCGCCTCAGGGCATCTGCACAAAAGCCCAGGCAGGAGGAGGATGGAACCCGCCCAACTGGGGATTCGACCTTTCTGAAGATATCTGCGGCTCTTGTTACAGAGCTGGTTCAAACGCTCAAAGCAACTGCGCGGCATGCAATGTCGGAGTCTGAACTTGAAATCGATCAAAAATCCATCAAAGATCTTTGAGGCGGACGAGATTGTGAGATCTCGCTTTCAGGAAGCCTGATCTCCCCATATTTTCCGCCACCGCCAGGGATTACAATTACTTTTCCCGACCTGAACGCCTCAATAGCGGCCAAGATCCTCGGCTCAGATTTCAGCTCGGACAGATCTGCTCCCACCAGCACATCGATCTCCGTTCGATCCGCTGTCAGCTCATTCCAGCGCTTCTGTACGCCGACCGCAGTGGCGCTCTTGTTCCCCATCGCAAGGGCGATGATCTCTGCCAGGGGAATTAGGTGCAGGTAAGGTGGCCGATGGCCAGGATGCACAGGCTCTGGATAGTCAGCCAAACAGTTCACCCTATCTTGCACACCCAGTTTTATCTGCCCCCGGCACTCCGGGCAGCGGCCCATAAACTCGTCCTTCAAAGAAGCGCTATACTGCCGGAAGCAACGAGTGCAAGCAGTGCGATTGTACTTTCCTTCAGCGGGGTAAAAGCCGACGTTCAAAGTCGGCCGGCGCCCGCTCTCGCGCTTGATGGCCAGGGCAAGCTCCTTGTAGCTCAAAGTGTCCATCTCCATCTGGTTGAACTCGCGGGCGAGTTTGTTGGCGCGGGGTGAGTGTGCATCCGAGTTGGATAGAAACGTCCTGTTGGAGAGATCTGCAATTCTATCGGCATAGTCGGTGTCGGCGCTCAGGCCAAGCTCTATGAACCTGATCGCATCCGCCTTCTCCTGGTAGCATTCACTCAGGGATTTGTAGTAGGCGAAGATTCCCGTCCAGGGAGTGAAGGCGTGGCTAGGCCCGATCAATCCATCTGCCTCCAGAACCACATCAGCGATCTCTGCCCCGTTCATGTGCAGCCTTGGCCTACCGTCCGTTTTCAGGTTTGTCGATCTTGGGGCAAAGCTCTCCTGAAGCTCCTTGGCCTTTGAGATTTCCGGAAGCAGGATGAGATGATGCACACGGTGCGAATCCTCCACCTCCACGCTCAGTGCAAATAGAGTGTCTTTCAAAACAAAGAGCCCTTCGTTTTCTGGAAGCTCCTTGATCGCGTCCAGCCATTTGGGAAACAGGCAATCGCCAGTGCCCACAACCTTCACCCCTTTTCGCGCCGCCTCCCTGGCGATCTGTGGCAGCTCCATATCCTGGGAGACAGCAGTCGAATACTTGGAGTGGATGTGAAGATCCACGTTAGCCAGCATCACATTCAGATCTCCTCCCTGGGGATAAACCCTTTATGCTCTCTATGCATCATTTCAGGATTGTGAAAGAAAGCCTGAGAGAGGTGCTCGAAAGTTTTGGCCAGGGCAAGATCTCCCTGGAGGAGGCCCAAAGCCGCATAAAATTCCTGAGCTACCGGGCAGTAGGAGAGGTGGCCAAGCTCGATGTCTGTCGCGCGGATCGCATCGGCATTCCTGAAGCCATATTAGCAGAGGGCAAGGACAAAACCGATCTAGTCGACATTTCTCTGGCTCACCTGGAGGAGACAGGCCACGTGATCATCACCCGCGTCTCAACTGAACAGCTGGAGACCCTGCGGGCTGCAAAGCTGCCAAAAGGCGCCATGCTTGAACACAACCCCTGGGCCAGAACAGTTGTCCTGAGATCCGGTGAAAGAAGGGCTGCATCGGGCACTGTGGGAATCTTGACAGCCGGTACCACAGACATTCCAGTTGCAGAGGAGGCCAAGGTGGTAGCAGAAGAGATGGGCTGCAATGTGGTCTCTGAGTACGACGTGGGCGTTGCCGGCATCCACAGGCTATTCCCAAGCCTGGAGAAGATGTTAGACGCTGATGCCCTCGTCGTGGCTGCTGGCAGGGAAGGCACATTGCCAGCGGTTGTCGCAGGACTTGTGGATGCTCCAGTAATAGGTCTGCCTGTCTCGACAGGTTACGGCCTGGGCGGCAGCGGCCTGGCTGCCCTTTACTCCATGTTGCAGTCATGCTCAGTCCTTACTGTAGTTAATGTAGATGCGGGCTTTGTAGCTGGCGCTTTTGCGGCAAAGATCGCCAAACAAAAATCGTATGGCAAAAAACAGTATTAAATTATTGTCAGAAAAGTATTTATACGATCAAAAGGCTGATAACCGTGAGCGGGTACACTCATCTTTTTTACTAACCCCCACTCCCCTACCCGCTCAATACTAATTCAATGCTAATCACCCTTCGAGAAATAAATTCGGAAAACAAGCATCAGCACAATCGGATTGGGAGATCCAGGGCGAGGGCAGCAGCATTCTGGCCAACCCTCGCTTACTGGTGTTGAATGGACGCATGGAATACCAATTTATCCCAATACACTTTCCTTTATACAAGTTAGTTTTACTTAAGGCTTTCGGTTTCAAGATACTTTCACGACGCCCAGAACAGCTTTAATACTCAGTGACGACCATACTTCAAGCGTTTCCTTTATTACTTCGAGGAGACATATTAGTCTTAAAATTTTGATGAAGTTTGAAGCGCAAAGCCGATAAGCAAAGGGCGAAATAATGCATTAATAAGTTGATGTTAGAGAGGATGCGTCATGTTTCTGTATCGTAGAGGGGATGGGCATTGAGCAGCAGAATCGTTCAGCAGACCCTGGAAGGGTTGGCCGTCTCGGCCATGCCAAGAGTCAGGACTACGGATGGCCATCTCCTGGACTGGGACAGAGAGGCCATAGCCAAACAACTCTTAAAGGAGACAAAGCTATCAGAACAATTTTATAAAGAGCCGGGCATCACAGAAGAAGAAGCCAAGGACATCGCCAAAGAGGTGGAGCGCCGGGTAAGGTGGATGAATGTCCAGTATCTCAGCGGTCCTTTAGTGAGAGAGATCATGAATGTGGTTCTCCTGGAGAGGCACCACACAGAGTGGAGGAACATCTGCACGCGAGTTGGAACGCCTGTCTACGATGCTCACCTCATCGATATCGGCACTGGCTTCGAGGCCAAGGAGAATGCTAACCTGCAGGAGAACGCAGAGACCAGCCACAAGAAGAAAGCGGACAAGATCAGCAAGGAGCAGTACCTGTTGCTTTTGCCGCCGTACCTCGCCGACCGTCACCTTGCAGGTGATCTTCATATTCACGATCTCGAATATTTTGGAACCAGGCCTTTTTGCTTGGACGGAAGCACAGTCGTGCCTGTAATCTCGAAAGGCAGGCATATAACTGTGCGGCTAGATGAGCTGCCCTTCGAGGGCGATTATTATTATCCTGAGAGTCTCTTTGCCATCTCACCCCAGGGACCCAAAAAGGTCAAAAAGGTCTCGCGACGCCCAGCCGATAAAGAGCTGCTGAAGATAACGACCTCCAGCGGCAAGTCCCTGAAGGTCACCAGAGAGCACAGAATACCGGTAAAGGGCGAGGGCATAAAAAGGGCGGAAGAGATTAAACCAGGGGACGTCTTGGGCGGAGCCAGTGAGTTTGGCCTAAATCTGCGTGGCAAGCCCATAGAAAGCTTAGATCTGATAAGCGAATTCGTGGATAAAGTTCCTGCTTCACTCCTGGAGAATATCTTTGTGCGCGGCGCTCGTTCCCTCTTCCAAAAAATTATCGCCCAAGGAAAATGCAGGTCATTCTCGGAGATATCCAGAGCGTTGGGTGTCGAGCACCACAAGGAGTGGTTCACCAAGGGCATAATGCCCATCTCACTCTTCAAGAGATTCTGCGAGCTTTATGATCAGAACCACTCTATGGATTTGAGGTTAGGCGTGGCTGGCAGTGAGCACGATCTTCCCGTGATCTTTCCCCTTACCTCGGATGTCGCTAAGCTGCTGGGCTTCTTCATCTCTGAGGGCAACTACAACATCCAGGAAGCCTGCAGTTACGATTTGGCTATAACCGGCAGCGAGCATTCAGAAGCAGTAAAGTGCTATGCTAGAGGCGCTCTCAATAGCTACGCAACTCTGACCGAAGGCAATCCCTCCACCAGAGTGATTTATGGCATAGAGGGTGAATGGGATAAAGCCAAACAAGTATACTTTGGCGGCAAGCTGATTTACTTGCTCTTCAGGTACGTCTTCGGCATATCGGGCAAAAGCCACAATAATAGGCTTCCCAATATCGTTTACCATCTGAACGACGAGCTTCTTTCTAGCTTCCTCAGTGCACTCTTTACCGGCGATGGCTCAGCATTCTACCGGCCGGAAAAATCCGATTGCATCGTAAACTATACCACAGCTTCGGAGATGCTACGCCAGGAACTTTCTTTGCTCCTGACATCCTTGGGAATTAATCCGCAAATAGTGGAGCTCTACGAGGGTGAGGAGAGGCGAACCCTTTACAGGATACAGCTCAATGGCTTCCGGAACATCTTGGCCTTCAGCAGAGTGGCAAAATTTTACGACGAGAGACAAGGGCACATCGAGAGGTTCTTGGCTGCCGTCAATGAGATTCACAAGAGCCCGAGACAGGAAGTGGTCACGGAGATCGTTCTTACCAAGCCTTCTGGTGAATATGTCTACGACCTGTTCCTCGAAGGAGAAGACGAAGAGAGCCACACTTATTTTGCCTCAGATGGCCTGCTGATTCACAACTGTCAGGACTGGGATCTGCGCTACTTCTTCTACTACGGCCTGATGCCAGATGGCCTGGGCACAAAGGCCAGCGTTGCAGGCCCAGCCAAGAAGCCTGAGGTCGCCATACTGCATGCAGTAAAGGCCCTGGGCAGCGCTCAGACCAACTTCGCAGGAGGCCAGGGATTCTACAACTTCCTCACATTCATTGCGCCCTACTTCGAAGGGCTGCCCTACGAAGAGATCAAGCAGCTTATGCAGATGTTCGTCTACGAGATGACTCAGATGATGGTAGCTCGTGGCGGCCAGCTGGTATTCTCATCTGTACAGCTCACTCCCGGCGTGCCGCGGCTCTGGCGAGACAAGCCAGCGGTCTACGCAGGTAGGGTCTGGAACGGCTCAAGCCCCGACGCCCCTCTCAAGACCTATGGCCAGTTCGAGCGAGAGGTACGCCTGGCGTTCAAAGCCCTGATGGAGGTGATGCTCGACGGTGATTACTGGGGCAAGCCATTCAACTTCCCAAAGCCCGAGATCAGCATCGAGCCAGATTTCATGAAGGAGGACGATGCATTCAATTCCGCCCATCCGGATCTGCCCACCTACCAGGACCTCTACCTGTTGACGTTTAAGCTGGCCGCGGAGTTTGGCACTCCATACTTCGACAACCAGCTTCCGGCTTATCGCGGCGCAGGAGAGGGGATATCATGCTATCAATGCTGTGCCTATCAATTTGCAGCTACATTTGACTCTGATGACAAATTTTTGGAGAAATTGCATTTCAAAAATGGCATGCACTTCTCCATGGGCTCCTGGCAGGTGGTATCTCTCAACTGTCCACGCGCCGCATACCTGGCTCGCGGCGATGACGAGCTTTTATTCGAGTATCTAAGGGAGCTGATGGACACATCAGTGGAGGTATTCAAGGTAAAGCGCGAGTGGATGAACCAGATCATCAAGAACCATCGCATGCCATTCGCCACGCAGCAGCCGCGCGACCCCATCACAGGCGAGAAGGGCTCAATAGCTGTCGGCCTTGAGGGGCTGGTTTACACCATCGGCGTGGTGGGTGTAAATGAGATGGTGCAGTTTCACACAGGAAAGCAGATGCATGAGTCCAAGGATGCCTGGCGCCTCGCGGTGCGCGCTATGACAGAGATGGAGATCTATGCCAAAAAGCTGAGTGCTCAGCACGGCATGACCATCGCACTGGCGCGAACACCGGCCGAGACCACAGCCCAGCGATTCGCGGTCTCAGACCTCATTCACGAGGAGTTCAGGGAGTGTGCAGAGCGCGTTGTGAAAGGCGATCTTGATGCAGTGAAGAAAAATGTGCAACGTACGCGCGATCTGCCAGTCTATTACACCAATGGCACCCACCTGACGCCCAGCGCTGATGTGACCATCTTCGAGAGGGCGAGGCTGGAACACGTGTTCTTCCCAATAGTTGACGGCGGCAACATCTTCCATATATTCATGGGCGAGGCCACCCCGGACCCTAAAGGACTTATGGAATTTGGCATGCGACTGGCCAGGGAGACACAGATCGGCTACTTCACATTCACCAAGGATATGACTGTATGCCTGGGCTGCTCTCGGGTCTCAGGAGGGCTTAAAGATAAATGCCCGAGCTGCGGATCGAGTGAAGTCGATCATATCAGCCGAATTACAGGCTACTTGCAGGCAGTGAGCGGGTGGAACAGCGCCAAGAGACAAGAGCTAAAAGATCGAAAGAGATATGATGAACTCGTATAGGCTAACGAAAGGTATATATCGGATATACTAAACTTGAAGATTTGCCAGTGTGGCAAATTGGAGGATTCAATAATGCCTGCAGTTGTTAACAGAGAGGAATGCGTAAGCTGTGGAACTTGCGTTGAGGAGTGCCCCGAAGAAGCCATTACTCTGGACGACGAGGAAATAGCAGTCGTAAATAAGGAGAAGTGCACTGAGTGCAAGACCTGTGTCGAGGCCTGCCCATCTGAGGCCATAAGCATAGAGTGACTGCACTACTTCCAACATTTTTTGCGTGATTTTATCGGTATTTGCGTTTATTTGTTGTCGGATATGACCTCATAGAACTGCTCCCAGTCCAGGGTCGTGGCGACACAGCCGGTTTTCGAGAGAGGTACACCCTGTGCAGGAATAGCATAGCTATGGCAGAGATCCAGGCCTTCTTTTATCTCCATCGAACATCCGACGCCGACGATGGCTCGCGGACGATATTTTTTTATGATCCTCTTTATGAAGCTGGAGCCTGGGACTATGAAGAACCTGCAGCCGAGGCTTTCCGCATATCTCTTGGCCTCACCGACATTGCAGCGCCCGCAGTTGACGCACTTTATGCCTTCTGGAGTGAGCTTGGCAGGACACTCTGTGCTGCGTACGCATTGAGGCATGAAGACAAACCGCTGATCCCTGGGCGTCTTGAGGAACTCATGATAATTTATGTAATTGCGAAGGCGCACGCCAACGTCATCGACTACGGCGTCATCCGCCCGAGCGATCCAGAAGAGCGATTTTATAACGCTCTCCAACAGAGTGGTTCCCAATAGCATTATGCGAGCTGCGAAGAAGTTGCCGGTCCTGAAGGAGTAAAGGATGAGCAGAGCAACAAAAATAGACAGCAACAAGACACATAGAGCAAGCAAAACCACAGCTTCACCAACCAGATAGAACAACCGATCCAGGAACTCCGGGAGCATGCTTGAATCTGCATCCCCTGGATTTATAAACCTGTTACTAGCAGCAACGGCGCAAGTTTTTTATTCCACCTGGGAATGAGGTTTATACCTTCGCCCTTATGAAAGTTGATGAGGATTAAAAAATGGCAAAAATGCACAGCAGAAAGAAGGGCTCCTCTCGGTCTCGCCCACCAATGACATCTAAGGCACCTGCGTGGTCCGACATAACCAAAGAGGAGCTGGAAAAGGCAATCATGAAGCTACACGAGAGCGGGCTTCCATCCAGCAAAATAGGCCTGACACTGCGAGATCAGTATGGAGTGCCGAGCACCAAACTGGTTTTGGGCAAAAATATTAACCGTTTCTTGAAGGAGAACAAGTCACTCCCAGACATACCGGAAGATCTTAGCAACTTGATGAGAAAAGCTCTGCACATTCGAAGACATGTCAAATCTAACGTGAAAGATATCCATAACAAGAGGGCTTTGCAGCTCACAGAGAATAAAATCAGGAGACTCGTGAAATACTACCACGACTCTGGGCGGCTGGCACCAGAATGGAACTACACGCCCGAGGCGGCTGAGATACTAGTCTCATGAAGCATCTCGACAAAACCGCAGTAGCTATTGCCAAATCGATAATGCGTTGCGACAGTGTGCGTGTGATCTCGCATAACGACGCAGATGGGATCACATCAGCAGGGCTGATCTGCAATGCACTCTTGCGCGCGAAGATCCCCTTTCAGGCTACCTTATTGAACCGTTTGGACGAATCCACGATCAGAAGCCTGGAAGGGCCAGTGATCTTCTGCGATATGGGCAGTGGCAAGCCAGAACTCATCTCTCGCGTTAAAGGCGAATGCTTTGTCCTGGACCACCACAGGCCGACGGGCACCCTGGACTGTATGCACCTCAATCCCCATCTCTTTGGCATAGACGGAGCCTTTGAGCTATCTGCAGCCGGAACAGTCTACTCTGTGGTGCGCCACATGGGTGAGAACGTCGACCTGGCCGGGCTGGCGCTGGTCGGTGCCATGGGCGACCGCCAGGCTATGATAGGAGCTAATCGCTCCATCCTTGATGAAGCTGTGGCCTTTGGCTCTGTTGAGCTGAAGGCCGGCTTGAAGATTGCCGAAGACGGACCAGTTGATGAGGCTTTCCAGCGAAGCATTGAGCCGCTGCTTGATTTTACAGGAGATTCTGATAAGACCAAAGCATTCCTGGAAGGTTTAAAGATAAAGGGCGACATCCAGAATCTAGAGAAGGATGACCTGACAAGGCTATGCACAGCTCTGACACTCAAGCTGCTCATGCAGGGAAGCTTTGCCGCTGATTCAGTCATAGGCGAGGTGATACGCCTCAAGCATGAGGTCGTGGAAAACTCCCTTGAGATGGTTCAGCTTCTCAACGCCTGCGGCAACAGAGATCTTCCAGGCCTTGGCCTGACCTTGTGCCTGCGAGATAAGAGTGCCCTTGGAGAGGCAAGGAAGCTGGCAGCCGACTACAAAGGCCACATCCTGAGGGAGATAAAAGCACTTCGAGAGCAGAACAAGACAATGAAGAACATTCGCTACCTGAAAGGCAATAACATGGAAGCGGGCTCTGTGGTGGCGGGCCTTGGAATAAGATACCTTTACACTGATCTGCCCTTGATCACACTGAATCACAAAGATGATATAGTCAAGATATCCGCCCGAGGGACAAAGCCGCTGATATCCCGAGGGCTGGATCTGTCCGCGGCCGTGAGAAAGGCAGCCGAGGCAGTTGGTGGCGTTGGTGGCGGCCATACCATCGCAAGCGGAGCATCCATCCCACCGGGCACTGAGGAGACTTTCCTGAAACTGTTAGACGAGATGGTTGGCTCGCAGCTTTCCAGGGGCTCTGCGCCATCCGAGGATGCGACATGATCTCGGCCAGGCTGCTCTTCTGGGGGAAGGGCGCAGAGCAAGTCGCCAGATCGATTGAGCCCGACAACCTGCCAAATATGCGCCTTCATGCAAAAGGCGAGACCCTTTGTCTGGAATTTTCGACTGAGAAGATTGGTACTTTGCTCTCCACGGTCGACGACCTGGTGATGAATATTAAAATAGCAGAAGAGACGCTAAACTCTACGGAGGAGAGATGAAATTTCACTTGGAGGCAAGCTTTCGGCTGAGCGCAGATGCTACAGATGCCCAAGCTGCCATCTCTGACTTTTTCGCAGGAGCGGCTACAATGCTGCAAAAGGGAGCTCCTGAGGGACGAGGAGCAAAGATCCTTCAGTGGAAGCTGACGGGCAACAAGATCGATATCGTCATCGAGAGCGACAGATATGTTCGCGCTCATGATGCACTGCTGAGGCTGCGCCGACCGCTGGCCGAGCTCTTAGGCAAGAAATACCGGATAGGCGTGCGCGGCCTGGAGATCAGCAAGTTCGACATTCAGGTCGAGTCTGAAAGGCCCATTGCGCACAAGATACCATATGTGCGTGACATATCATTCGAAGATGGCAGGCTACTGCTCGAACTCGATGTGGGCCCGAATGGAACCTTGGGGCAGTCGGAGATCGAAAACAGGATACCTGACAGAATTGTGAACCTCCTGGAAGAGAAGCTTGAGTCTTATGGAGGCAAGGCCGAGCACTGGGAGCTTCTCTGGGAGAGCGCGCCTCGAGAGAGCAAGTTCAAACGCGATCCTACTGAGGAGATGCTGAAGGCGGGCTGGATCAAACACGGCTCCAGCCGTGGCCAGTGGATCTACGGGCCAGAGGCGACGCATGTCTTCAGAACCTTTGAGCAGATTGTGCTGGATGAGATCATTCGGCCTTTGGGCTACAAAGAGATGATCTTTCCCAAGCTCGACACATGGGATGTCTGGAAGAGGAGCGGCCACGCTCAGGGAGTCTACCCGGAGATTTATTTTGTATGCCCGCCCAAGACCCGCGACCCTGCTTTTTGGGAAGAGGTGATGGATTACTACAAGATCACACATGAGGTGCCACTTGAGCTGGTAAAGGAGAAGATCGACGTGCCCATCGGCGGCATGTGTTATGCGCAGTGCCCAACATTCTGGGTATTCTTGCAGGGCATGACCTTGCCAAATGATGAGCTGCCCATCAAGGTCTTCGACCGCTCCGGGACGAGCCACAGGTATGAGTCCGGCGGCATCCACGGCATTGAGCGCGTGGATGAGTTCCACAGGATCGAGATCGTATGGCTGGGTACAAAGGAGCAGACCCTTGAGGAGGCAGAGCGGCTCAAGAGCTGCTACAAGCACATCTTCGAGGACATCCTTGAGCTGCGCTGGAGGATGGCCTGGGTCACTCCCTGGTTCATGGCTCAAGAAGGAAAGACGGGCCTTGCAGAGATGCAGGGTGCAGGAACGGTAGATTATGAGGCTTTGCTTCCATACAACGGCAACTGGATTGAGTTCCAGAATCTGTCCGTCAATGGCGAGAAGTATCCCCGTGGCTTCACCGTCAAAGCTCAATCTGGCGATGCCCTTTGGTCCGGCTGCAGCGGAGTAGGCCTGGAGAGATGGACGAGCGCGTTCCTGAGCCAGAAAGGGCTTGACAGTGAAAACTGGCCGGAGGAGTTCAGGAAACGCTTCGGAAAGATGCCAAAAGGAATCAGGTTCCTGTGAGCATTATCATAAATAAAAACTTTTTTAGATTGAGCTGTCTGACGCCTTTGTTGCTGTTGACTTTTATAGCGTCGTTGACTGAACTTTTTGGTGCTCTGCGTATATCAATTCTCTCAAAGATCAACAGACACAACTGATTCAGAAAAATTTTTAGCTAAAAATGGCAGAACAGTGATTTATAGAAATTCATGGGAGGTGATTTTTCCTGGCCAGCTACAACCAAATGCCCCAAAAGATTCTTCAAGATCGCGCCCGAACCGCCCTGGCCCGCCTGGAGTCATGCGAGATCTGCCCCCGACGATGCGGCGTAAATCGCCTGAAAGACGAGCGCGGATTTTGCCGCATCGGCCGCCTGGCCCGCGTAGCCAGCTTTGCGCCCCACTTCGGCGAGGAGCCGCCTCTGGTGGGCAGCAGCGGCTCTGGAACCATCTTCTTCTCCGGATGCAACCTGGCCTGCGTCTTTTGCCAGAACTATGATATCAGCCAGCAGGATCATGGCCAAGATGTATCTGCGGATGCATTGGCCAGGATGATGCTGCAACTGCAGGATCTTGGCTGCCACAACATAAACTTCGTCACGCCCACGCATGTTGTGCCACAGATTCTGGAGGCGTTGGTGCTGGCCGTAGATGATGGCCTGCGCGTGCCACTGGTCTACAACAGCGGCGGCTATGACAGCGTAAAGACAGTGCAACTCCTGGATGGCATCTTCGACATCTACATGCCAGATGCCAAGTACGGCTCGGACGATGTGGCTCTCAAATATTCCGGAGCCCCTGACTACACGCACATCATGAAGACTGCCATCAAAGAGATGCACCGCCAGGTGGGAGACTTGATCATGGACGAGGATGGAGTGGCTACTCGCGGCCTGCTAGTACGCCACCTCGTCCTGCCAGGGGACCTGGCAGGCAGCGCAGAGGTTGTGCGCTTCCTCTCTGAAGAGATCTCCCCGAACACCTACCTCAACGTCATGGCCCAGTACCGTCCAGAGTACAAAGCCTGTCGCTTTCCAGAGCTTAATCGGCGCATCAGCGCAAAGGAGTATAACGATGCTGTGCGCCTGGCTGCTCGGGCGGGTTTGACGCGAGGATTAGCAATCCTTTAATGCCTGCCAGGCCGAACTATGTATGAATGATGCCCTTCGAGTACCTGGAGCATACTGCAGACGTGAAGTTCCGAGCCTATGGCCACAGCCCTGAAGAGATGCTCTCCAATGCTGCAGCCGCTCTCTTCAAGGTCATGGTGGACCCTGCCACAATTAAAACCACAGAGTTCTGGAATGTGGAGCTGGAGGCCCAGGACCTGGAGCAGCTCGCCTACCAGTGGCTCTCTGAGATCGTCTTCCTCTTCGAGTCGGAGTCGGCAGTCTTCGCCTCCTTCGCAGTCAGTCTAAAACAAAATGCAAACGGGACCTGGAGACTGGATGGCAAAATCGGAGGAGAGAGGATAGATTTGAAAAGGCATGCCTTCGAAAACGAGGTCAAGGCCGTCACAATGCACCAGTTTCAGATCACTAAAAATGACTTGTGGTGCATTCAGGTAATTTTGGACGTGTGATTTCATGGTTGATATAATCAAGATCAGTGATAATATTTATGAGGTGCCCATCGGCTACCGGCCAGGCATGCGCGTTCCTGGCAGAATCTTCGTCTCTAAGGAATTGCGTGAGATGGTGGAACCAGGGACGATCGACCAGGTCGCAAACGTGGCCACACTGCCCGGAATTGTGAAGTACTCCATGGCCATGCCAGATGCGCACCTGGGGTATGGATTTCCCATCGGAGGAGTTGCAGCCTTTCATGAGGACACCGGCGTCATCAGCCCTGGCGGGGTGGGCTTCGACATCAACTGCGGCGTTCGCCTTCTCCGATCTGACCTGGAAGCCAAATCGGTTCAACCCCTCATCAACACACTGATCAGTGCGCTATTTGAGGCTGTGCCCTCGGGCCTCGGAGCCACAGGAAGGCTACATGCCACAGATCAGCAGCTCACAGAGGCGTTCATGGCAGGTTCCAGATGGGCGGTGGAGGAAGGCTATGGCTTTGAGGCCGATCTGACTCACTGCGAGGAGATGGGCCACATGGCAGGAGCGGATCCATCCCAGGTGAGCGTGAAAGCCCGCAAGAGAGGCCGACCTCAGCTGGGGACCCTGGGCAGCGGCAATCACTTCCTGGAGATTCAGCGAGTCGAGGAGATTTTCGATGAGGACGTGGCCAGAAAATTCGGGCTCTTCAAGGGCCAGACTACTATCATGATACACTGCGGCTCGCGCGGAGCAGGCCATCAGATATGCACAGACCACCTCGAGGTCCTCGCAAGGGCGGTGCGCAAATACAACATCGACATTCCAGACAAACAACTTGCCTGTGCACCTCTTGGATCGCCTGAGGCTGAGCACTACTTCGGCGGCATGGTCTGCGCTGCCAATTATGCGTGGGCCAACAGGCACATCATCGCTCACTGGACCAGAGAGGTCTTCGAGAGGTACTTTCCTGGCTCTAGCCTGGACCTGGTCTACGACGTGGCCCATAACGTGGCCAAGATCGAGGAGCACGACATCGATGGTAGGCGCGAGCGGCTGTACGTTCACAGGAAGGGCGCGACTCGTGCCTTCGGCCCAAGCCGCAGCGAGGTGCCCGATGCCTACAGAAATGTGGGCCAGCCTGTGCTCATACCTGGCAGCATGGGGACGCCCTCTTACGTTCTTTGCGGAAATGACCAGGCCCTTGAACTCACATTTGGCTCTGCATGCCATGGCGCGGGCAGGGTCATGAGTCGCAGCCAGGCCACCCGTATGTTTGCCGGCAAGGACGTTTTGGCCGCCTTGAATAAGGATGGGATTGCGGTCAAGGCCACAAGCCCTGGCATGCTCGCTGAGGAGGCTCCACAGGTCTACAAGCCATCTGGTGATGTGGTGGACGTGGTGCATAGCCTTGGCATCGCCACAAAGGTTGCAAAGCTTGTGCCGCTGGGCGTGTCGAAAGGATGAACCAAAATGAAATTGCGCGTCGTTTTGGTGGAGCCCATGTACGAAGGAAACGTGGGCTCTGTGGCAAGAAGCATGAAGAACTTCGGCTTTAGCGACCTCGTGCTGGTCAATCCCTGCAAGATCGAGGACTTCGGCCTGGCCATGGCAGCACACGCACGCGATGTTCTGCAGATGTCAAGGTGCTTTTCGACCCTTCAAGAGGCGGTTCAGGGCGCAAACCTTGTGGTGGGCACGACAGGCAAACGGCTGGAGAATCCACAGCATCACCTGCGGCTGCACTTGCGTGCCCCCTGCCTGACTCCCGTAGAGCTTTCCCAAAAGCTCCAGGGAAAAGAAGGAACAGTTGCCCTACTACTGGGCCGTGAGGACTGCGGCCTGAATAGCGAGGAGCTGGCAGTCTGCGACATGGTCGTCTCCATCCCAACAAGCGCAGAGTATCCCGTCATGAACCTCTCGCACGCTGCTACAATTTTATTTTATGAGCTCTCTTGGGTGACGGAAGGAGAGGTCGAGCTTGCAAGCCGCGACAGCCTGCTGCTGCTGCAAGACAAAGCCAGATCGCTCCTCATAGAGGTCGGCTACCCCATGCATAAAGTGGAGTTCGCAGTGCTCATGCTGCGGCGCATCTTCGGGCGGGCTGAGCTGACTGAGAGAGAGGTGCGTACCATTTTGGGCATAATAAAGAACATCCGCTGGAAGATCGGCTACGCCATGAAAGGAGCCCAAAATGAAAAATAATAGCAATGCTAGATGCCAACCTATCGGAATTCATGAAGACGATGCACCAAAGCTGCATGTCGTCTGATCTGATGAATAATCGCAAATCATGGTGCCATAATAATCAGGTCCAGAATTTTTATTTGAATCCACGCTTGGGAGCGCAGAATCAAAGTCAAATCCCTGGGTCGTCCATCCAAAAGTAAACTGCATATCACTGGGTCCAATTATGGTGTTATAACTTCCGACCAGCTCGGATAGCAGGAGCTGGTTATCGATAAAGGAAAAATCGAATTTTGACTTTTGAGCACTTATTTTAGCGCTGTTGAAGAGAATCTGGTTTAAATTTTGGATTACGCTCTCGGGCCCTGTTCCACTAAAGGATTTATCCATTGCGTTCCCACTCGGACTTGATTGGATTAAGTTATCTAGGGAATCAAAGCTATAGGTAGTTATAGAATTTGAACCCACATCCGCTAAGGCTGCTCCTTGCAGGAATGAGAGGGCAAAAAACAAAACCAGAAACTTGAGCAAGGCCCTTACCACCATTAATCCTGTTGTATATCTGGTAATATTCCTTTCCATTAAATAAACGTGCAGGGAACCTATTTAATGAATATAGATAATAAATATAAATAAGTATAGTTTATACTTATGTTTTGACAGTAGCTTCAACCAAAACAGATATATTTTGCTTATTAGTTAAATGAATAGAGTAAGGTTTTGCATCTACTGAGGGAATGTTTAGGAGGGTCAAAGGTTTGGAAAGTGGACTTGGGAGAGCAATTTTATTTTTGATGGCATTTTCCCTGCTTGTCGGATTATCCACGGCAACCATCGGATACACGATCGACGCCAAGGTGGGAGGTTCCGCTTTTCATATATCCCGATCGACTCATAATTTGACATTCAGCCTAGATGGAGACATATCTGGCTTTGGGAATTTCTCCAGGTACTCTCAGATCAAGAATGTTGCTGGAATCAAATCAAATGAGCGCTCTTCTGCAATACGAGGAGGAAATTTATCTCTTAATGAAAAGGAACGCCTTAAAACCATAGAAGGGCCTGTGAGCATCCTCCTCGAACTTCAAAGCGGCACTAAGGACGTCACTGTACCCGATCAGACAGACCCTTCAAAATTTATAGTAGTCCCCCTGATAGCTGAATATGCCAAGATCAATATCGATGAGATCTGGCCATCTTCCTACGCCAATTATAAGAAGATGTCTTACTTTGGGCCGATCGTGCGTAATTTGGAGTATTATGAGAATAACGGAGATTTAGTCACAACATCGATAGATTCCTGGAAGCTTGACAAAGAGAGTTTATACAGAGCCAATATCAACAGAACGGTGATCGATGTCGATATGACTCCTTCACAAGTGCAAGTAGACAGGGCGATGAATAGATCCAGCTTCTATGCTTTGAATATGGAATCGACTGGCAGTCTAACTCACCTGGGTATAGCCAGAAAAGAATCCCACAGCGCCTCCAAAGGAACAACCCCAAGAGATCCGGACATACTCGTTTCAGAGGATTTCGCAGGTCAGCACCATTTAACCCTTAAAATAAGCATGGATGAATCCATTATCAAGAAGAAAGAGGAGGATTCATGGCTCCCTTGCTGTTCTGGTGGATATATCGATATGAATAAAGTAGATCAAAAGGGATTGAGTTCAGATTCGATCTTTGATTGCTCATGTGCCAGCCAACTTGCAAAACATTAAAAAAATGGCCGTAGTTTGCGCCAGAGGCCGCCGCTCGATAAAGGCCTTATAGCCCCAGGCGAGCCTGCATGGGCACATTTACATTGCCCAAAGACTTCATGCGATAATCCTGCTGTAGCGTGGCCTTCAGCTTGCCAGGATAGACGCTTAAAGTGATCTCCTTGGTTCGGCCATATCTGCCTTTGCTGATCACAACCGTATGCAGTATGCCCATCATGTCCAGCTCGGCGATGAGATCCGTAATCCTGCGATGTGTCAAATAATCGGTCTCAACCAAGGGGCAAAGCTGTTTGTACATGTTGTAGACGGCACTGGTGGTGATATTTCTTGTGCCTTGCTCCTCGAGAAGAACAATGCTGTACAGCACGAGCTTGGATTGAGTTGGAAGGGTCTTGACGACCTCCTCTACTCTATCCTGCTCGATCTTCTCTCGAGCAGATCGCACGTGATCTTCTGCCACGATCGTAGAACGCGATCTCTCTGCCAGCTCTCCAGAGATACGCAGGAGGTCCAAAGCCTTGCGAGCGTCTCCATGCTCTTGAGCAGCAAAAGCTGCACAAAGGGGAATTACGCCCTCTTGAAGTGCTCCTGGACGAAAGGCCAGTTTTGCTCTCTGTTCCAGGATCTCTTTGATCTGTTCTGCATTATAGGGCGGGAAAATTATCTCGTCCTCGCCCAGAGAACTCTTCACCCTTGGATCCAGGAACTCTGTGAACTTAAGATCGTTTGAGATTCCTATGAGGCTAACCCTGGATCGGAGCAGATCTGAATTGACGCGTGAGAGATTATAAAGAACGTCGTCTCCTTTTCTGACCAGTTTATCTACTTCGTCTAGCATTATCACGACGACTCTCTTCTCGGCATCAAGCGCGCTTCTGAACTCAGCATAGACCTGATCTGTAGGCCAACCGGTCATAGGAATCTCTTTATCGAAATGCCTCGCCAAGTGGGCCAGGATCCTGTATTGCGTGTCTACCACTTCGCAGTTGATGTAGATCACAGAGCACTTCATTTTTCCTAAACCCGCTTCTTCCAACTCTTTGCCTACGTATTTGGCTACAGCCGTCTTTCCCGTACCAGTCTTTCCGTAAATTAGGACGTTGGATGGTGTTTCTCCTCTCAATGCAGGAACTAAAACGGATGCCAGACTATTGATCTGCTCTTCTCTGTGGGGCAGCTCGCTTGGTGTATAAGTGGGGCGCAGTACATCTCTGGTTTGAAATATGCCACCCTGCGCCAATAGATCTGCAAATAACCCTCCAGACATAGAAACCAAGATAATTCCCCTCGAACGATTTTTCTCTTGGTCTTGGAGGATATTAAGAGTTATGGTGAACTCCCCTTTGTTTCCAGTAGAACTCTGGCCTCCTACCCCATGGTTTCCAGTGGAAATGAATTGAATTTAGCATCTCTTGTTAAGTAAAAATGTGAATTTAGTCGTTGGCTTTTTTTCGTTGTTTATATTTAAACTTTTTGTTGTAAAAAAAGTTCCGGATAAGTGCGGCCCGGAATTTTCCAGGACAAAAGTTCCTCCCCAAAAAGAAACGTTGGATTATGATAGCTTTTCGCATCCAATCGGCACATTGGGGGTGAGCGCATGATCGTCATTCGCGAAAATTTCGATGTTCTTTGTGGGACGAAGGCCAGGTCGAGCTAAGATTTCTAACATGCAAAAGAGACAAGAGGAAAAGCAAGCGGCACCATTGGAAATCACACGGTTGCGCCTTGTCCCACATTATTTAGATAAGAAACTCAATATCCTTAATGCGAAAAGCTATCATAATCCAACGTTTCTTTGATCGTTATGAAGACTTTTCTTCTTAAAAGCGCAATAAACAAGGCATATTTTGGCCCAAGAAAACGCTCAGGCCACAGGAATCGTCTCAAGCTGGCTGGCGACATTCCAGATCAAAGTTCTTGTGTGGAGTGGAATATTGGGATCATTGCTTATTTCATCTAGTATGGATATGGCTGAGGCAGCCTTAACAGCTTCATTTACGCCTTCGTCCAGGAGAATGGCCTTAACATTCTCAGCCGAGCGCCGGATATTCCTTGGAACAGCATCATCGCTCATGATGCGCTCTAAAACCTCAACGCATTGCTTAATGACTTTTTCAGATGTCATGGCTTCACCACCTTCACTTAAAGGAAAAAGGTTAATGACGATGTCCGTCTCAATCAGTTATGCAGTGATGGTATGGTCGTTGTATTTAAACGTATGTGGTGGCTGGTGGTCGAGCATGAATGAGGATGAAATACTCCAAAGGATAACGAAGTTTCTAGAACAGGGATGCACCATGCTGGCCACGCATCACGATTGCGGTGCGCCACTCTTCCGCTGTCATGGTGAGGTCGTCTGCCCGGTCTGTTCAGTCGAGCCAGATCAAGGCTCAGCCAAGGAGACATTGAGACCCGCAGCTTCGCAGCAGCCTGAGGCCTTGAAGATCCCTTCTGGTGACGTTGCGCCAGTAGATGATCTGCTCCTTGCCAAGAGGCATCTGCGGGAGGTTCTTATTCGTAAGCTGGAAATGCTTATCAAAGAGCTGGATGAAGAACAGGACCTGGATAAGCAAAAAAAGCAACTGGATTGTATCGAAGGCCTGCTGAAGGCGTTTCGCGCCATGTCAAGGTGATGCAGTCTGGTCCAAGGAAGGCGTTTTGGTGCCTCAAGTCTGGTCCAAGATCATAGGTGTGGATCCCCGCCGGGATCTCTACAGGATAGGTCTCCACAGGATGGGTCTCCACAGGATAGGTCTCCACAGGATGGGTCTTTTCAGGATAGGTCTCCACAGGATGGGTCTTTTCAGGATAGGTCTCCACAGGATGGGTCTTTTCAGGATAGGTCTCCACAGGATGGATCTCCACAGGATGGGTCTCTTCAGGATAGGTCTCCACAGGATGGGTCTTTTCAGGATAGATCTCCACAGGATGGGTCTCTTCAGGATAGATCTCCACAGGAAATAAAGGGGTTGGCCAATTGTTGTCGAATTTTTTTAATAAGTGTGGTATAGCTTACCTTTTATTTCTTATTCTCGTGGCGCACCTCCTCATGTCAGGCTGTATTGAGAAAACAGATACCTCTCGGACTGAGGCGGCCAGGGTGCAGTTGGCTGAGGATTCGCCATTACAACTACATTTGGACTTCGATGCGGACGTGAGCAGCAACCTCTTTCGCGTACGTGGCAGTCTCATGTTTGCTGGCAACAGATCTTTTCCTTATCTATTGCTGAACGCCACCCTTCGGCAGGGCGACAAAGCCATTCAGAGCACAAAGTTCCTGTTCATAGAAACTAAACCCGATGAAGACCTCTGCTTTGAGATCTCGAAGAACATGAAAATCCCGCGAGGATGCTATAACTGCACCCTGGAGGTTGTCGGACCTGAGGGACTTTTAGACCGTGAGACCAGAGAATGTGGCCAGGCCGAGCCCTGGGAAGAGGCCGTGCTTCCAGCAGGTTCCGTTCCTTCAGAAAAGCCGGCGACAAAGACCGCAGTGCAATTGTTACAAGAATTTGAGTCAAAGCAAGATGATGCCAGAGAAGGCGAAATAGCGGTCGACCGGAAGGATGAAATGACGAACGGAATCGGTGTAGCAGATCGAAAAGATGATGATATTAGCAGCATCTCATCAGAGAGCGCCGCCATGAAGGAGGATTCGCCTGATGTGAAGGTGAATCCTGATTTAGATAATGATAGCTCGGAGCAGTCGGGTGTAAGATCGAATCTCCCTTCGGACATCTCGGCGAAGCAGAATGGCCTGAAGCAGGATGGCCTATTTGTGGGCAGCGTCACATCCAAGAAGTACCATCGGCCTGACTGTCGCTATGCCTTGAAGATAAAACCTGATAACAGGATATACTTTGATAGCGCCGAAGATGCCAGGTCGCAGGGCTATCTTCCATGCAAAACCTGCAATCCTTAACCCAACCATTGGTGTCCTCGATCAGCCGGCATCCTAAAAGTCTCCCAGCAGGATGCAGGAGAGGCCTGGGATTTTGGGGGGCGAAGATGTACTCCCAAGGTCTATCCTCTCTTGCGGATAGCCAAGATCTGTAAGCACGGCGACTCTTCTGGAGAGGCCACAAGATTCCAGATAGTGGCAGAGGCCCTCCAGGTCGGTGCTCGTGTCCGAGATCAGGAAGACGCTCTTGCCCCTTCGCAGCTCAAAAGCTATGGCTTCAGCATCCAGGGCTCGACCGTGTACGGTGATGGGAACGACTTTCAGCTGACTGATCTTCAGGCGCGCGCATGCTACTTGCATGCTGGATATTCCCGGAATGACCTTGCCCTTCAAGTATCCCAGGCCGGAGAGCATGGGATCGCCAGTGCTGAGGACCAGAGCCTCTTCGGGAAGCTCGCGCAGCTTCTTGTAGTCCTCGATCACCTCGACGGTGCAATCGATTGTGATGTGATCCCTGACGAGCTCGATAGCCCTCTTGGAGCCGTAGATGAGATCAGCACTGCGAATAGCCGAAATTGCCTCCTGGGTTAGCATGCCAGGGCCTGCACCAACTCCTACAATTATCATAGATCTTTGAGGATGCTTCCATCTTTGTGCAACAATACTATGCGTGTGTGAGGGAGTCTCTTTTTGAGGATCTCCAAAGCCAGGGCAATATTTTTGTGATCCGGCTCCTTCTCCACCATCTCGGCCACGGTTCCGTAAACTGTGCCCTCTAGAACATCGGGCCAGGCCCACTTGAGTATCAGAGCAGGCAGGCCGCAAAGGATGCTTTCTTGGTCCTCATTGAATGCCAGTCGATCGAGTCGACTGCCCACAAGTATTGCTTTGTGATCTGGAAATAAGACGCGGCTGAACTTTAGGCCAGTTCTTCCTGTCGTGACAACCACCTTCGTTGCACCTTGCAGTTCCTCTAAGCGGTCCTCGATGAGGTGATCATTCCAGGGCTCCACGAAGCCAGTCGAGCCCAGGATGGATATGCCGCCTACGATGCCTAATTTGGGGTTGAGGGTATCTTTGGCCAGCTCTTCGCCCAGTGGAATGCTCAGCTCAACCTCGGCCCCAGCGAGGCCTGTCATCTTCAGCCCTTCTTCAATTGCTAGCATTATCTGCCTTCTCGCACAGCGACTTATGGCCGGCTTCCCAATCTCAGCGCAGAGCCCATCTGCCATGATCCTTCCCACGCCCTTGCCAGGCAGGAGGCCAGTCCTCTCTGCGAGCCGTGCACGCGCCACAACTTCCAGACCTCTGGTGACATCGAACTGATGGTCGCCTCCATTCTTTTTCGCAACGCAAAAGCCCCCTTTTGCAGAGACCGGCAGGGATACCTCCAGGCCGGCTGGAGTGTTTACCGTCACCATATCAACGGATTTTTTCAGCGACAAGACGGCTCCCTTGCAGGCTGCAGCCGCTGTGGTGCCAGTCGTCAGGCCACGCCTCAGCAGTTTGCCATTGGACAGGAGGACCCACCGCCCGCTACGAATTTTCTGCAGAACATCGGGATCTCTACTGAGCTTGATCCATGAGGGTGGTATCCGAAAGCCTGTGACTGGGTCAGCGATTGGCTCTGGCATAGGTATTTATGATCTCGTTTAAGGCTGCGACGGCAATGGGCGTTCCGCCGCGCGTGCCAACTGTGGAGATGGACGGCACATCGATCTTTCTCAGCCTTTCCTTGCTCTCGGCAGCGTTCACAAAACCCACTGGTACTCCTATGACCAGCTTGGGTGAAACATCACCCGATTCCATCAGGTCGCACAGGGCGAGCAGGGCAGAAGGCGCATTTCCAATGGCAATTATTGACCCGGACAGCTTTTCCTTCAGGGCAAAGATGCCGGCAGAGGTGCGGGTGATTCCATGGGCAACTGCGAGGTCATCGCCAGTGCCGATGATGGTTTCGATTCTGCTTTTGTGGCCAATCTTCACAACTCCTGCTTCTACCATTTTAATGTCAACGAAGATTGGTGCTCTTCTATTCAGGGCCTGCAGGCCTGCCTGGACAGGTTGATGCAGAAATCTCAGGATATCGGCCACACTGGGATCGCCTGTAGCAATGACACACCTTTGAGCTATCCTGTCTTCAAGGGTATTGTCTCCGATTAGGCCTGAGATCATTTTGCGGCTTTTTCTGCTGATCTGCATGGCTTCCGGCGTGGTAGCCCCAATATCAGTGTATTCTTCCATCATGAAAATCAGCTCTAATAGCTGTATTTAGTTTCGTATCCTCTTTTGGTAATTATCCTCCCATCTTTTATGTGGGAGTTCTCAGAAGCGATGAGAAGGGTGAACCGAAATCCGCTGGGTTGTGCGGCTATAAGATCTTCTGCGGTCAATATCATCATCGTTTCGCCATCACGCATCACATCCCTGGCCAGGACGCAAGGCCTGTCAGGATCGATATCTCTCAGCAGATTGGCGACTTCATGCCCTTTCACGTTGTACGCAACAACTCCAAATCCCGCGCCGGAGAGGAGGGAGACTGCCATTGGGTCTTTGGGCTCTGAGAGCAGGGCAAAGTCGTTGACCAGTGGGGCGCCTGCTCTTGCGGCGACGGAGGAAAAGGCGCTGACCCCTGCAGAGACGTGCACAGGTACAATTCCTCGTGCCATATCAATGATCCTCCATCCGGAGCTGAAGGTGCTGGGATCGCCGCCTGTCAGGATGGCAGCCTTCTGGCCTGCCTTTGCAGCGGCACAAGCCTCGCAAAAGCGAGATGCAATCTTCTCCGCGCAGGTCCCAGAATGTGCAACTTTCTCGCCCACAGAAAGATCGCCTATCAGATCGAGGTACCTTTCAGCACCAAATATCTTAGTCGAGCTTTTAATGATGCTCTCTGCCTCCCGTGTCAGTTGCGTTCGCTCTCCCGGGCCTGTGCCCACCACATTGACCTTTGCCATTTGGGCAACCTCACCCTTGAAAGTGCCCTTTCCGGTGATGATTACCAGGGTGTTCATGTCAATTTTCTCGCGCAGGGATTCGTCTTCGATCAGATTCTGGGATGTGGTCCAGACGACCTGCTGATTCTCACGCCCCACATTCTTGGCCACAAGCGCATCTCTGTTTCCGCTGATGTCCAGGGCTCGAATGAGCTGCCAGTCGCGCTTTTTGCTGCGAGGATTGTAAAGAGCGACTGGCATTTGCAGCTCTGCAGCGATCTTGAGGCGGCTCTCGATCTTTCGCCAGGGTGTCAAGAGATCGCTGAGGCTGATCACTGCCACGCATTGACGGAATGCCAGGCCAAAGCGGCAGGCAGCAGCCGAAAACGATGTCACACCCGGCACGATCTCCACCTCTTGGGGATTGGGTGCCAGTTCAAGTCCAAGGCCGGCCATGCCGTAGACATTGGGGTCTCCGCTGCTCACCAATGCTGTGGATCCCTCTTCGAGAAGACCGACAGCTGCCCTTACCCTGTCCACCTCCTTGCCCATGCCGCTTGCCACAACATTCTTGCCATCCAGAAGGTCACGAATCATGCTGAGGTAGGGCCTGTAGCCGACAACAAAGTCCGATTCTAGGATGGCCTGCTCTGCAGCAATGGTTCGCAGGCCTCTCTCGCCCGGGCCTATGCCCACTATCTTGAGTTTATGCTCCGATGGCAACAGTCACCCTCCCGTAGGCTTTCTTAGGAAGGATCAGCTTCGTGGCCAGCGCTAAAACTGCGGGCTCTGCCACCCCGGCAAGGCCTAGGTCCGTCGCACGAGAGGACGTGGTGGGGGCTTGGGCGTTTAGAACCTCTTCTGAGAGGTAGAGTATCTCTTTTCCCAGGCACCTGGCCGCTTCTGTCATGCCGCCTTCGTCCCTCTTGAGCCAAGCTGTGGCCAGGACTCCGATGTCTTCCCGCCTCCTTCCAGCTTCGGCCAGAGCAGCGTCGATTGCCTCAAGCACTTCAGAGTATGACACTCCCTTTCTCGCTCCCAAACCCACTACCAGGCCTTTTGCCTTCAGGACAGCTACATCCTCATCGACCACCACTATCTTCGGGCCTTTCAGTCTCATGACAGGCACATCCTCTCTGATGAAGGCGAGGTTAACGGCTTTTGAGGAATCCCTGTCAACTATCCTGGCGCCCAGCTTTGATGCCACACCCTCCAGGCAGGGGCGGCCTGAGGCATCGGTGGCAGTTGTGATGGCAGGAAAGAGGCCCAGAGCATTCGCCAGGCAAAGGGCCAGATCATTGGCTCCGTGGTGGCCCCCAATTACTGGAACAGCGCATTTCAAAGACGAGTCGACTGCTACAGTGGGTGTGTCAGTCCACTTGTCCCTGAGGTGGCCGCAAAGGAATCTCACAACGATTCCCACGGCCATGACAGCAACCAGCAGATCGAATTTTGACAGAACTTTCTCATTCTCCTCTCTCCCCCAAAAAATCAGAGATGGCCTGTAGTTCTCGGCCAGGGACTGCACGATCCTCTCACCCTTCTCCTTGTCCCTGGGAAAGACCAGTACACCAACCGATCTTTGCGCTACCTTTCCGGATATTGACGATCCCGGTATAGGTGAGACCTCCTAAAACCCTTTTTTGTTACCACGCCGCCTACGATGATGAGTGCGCTGCGGTAAATGCTCGCAGCCTCCACCTTCTCGGCGATGTCCCCAAGCGTTCCGAGGAGGATCTTCTGGTCCGGCCAGGAGGCATGGTAGACTACGGCGACGGGCGTGTCTGCGGGCCGGTCCAAGGAGTCGACTATCTCTCTTATCCTGTCTATTCCCAGGAAAATTGCGAGAGTTGTGCCGTGCCTGCTCAGTGCCCTCAGCTCATCCTTTTCCAGGGTTGTACCAGCAGGCCTTGTGACGATCAAAGACTCGGATACGCCCTTGAGTGTGAGCTGGGTCTTGAGGGCTGCAGAGGCTGCAAATAGAGATGACACTCCCGGAACCACCTCCACATCCACCCCTGCCTCCTCCAGGGGCTTCATTTGCTCGATGATGGCACCGTAAAGCGAGGGATCTCCGCTGTGCAAGCGTACAACCTTTTTTCCGGACCGCAAAGCTTCGATGATCTTGGCTGTGGTGGCCTCCAGGGAGAGGCCGTTGCTGTCCACCAGCTCTGCATTGAGGTCCTTCAGGAGTTCGGGGTTCACCAGAGAGCCGGCATAGACCACAAGATCTGCCTCCTCTAGCAGCCTCTTTCCTTTCACAGTGATCAGGTCGACATCTCCGGGACCTGCGCCGACGAAGTGGACCTTCATCTACGCCTCTTGGCCAGTAGAACGCTGAAATAGTCGCTCGTCTTGGGCATCTCTCCCCGTATGATCTTTTCCTGGGGCGTGCAAAGCCGCATCCCAAGAACGAAATCCTCAAAGCCCCTCTGGCGCAGCTCCTCTGCCAGCTTCCTCGGCTTCGTTGCCTTTATCCTTATGATCGAATCTACCGGAGATCCGTCTGAGACCTCAAAGGAACTCTCCAGGGCTGCATCAAAGCTTGCAGCCATGGCAGGGACAACGCCTACCCCAGGAATGGTCTGGATCTCAATCTCAGGGTATCTTTGTCTGATCACACGCTTAAGGTGGCTGAAGGTGGAGAAGGTGTTAACGTCTCCAATGCACCCGAAGCCCGTTATGCCTGATAATGCGAATCTGGCAACTGTATCAGCGTTATTGCGCCAGATCTTCTCGAGCTCGACTTTGTTCTCGATCATGGGAAACTCCATGATCTCAGGAATGCAATAGGGCTGTGCCAGTTCTGCAGCCATCTCTCCCGGGACGAAGACCTTTGTGCACCTTCTGAGGGCTGCTGCTGCTTTGAATGTCATGAGCTCCGGATCGCCGGGGCCAAGACTTACGCCGATCAACATTTGCCTATCACCATGAAGATGGGGTTGACGGGCTTTAAGGCTATGTCCCCAGCCAGTTCGTAACCCCTTGAAATATGTATCTGGATCAGCTCCTGAAAGATGCCCTCCTCCTTCATCATGGCAGCCACGCGCCCGGCGATTCCAATCCTTGCCAGGTCGGCCACGATGATGCAGCCAGGAGATGCCCTCTTTATGAGCACGGGCAAGAACCTTTCGATCCCGCGCGTGCCGCCGATGAAGCATCTATCGATTTTGGGAAGCTGGGGCATGATCTCGGAGGCATCTCCAAGGAAAAATCTGCCGCATTTAACCCTCGTCTTTGAGATCTCCACCGCCTCTTTGCGCAGGTCGATCCCGTAGATTCTGTCTGTGAAGCGGGATGCAGCCAGGGAGACGGCACCCGAGCCACAGCCTATATCCAGAAAGGTGCTGCTCGGTTGAATTTTCAGCTTTCCCATGGCGATGTAAATGTTCTCCTCTTGGGTCGCCGTGCCCGGAAGCTTCATGGAATTCTAAAATGATGGGCTGAAATAAAAGGTTAATCCAAGTCAACTTGCTTGAAGTTAAATTTAGTAATTCTTTTTCAGTCATCCGCTGGCGGATCCGCATCCAGGGAGTCTTGCTGTGTGGCCATATCATAATATCCCGATATTCTGACGATATCGAGCCTGGATATCTCGTAAGCTCCTCCTCTCCTTTGCAGGGGCGGATTGGCCTCGATCTCCTGCAAGGTTATGCCTCTCTTGCCATCATCATAGTTCTGTGCAGCCATCCCCCAGGGCAGCAGATGCGCAGACCTGGGCTGGCCTGGCCCCCGGCGCAGCTCAACGGCCAGGATGCCTTGTCTCCCAGAGCGGGCGATGAAATCCGTCTCTCGTGACAATTGGTGCTCTCCGGCAGCAGTGCTGAAATGCTGCTTGAAGTAAAGTGACTTTGTCTTGCGTGCATCTACGCTCTTGCACTCTATGGCCAGGTAGTACTCGGGAATTCGTGAGTCGACCAGTATGTCGACCAATTGAGCTGCAAAACGCGACTGCTTGAGACGGTAGGCTATTGCAGCGATATTTTCTCTTAAGAAGAATGAGTTCAGGGCGCCCACTAGCGCCCACTCAAAGTCGCTCATTTCGGCATCACTTTATAGGATCTTCAATTGTTTTTTCATACACATGAAAGGCCCACATGAGTGGCTCCTGGGTCATGGGAATTTTCCTCAAATCGCATCTAGCCTTGAAGCTAAAATTCTCTGCCCTTTACCCGGATGATATCGAATACCGCCGTGCTGGCCACGTGCATCACCGCGAAGGTTCCTGCTTGGATTGGGTCCGTCACAACCAGGTCTGCCTGATCTGGAACTGACCCGGCCATCTTTAAGGCTATGACGGGTATGCCCTCTGCCTGAAGCTTCTTCACCTCCTCGGTGATGCGCCCGCCCATCAGTGCTCCTGCCAGCACAAGGATTGAGGCACGTGGCAGGCGACTGACGGCGCTAACGGCATCGGCAATGGCATCTTCGCCAACTAGCGGGATGGTGTCCACGCTTATGCGCTCGCCCCGAAGATTATGCCGGTCTGCTTCGTTTACGGCACCAACGGCCACTTGTGCCACCTGGGCTCCGCCTCCGATTATTATCACCCTTGAGCCGTAGATCTTCTCGAAGGATTTGTGAATTGAGACCTCAGTGATGGAATCAAGCGCTTCAAGGTCTTCCACCATTTTCTTGGCCTCTTTTTCAGGGCCATCGATCTCCATGTAGACCGATGCCTTGCCCTTATTCACTCCCCGCTCCACCACGAACTGCTGGGTGTAGACTATATTGCCGCCTCTCATTGCCACCACGCCGGCTATGTCGCGCAGCATCCCCGGGCGATCTTGGCAGATCACATTTATGGCAGTGCTCATATATGCCTGGATTGTAGCACTGGTAAACTTTAATATGGCGAGTGGATACCTTAAAGGCGATGGCGTTTAATCCCGAATACTGCCCCAAATGCGGCAAGGTCCTTGTGCCCAAAAAAGGTGTTCTGTTCTGCAAGAAATGCAATTATGAGAAGCCGAAGACTGCCAATGCCTCGTTCATAAGCAAAACCGAGCAGAAAAAAAGCGAAATGCCTATTTTGGAGGGAAATATCCAGCTTCTACCCACGACCAACGCCAAATGTCCAGAGTGCGGCAATAATGTCGCTTACTGGGAGATGAAACAAACCAGAGCCGCCGATGAAAGCCCGACGCGCTTTCTGACCTGCACAAAATGTGGGTTTAGGTGGAGAAGATACGAATAAAAGAGTTTAAGTTAAATAAGTAGGATGCATCTTCACTGAGGTGGCTCAAGGAATGTTCAAGGCATCAATCAACGCGGAAAACCTGCGCGATGCGATCGAATCGGTATCGTCTTTAGTGGACGAAGTGAAGTTCTCGATTTCGGAAAAGGGCTTGGAGCTGAAGGCGGTCGATCCTGCGAACGTTGCCATGGTATCGCTCAGGGTCCGCGCGGAAGCATTCGATTTTTTTAAGGCCGATCAGGGCGAGATAGGCGTTGACTTGGTGCGCTTGAGCGATGTCCTGAGCATGGCAGATAAAGGCGAGAATGTGGGGCTGGAGCTGGACGAGGAGAACCATAAGCTGAAGATCGGCGTCGGATCTCTGTCCTATACCTTAAGCCTGATTGATCCAACTGCAATCCGAAAAGAGCCGCGCATTCCAGAGCTGGACCTGCCCGCGCACGTTACGCTGCCTGGTGTCGAGCTACGCCGGGCTGTGAAGGCTGCTGAGAAGGTCAGCGATCACGTCGTACTGGGCGTTTCAGATGAGGGATTTTATATGGAGGCAAAAGGGGATATCGACTCACTTAAGCTCAAGATCCCCAGCACTGAGCTCCTGGGCATGAAGCCGGGAGAGGCCAGATCTCTCTTCTCGCTGGACTATCTTGAGGACATGAGCAAGTCCATCAGCAAGGCTCCCGAGGTAACTCTCGAGATGGGCATAGACTATCCCCTTCGGGTGAACTTCAAACTCGGCCAGTTCGTGGAGATCAGCTACCTCTTAGCTCCGCGCATTGAGCAGGAATGAGGACATCTGATTTTCCTTTTACTAAAGAAGCGTCTGACCAGGTTCGCAGTTTAGGTTACTCGCTGGATGATCTGATCGGCAAAACCTCTTTTAAGTCGGTGCGCAGCAGAGCTATGGAGAGGGTTTTGGGAGCGATATCCGTCTCCATTCCTGAAATAAGGACGAGCACCGATGCAGGGCATCTGACGGAGCTTCTCTCCTATCCACTGGCCAGGGTCATGGTCTCCTGTCTGCAAGACCCAGTCCTCCTGCGCCGCTACGCTCTTGCAGAAGCAAAGCTGGCCTTCAAAAGGATGCACGAGGCGGGCGTAAATCTAGTATTGCTAGCATGCGACCTCGGCCTTCATCCTCAGGGGTCAGGGCCATGGAAGCTCTACTTCGCAGAGTACATACATGCGGCGCACAGGATGCACAGCCCAAATTGGAAGCTGACCAATCGCGACCTGAGAGATGGTTATTTAACTGTCACAGAAGAAGAGTTGAAGCGACTCTTGGAGGAGCAGGTCAGGGAGAGGGTATTGAGGGGACTTCCCCTGTCTGTTGACGAGAGCGTCTGCGAGCGGCTTGCTGAGTACCTGAATCCACTGCGTGCGGATCTAGAGGTCGTAAAAGCACGCAAGAGGGTGGATTTGGGCAAGATAGAGCAGGGGGCCTTTCCACCCTGCATCAAAAAGATGCTGTCCGATGCAGCAAAGGGCATAAACCTTGCTCACACAGCGCGCTTCGCCCTGGTGAGCTTTCTCTTGCAGATCAATATGACGGCCGAGGAGGTAGTTGCGCTCTTCAACACCAGCCCGGATTTCGATGAGGAGAAGACCCGCTACCAGGTGGAGCATATCGCAGGCGCTTCTGGAACCAAATACAGGCCGCCAGCGTGCGCAACCATGGCCACCTATGGCAATTGCCCAGGCGAAGACGATCTGTGCCGTAAGATCAGACACCCTCTCAGCTACTACGAGAGGCGTATGAGGTCTTTAAAACAAAGTTCTGAAGTGCGCAAATGAAATCTTTTACTGCAGAGTCCTCCAGCACTTCTGGTTTTGCCAGGAACCAAACTTCATCATCTAAAATTGCTTTGAAGCCCAATCCTGCCTGTACTGCTGCAGCATGCTCACAAAACCCCACGTCTGCACGGCCAGAAGATATGGCCGCAGCGACGGATGAATGCGTTCTGGCGACTCGCACGAACCTGGGATTGAAAATGCCCAGATCCAGCATAACCCGCTCAAATGCCACATTCATCTTCGAATCCCTATGCCAGCCCACTACTCTCTGGCAACTCATGTCCAGTGGGGCCTTTTCATCTCGGAAGACCAGTCCCAGCTCTCTATTGTAGCCTTTTATTGCGGCCAGAGCGGCAGGAGGATCTTGCAAGCCAAAGACGCATACAAGGTCTGCGATACCGTCGTCCTGGTACATCCTTCCTCGCATAAATCCTGTGTTCATCAGCTTGATTTGCATGGGCAGTGTCTCTGCCAGCTTTTCGAGAAGGAAGGAGTTCTCCCCGGCAATTACAAGATCGGGAGCTTCGAGCTCAGAAAACAGGTGGACGTCAAATTCTGCTCCCTTTTCCAGGTACTCTACACCCACAGGAATCTCTATGACCCCGTCTGCTCCTGCCAAGGTGGTGATGGATCCGCTGCCCTTGTCCACAGGATAGACCAGGTCGCGCGAGATGCCCACTGCCAGCATCTGCTGGCGGCCTTCCGTCCGAATGGCTCCAGCCAGCCTGCCTTTCGTGCGGTGTCCGTGCATTCTCACACCAAGGGATTTGCGAATGAGAGGTGCTGCAAGCTTTGCAAAGACAGTAAGGGCGCTTGTGGGGTAGCCGGGCAGGCCGATGCATGGCTTGCCTTCAATCTGCCCGAATATGGTGGGTTTGCCAGGCTTCAGGTTTATGCCGTGAAAGATCGTCTCTCCCACGCCATCCATGACCTGATAGATCATGTCGCCAGTGCCCGCTGAAGTGCTGCCGCTCACCAGGATGAGATCGCATTCCTTGGCCATCTTCTGCAACGTTTTCGCCATTCCCCTCAACTCATCAGGAAGTATGCCGTACCTTATGGCTGTAGCTCCACACTCCTCAACGGCCATAGCTACGGTATGGGAGTTGATGTCGTAGATCTGGCCGATGCCCAGAGCTTCTCCGGGCTTCACCAGCTCATTGCCAGTTGACGCCACGCCTACTTTGAGCTGCCGTACCGGGACTTCTTCCAACCCCAATGCAGCCAGAACGCCTATCTCTCTCGTGCCCAGCTTTGTGCCTGGAAAGAGCACAACTTCTCCAAGTGCAATGTCGCTGCCCGCTGTCTGCACATTCTCTCCGCTGAAAACAGGTCTTCGCACCAATACACGACCATCCTCTTCCTGAGCGTATTCGATCATGACCACTGCGTCAGCGTCCTGCGGCATCATGGAGCCAGTGGATACCTCTGCGGCCTCGCCTCTTCCCACGTGAACCTCGGGCCTTGCACCCATGGGAATGCTTCCCACCAGCTTGAGGGAGACGGGCCTGTCCTCTCTGGCATTTAAAGTATCCTCAGCCAGAGCTGCGTAGCCGTCCATCGAAGCTCGATTGAATCCCGGGACATCCATGCCAGAGATGATCTTTTCTGCCAGAACTGCGCTCCTGGCCTGCAATATTGGAACCATCTTCACGCCAGGCTTGGGAGCATGACTGAGAACTATTGATACAGCTTCTTCCAGGGTTATGAGGCTGCGAAACTCTTTATGCATATTATGCCATCCAACAAGCATCTATAAAAGCCCCAGGGAATGGATCATTGTGTTATTTTTAGATAACTTAATGTTAGATATAAAAAACATTTAAATACTTTGAAGTTAGAATTACCTAACATGAAGAAGGTTAGATTTTTGGCAGGCATGCTTCTCGGAGCGGCCCTCATTGTAGCAGGACTGCTTCTATCCTTTCTGGGCTACAATGCACTCTTCATTGCGGCAGGAGGCGTGGCAGCTCTCATCACGGCGATCGTCAGATTCTGGCAGAGAGGAGATCAGCCGGAGAAGGATGAGCGAACAGACAAGATCAGAGCCTTCAGCCTGGCTTACTCATGGTTCGCGAGCATAATCCTCTCGCTGGTCATATTTTGCGCAGTCTTTATGGGCATCATCGACCCAAGCGCGTCGACAGCTCTGTCGGCTGTCATCTACATTATGACCGGCAGCGCTATACTCTTTATCATCGTCCTTAATCGTCGGGGCGATGTGGGGCGGTCATGAAGACGCGCATCAAAGAGCTCAGGGCGAGGCATGACCTCACCCAGGAGGACTTGGCTCGCATGGTTGGGGTGCGGCGAGAGACCATCCTTTTCCTGGAAAAAGGCAAGTACAATCCCTCGCTCAGGCTGGCCTACAGGATCTCAAGAGCATTACAGGCCAGCATCGAAGAGATCTTCCTCTTCGGTGATGAGGACCTCAAGAACTCATGATCGAGCCTGCAGCATTTTTTTGGAAAGGCTCAGCCGGACTTGACGCGCGCAGCCTTGTTTCTCAGGAGATGATCTGCCAGCACAAGGGCAACCATGGCCTCTGCCACAGGCACAATTCTGGGAGGAATTGCGGGATCATGCCTTCCTTGAATCTCGATCTCAGACTCTTCGCCCGATAAAAGGTCGACTGTGCGCTGCCGTTTCGCGATGGAGGGCGTCGGCTTCACAGCAATCCTGCAGAGGATGGTCTCCCCCGAGGAGATGCCACCCAGAATGCCGCCGGCGTTGTTGCTTTCAAACCCAACCTTGCCATCTCTTTGTATCAGCGGATCGTTCATCGCGCTGCCGCGCAATCTTGCGCTCTCAAGGCCTGCACCGATCTCCACAGCCTTCACAGCGCCGATGCTCATCAACGCCTTGGCAAGGTCCGCATCAAGCTTGTCGAAGACCGGCTCGCCCAGGCCTGCTGGCACCCCTCTGGCAGATATCACCACTATTCCTCCCAGGCTGTCGCCCTCAGCTCGAACTTGGTCTAAGAGCAGGAGCATCTTTTGGGCAGCGACAAGGTCAGGACAGCGAACTGGATTGGACTCGGCGGCGGCCTTAAGTTCATCCCAATCAGAAGAAACGATCTTTGCCCCTATCCCGCCAAGCTCCGCCACGTAGCCAGCGACCACGATTCCCTCCCGACAGAGGAGCTTCTTGGCAACTGCGCCTGCAGCCACGCGACCGACGGTCTCGCGCGCAGAAGCGCGGCCTCCGCCTCGATGGTCTCTGAGGCCAAATTTCATCTGGTAAGAATAATCTGCATGTCCAGGCCGGGGCTTGTTTCGCAGGGCATCGTAGGCGCTGGAATTTGCATCCTTGTTCCAAACGACCATTGAGATGGGCATTCCTGTGGTCCGCCCCTCGAAGATTCCCGATAAAACCTCCACGCGGTCCTCTTCCATGCGTTGCGTGGATGCCCTGCTCTGGCCTGGACGGCGACGGTCAAGCTCCCTCTGGATGTCCTCTGCAGCCAGTTCGAGGCCCGCTGGGCAGCCGTCCACGACGACCCCAACGGCGCGCCCGTGCGACTCTCCCCATGTGGTAATTCGAAATATCGTGCCAAATGTGTTGCCGGACATGCAAGACGCCTTAAATGAGTGCTTCAATCCTTTTGTGGCAGCTCATAAATAAGCTCCGCCTTGCAAGGGGATATTTCTTTGGGAAATAATGCCTCGTTTAAGCCTTCAGCGCCTCAGCGATCAGTGGCGCAACTGAGACTGTGCTCACACCCTTGTCCAGAGTGTCCGTAGCCAGCACCGCCTTGACACCCGATCGGTAGAGCTTTAGCACTGCCGATCCAGTCAATACTGGATGGACTGCTGCCAGGTAAACTGATCTTGCCCCCTGCTGGCGCAGCAGCGAGATGGCCATGGCCATTGTCCCGCCGGTTGCGATCATGTCGTCGAAGATGACCACGTCCCTGCCCACAACCTCCAGCTCCACTGGCGCCATTGAGACCTCTGTGCCTGAGAGCCTTGTCTTTTGCAGGTAATCGCATTGCACCCCAAGGCGCGAGGCTGCAGCCTTGGCCATGGCCACTGCACCTTTGTCTGGAGATATGACCACTGCATCCTTCAGGCCCATCGAGCTGATCCCGTCTGCCAGGAGTGGTGTGGCGTCCAAATTCTGGGCCTGGCACCGGAAATGCGAGATGATGGACGTGGCATGGATATTCACCAGATAGACCCGTCCATTCTCGAGGAAGGGATTGAGTGCAGTGGCCACCGCCCTGGCAGTCATGGGCTCGCCGGGCTTGAAGATCTTGTCCTGGCGAGCATAGCCGAAGTATGGTATGACAAGTGAGATCTCCTTTCCCTGACATACATCCAGGAGCTGCAGCAGAAAAACGAGGTCTTGATCTGTGGGCGTGGATTGGATTATCGCTACCTCGTCGTCCAGCGGCGTTACAACCTGTGTGTAGGATTCTCCATCAGGAAATGTCTTGTAATCGCAAAGAGCCAGCTCTTGTCCTAAAATGGCCGCAACCCTTCCAGCTAAAAGCTGGGAGGCAGGCCCTCCGATGATCATAAAACCTCCTTAGCTGCCTATAACATTCATCCTGACCTTTGCAGTCGGCGTGACTATGGATCCAACAGAACGCACATCAGTGCCAAGCTCGATATCCAACAGAATCTCAAAGATATTACCGGCGAGCATCAAGGATCGTATGGGCTTTGGATCCTCGCCAGGCGCTATGTAAAAAACGTTTCTCGCTTCGACAGAGAAGTCGCCAGATATTGGATTAGCGGTATGAGCACCGATGAGACCATTTACCAGGTATCCTTCAGCCTCCGCGAAAAGGTCATGGGCATCAGGAGAGCTCATAATAGTATTTCGTATGCCCACGCGTGGAACATCTGAGTACCCGGAGCGCACAGCGTTGCCTGTTGACTTGACGCCATCTTTTCCAGCGGTGTAGCTGTCGTATAGGAAGCCCAGCAAAATGCCATCTTCGACCAGGACGTTCCTCTGAGAAGGCACGCCTTCGCCATCAAAAGATGAGGAATCAAGCCCTCCCGAGAGCAAGCCATCGTCTGTTATCTGAAGGCTCTCAGAGGCGATCTTTTCGCCCACGCGCCCTCTCAGGGATGATCTGCCTTTCTGCACACTATCCGCGTATATTGCAGGCAGCAGTGTGGCCTCCAATAGCTCCGCGACGGCTATGGGCTTCAAAAGCACATCGAAATTTCCGCTCTCGCCCTTCGTCCCGCCTAAAGAGGCCTTGGCCATCTCGGCAGCTGCCCTGCCCACATCTTCCAAAGATGGCTGGAGCGCTCTGGAGTTTTGAAACTCACTGCCAGTGGCCACATCCCCAGCTCTGGCAATGGTCTCCATGGATGCGTGCATCATCGTCGAAGTCTCCTGGAGTTCAATTCCAAGAGAGTTGACCACATAGTCCGTTCCAAAAACGCAGCCTACACTGCCTGATACTGGTTCAGCTCCTTTGACCTCTGCACAGCCTCGCTGAAGGCTCATGGCCAGGTCGAGACACTCTTCAGGCCCAATCCGCTCCATTCGAGCATCATAAATGCCAGTCGGCTGAACGATCTTCTCAGGATGAGGCAGAGAGCGCCATGCATCATCGGATCCCCGTGCCCTTGCGGACTTGACTGCACTTCTGGCCACCAATGGCAAAAGCTCCATATTGCTGGTACTGGAAAAGCCTACAGATCCCAACACGACCGCCCGCAGGCCAAGGCCACAGTGAAAGCTCTCGCTGGCCAGCTCCACAGAATTCTTTCGCAGGTCTACATCCACAGAATGTCCCTGAATGCCAAAGACTTCGGCCTCTTGTGCGCCCTCGCGCTCAGCCAACGAGAGGAGCCGATATGCATAATCCAGGAGACTATCCGATGTATCTGAGATCTTCATCTCCACCAGCCTCATAGGGCGCCTGGGCCCTCTCCATCTCCTGAAGCTTGCCGATTATCTTCTCCATCTCCTTTGCGCGCTCCTCCAGGGCATGCATGCTAACTTCTATCCCAAGGATATGTGAGAGGATCCTCAAAACCTCCTGAGCAGCCTTGGGATCCACTAGATAGCCGCTGGTCACGCCCATCAGGCAAACTGCGTCTATGCCCCGCAAGGCGCCAAGCCCCAGCAGGAGGCCAGAGACTCCGATGATGCCACCGCCAGGTTCGTTCTCGTGGAAGATCACCTCATGCTGCTTCATCTCTTCGACCAGCTCGATCCTCGTGGCAGCTCCCATGACAGCGGGCTTGTCGACGAATTGTCCAGTGCCATAGCCACCCAAAGCATAGATGCGCGATACATTGAAGCTCTGGGCAATATCCAGGAAGATGCCTGTGAGCTCGTAGTGCCCCTCATTGGTGGCACTCTGGTAATCCCCGATCAGGATGAGAAGGTCTGACTCATTCCCCTTTCCATGATAGGCATAGATCTCGTTCCTGACCTGTTTGATGGTGCCATCTTCTCTTACCATGACCTGGGGCGGAAAGTGAGGTGAGTAAATCTCTATGATCTTCTCGGCCTTCAACTCTTCTACCATGTGATCGGCCACCAGTTTCCCTACGTGGCCAACGCCAGGCAGCCCTTCTACTAGAATCGGGTCCTTCAGTGTCACATCTTTTATGCGGTGAACAAGGGTCTCCTTCATTTAGCCTCCTCGGTCAGTGCTCTCCTGTATCTTCCATAGGGGTCGTCCGGAGAGAACTTGGCTGGCTTTGTAGGGATAGTAGAAGCGCCACAGACAGGGCAGGCATCCTTCAGGGTGTAGCGGTAGCAGGCCGTACACCTCATGATCTTGGATCTCATGCCTCTCTAAGGAAGGTGCCTTCTCCGCCGTGCTGCTCGATGTACTTGACTACACTCTGAGCGGACTTCTTGAGAACAGACTCAGCGTGCTTGTAATCAGGTGCAGTAACGTGAATGCGATAACGTGGCGCGCCTATGTAGGTGATGGTAATCGTTGCATCCTTGTCTTTCGAGCGCTTGGCTTGCTTGAGGGCTTTGCGGATGACCTCAACGCCGTCAGGAGCAGGGGATGTGATATCCACATAGCCGCTGATTTCAACTGAGGGTATTTTGACGTTATCTCTGGAGAGGTTTTCCAGGATCTTTATGTCCTCATCGGAAAGGCCAGCATCCTTAAGGGCGTCTACACCGCCAAGAGCTGTCTCTTCCATGGCCAAATAGAGGCTGTCGTAAGCTGCCACCAGGGCATCAGCCACGCGCTTAACATCATCGGGCCGGTCTTTATAGGCCATCTCCAGCCATTTCCATGCCTTCTGGTCGGCCTTCCACTCCTGAATCTTCTCTCTGCGCTGATGCTCATTCACATCTTTAAGAGAAAGATCTATGTGGTGGCGAGAGGTATCGACATTCAGGACTTTGCAGACTATCTTTTGTCCTTCTCTCACGTGGTCGCGAATGTATTTGATCCATCCGCTGGCCACTTCAGAGATGTGGATCAAGCCCTGCTTGCCGGAATACTCGTCCAAGGAGACGAAGGCGCCGAAGTCCACGACCTGAGTTACGGTGCAGACCACCAGGGACCCGGGCTCTGGCCAGCCCTCACGTTGCATCGACGATCACTCTAGCACTTCTACTACTTGGGTCTTGATCTCAGCCTTGCCGCCTGTCGGCTCTGCAAGCGTTCGCCCGCAGACCAGGCATTTTACGACCGTAGAAGCATGGGCGAAGATCACCTGCTCATTCTCGCAGTCGTTGCACTTCACCTTGACGAACTTGGATGGCAGACTTATCCCTCCACAAGATCGAACTTGCCTGCTCTGAAACCCGGACGGTTGTGGGCCTTCTTGCATACTGCACATCGGTACCTGAGGTTCAATCTCTTGGTGGGTTTATCGCCACCTGGAACCTTGGAAAATTTGCCCTGATTTCCAATTCCATTGGCCCGGAAATACCGCTGCCTTCGAATATGGGTCAGGGACGATTCCCTGCCCTTTCTCACCCGCTCAACCGTTTGAGCGGTATGCTTTTTGCAAAACGGACAGTAAGCATTAAGTTTTTTTGGCATCTTCACTTATCATCATCTCTCTTGTTTCACTTCAGACGCTAGATTCTTGTTGCGCAGATTTCTGGCGTGAACTGCCGGGAGAACGGCCACATCGTCCTTGGAGAGGAGATAATTCCTCCCATCTACTCCCACAAACATTGGAACACTATCCAGCAACCTAACAACCTCGTAGTCCCACGATATATCTTTCTTGCCCGTTAAAGGCCTTTCGGTGTGAGCCACATGAGCAAGGATGGCCTCCCGACCTCGGGCAAGTGCAGATAACACCTGACGGTAGATCTCCTCCTCTTCCCGGGTCATATCTGCAACTGCGTCTTCCCTGGATGCTGAGCGAGCGTTTCGAAGCGCTCTGCGAACTATCTTCTTCACCCTCTGGTCGATGAGCTTGTTCACGCTGTTCTTCTCGCTCTTGAGGGCATCTTGCAAAATCTGGGCCTCTACGCTAAAAGGGTCATCCAGGCGAGAGAGCTCCTGCTCTAGGCCTGCGAGATAATTTCCAACCTGCTGGTAAAAGTTCTTATCCAGATGCAAGAGCTCCGCGGTCTTCCGCTCCTCTCGAAGCGTATTGGCCAGATCCATCTTTACAACCCGCCGCTGCCTTTTATTGCGAACTCGTTATCTGAGATCCGAACTATATAGATTTATCACTGCTCAAAAACTTTGCCCGAGCTTCGGCCACGCCCCTTGCCATGAGGAAGACCGCTGCATGCATTGGCACCTCTGCCGGGCCATCTGCCAGGCGAAAGCTCTCACCACGCATCTGTGTGCTGAAGGGCTTTAGCATCTCCAAGGGCACGGGATCATCCCCAAAGACCACGGCGTCTTCTAGTGGGTCGAAGTCTTCGAGGTCTGAAAGTGTTAAGGGTGTCACTCGAAAACCAGTGCCGCCGTGCAGGCTGCCAGGACATCGAATAAGCCTGCGCACATCAGCTGTGACGGGCTCGTCCGTCTCACCGCGCTCTTCTTCTATGCTTATGACTGCATTGACTTTTTCTCGTTCCAGGTATTCGCCAAGGAGGCTTCCCCACACTGCTGAGCTGTGCTTGAGAAAATCCAAGTTTCCCTTTTGTATTTCTTCAATGACTCGATCATCAAGGAGGCTTTGGTAAAAATCCGATGCCTTCTTTGGGCCTAGTCCCTTGGTTTGAGAAAGGAAATCCAATGCTTCTTCTTTATCCAAGCTCCTTATTTTGGTAACGAAAGATGATACGGAACGGTTAATCCTGTTGCCCCAGCCAGGGGATCCTTCTTTTGGAAAGGTCATCTTGGTGGCACTCTTAACTCCATAATCACCGCCAACTCTTACTTCGTAGATGAACCGATCGATGCTTAATCCGCGACCTGTGAGATAATCCACGATCTCCCGGCGCTCATCGCTTCCAAGCGCAAAGATTCTAGGGTCGCGGACATGGATGTGGTAGCCTCGCCCCCCAGAGAATACAACGGTGATTTTGCTCTCAGAAAATCCGAAGTCAGACAAGAGAAAGGCCAGGAGCTTTTGGGTCTCCTTTTTTACCCGAGCGAGCATCTCGCCGTATGAGCTGGGGGCCTTGCGCAGATGATCAGCATCTAGATCAAATATGAGGTCAGCGCCCTGCCAGAGTTTCTCTTTCATGGTCGGTGCGCCTGGCCTCTGGTAGTAGGCGGCTGAATGATAGATGTGCCGCGGCACCATGCTGCGCACATAGTCCGCCAATTCGCCACGGTTGAGGTAGGATTTGTGGCGGCGCATGCCCGATTCATCGAAGAACAGGAACCCCCATTCGCGGGACTCAAAGTTCGGCGGGAGATCTAGGGAGGATTCGATGTAATACTCTCTGAACTTCGAGATCAGAAAATTTCGGGTCAAGGCGTTCATAAAATCGCCTCAGTAAATCTCAGGTCGCCGGTCGGAAAAACAGGGAATCTCGTGGCGAGCATGATCTCTTTCTGCTAAATTCACATCGCCATATATCAAAGCCTCGCCTGATTCTGCTTCTTCCAGAATTTCGCCCATGGCATTGATGATCAAAGAGCTACCACCTTGGGCCCAGTTGCAGGCCAGGTGTGGCATCTGGTTCTCAATTGCTCGCGCAAGGCAGAGTGCACGCCACTGATGGCGCCGTAGCGCCGGAAACTGAGCTATTGTGACCAGGAAATCCGCGCCCTGCAGCGCGAGCGAGCGCGCGACCTCAGGAAAGCGAAGATCGTAGCAGATCTGCAAGCCTACCATACCCCACTTTGTAGGCACAGGCGAGATGAAATTGCCTCCCTGGAAGTGCTCCTTTTCTGGACCGAAGATATGGATCTTAGAGCGCAGCTCCAGGCCCTCGGAATCCAGGCAAAATCCGAGATTCTGGCATCCGCTTCTCAGGGAACCGATGATCAGGCACTCATGCTCCTGCGCCAGGGCTCGGAAGGGATCAAGAGTCGGGTTGGGCAAAATATCATCCGCGATTGTCTGCAAAGATGGCTCGTAGCAAAAGCCCGTCAAGAAAAGCTCAGGAAACACTAGGATCTTTGCGCCTTCGGCCAGGGCCATGCCTGCCATTTCCAGCGCTCGTGCCAGGTTGTTTTCAAGACGGCATGGCTCGACACGTTGCTGGATGCAGGCTGCACGCATGACAAAAAAAGGCAGTTCAACGTATATTAAGGTGACAATGGGATTGGACAGTGATTTGGGAAGAAGAATGCTTTATATCCAAAAACGCAATCATAGGCCCTCAGATATGAATCGAGACCTTAAGGCCCGCATCTATGGCATTCTTGAGCCAGGAGACGAGGACAGCAGGTACTTTGACCCGTTCATAATGGGCCTCATAGTGTTGAATGTCATAGCAGTGGTTCTGGAGACGGTTGATTGTATATACGCTCGCTACTCACTCTTATTTCACGCCTTTGAAGTCTTTTCAGTGTCTGTTTTCACTGTTGAATATATTTTGCGTGTCTGGAGCTGCACTGTAGATCCTAACTTCAAAGATCCCATCTTTGGCAGGCTGCGTTTTATGGCAACTCCCCTGTCCATAATCGACCTACTGGCGGTGCTTCCCTTTTACCTGCCAGTCGCCTCAACTGATTTGAGATTCGTGCGAGCTCTGAGGCTCTTCCGGCTCTTTCGAGTGCTGAAGCTTGCACGCTACTCTCAGTCCATACAAACCTTCGTGGAAGTGCTCCGGCTCAAGAAGGAAGAGCTGATTCTGATGTTCTTCGCCATCCTGATATTGCTTGTGATCTCCTCCAGCCTGATGTACAATGCAGAGCACGATGCACAACCTGAAGCCTTCTCGAGCATTCCTGCAGCAATGTGGTGGGGCATAGTGACTTTGGCCACTGTGGGCTACGGAGATGTCTATCCCATAACGCCCTGGGGAAAGTTCATAGGCTCGATAGTAGTGATATTGGGAATCGGCCTCTTTGCTTTGCCTACAGGCGTTCTGGCATCCGGCTTTACCGAGGTGCTGGCCAGAAGAAAGTGCGAGCCTATCTCGGCCAAAGATCATTTTGTCTGCCCGCACTGCGGCCGGTACATCGATGAGGACCTGCTCGCGGCAGCAGAACAAGGGTCGCATGACAGCCCGGTGAATAAATTGAAACGGTAATCTTCAGCAAGATGCAGCCGGATAAAAATCATGACCAATATCGACCTTAACCATCATGGCCTCATGTATTTTCCTGGCATCGCAAGCGCTCAGGGCCTCCTTTGCGCTGACAGCTCTGCCTGTGGCAATGTATATCTTGATGCAATCCCAAATTATCGTGATGTCTCGCGGCAGTTTAATGCAACGGGGCAGATGATGCTCATTCATGTTCCTGGCGATCCTGCATCCTCCACCCGTTTCGTCTCTATTGGTGCATCTCAAATTGCAGAAGGCCACTGTTTTGAGAAGCACCACTCCGACGTCGATTTCATAAGGAGGGTCGGATATGCTCCGCGAATACACCGCCGCGGCCATGGCAAATGAGGATAGGTTCTCTATTGTTCCCTTTGACCATCTGCTCTTCAAGTAATTCATGATTCGCGGAGAAATTTCCTTCTCTGCCTGCTCCACAAGGGCACGATAACCTTTTGCCGTGGGCATCAACAGGATTTGGTCAAATTCAAACTCCTTGCCGGTCACCTGGCTGTCTATCAGCTTCGCAATATTCTCTCCATATCTATCTGATTGATCTCCCATCATGCCCCACTGAAAATTGAAATTCTGTGCACCTCATTTTATCTTTGCATCGCTCTCTTTCTCATCTCCGGCGGCATCTTCTCAAGTGCGTAGCGCAGTGCTGTCCTGGGCATCTTCTCCTTTCTATTCATTATGTACTCGAAGATCTCTTGCTGGTGTTTCTTGCTCGCCTCTTTAAGCATCCAGCCGTAGCCTTTCTGCACAAGGTCATCCCTGTCCTGTAGCAGAATCTCCGAGATCTCCAGCACATCTTCCAGGAAAGACCCTCTTCTGGCATGAAGTATCAAACTCACAGCCGAAGCCCTTCGCATCCAGCGGTTCTCCGAGCGCGCCCAGTCTTTTAGCTTATTTAAGAACTCCGGATACATCTCAAGGAAGCTGCCGATGGTGTGGTTGCAGAGCGTGTCGCATTTCGCCCAGTTGTCGACGTACTCTAAGATCCATCTCTCAAAGACATAAAAGTCAGCAGGTTCGTATCTCTTTTGGATCAAGTATGACCATTCAAAGGCTATGAACGCCTCTTCGTTGTAGTTTGTCTCCAGAAGTTTTTCGCACAATGAGAATATTTCCTGTTTATCATTCTCGTTTATCAGCCGAAAGTATTTTGCCGCGATTTTCTTGACCTGGGCAGCCTTTACTCCGTGAGATTTGACGTGCTCCTTGAAGAAGCGTTGTGCGCCATCCCTGGTCTTCTCATCTATGTTTTGCACGAGCTCCTGTCTTATTGTCACCAAAACATCCTGCTGCATCTTAATTTCTCCCTCTCCGATCATCTTTTTTGCCATCGATTCCATCCTTTGGCCTTATCGTGATTCGAGCGAAAAGATCTTTTCCATTCGATTGAACGAATCACGGGATTTTATGAGATTGTACCTTCTTTCGCCTGCTGCGGGAAAGCGCCTCATAGGGAGGGCGCTGGCCGCTCATCCAGCCATCCGATCGGCTCTTTCGTCTGGGACTGTAGCAATCATCGCCGGGACAACTAACGGATATGTGGCCGAGGAGATCCTGAAGAGCATCGGTCAAGCAGAGGGCTTCTCGCGCAAGAGTTTCTTTCGCGGCATCGCTTTGCCGCCCTGGCGAGAGACGACTGCAGATGGGAGGCTGCCTGATGAGAGCGGCTTTTCCGGGGATGTGATAATCGACGGCGGAGTCTGGAAGCGGGGCAGAACCATCTTTGACGTGATTGATGATCTGGCAGAGGGAGACGTCATCTTAAAAGGAGCCAATGCCCTGGACATGGAGCGACGAGCTGCGGCTGTGCTTGTCGGCCATCCCAGAGGTGGAACCATCCTTGCAGCAATGCAGGGTGTTCTGGGACGACGTGCGCGACTGGTATTGCCAGTAGGCCTGGAGAAGCGTGTTTTTGGCGATCTGATGGATCTGGCAGTGCGGCTGAACGCTCCAGGGAACTCTGGCCCCCGAATCTTTCCGGTGCCTGGACAGGTCTTTACAGAGATCGAAGCGATCTCAACACTGACTGGCGCAAAGGCCAACCTGGCGGCAGCGGGCGGCGTTTGCGGGGCAGAGGGATCTGTGTGGCTGGCCATCGATGGTAGCGAGCAGCAAATAGACGCGGCTGAAAGGCTCTTGAAGGACGTTTCCATGGAACCTGGATTTGAACTGTAACTGCCCATCTTTTGGTCTTCTTCAGGTTACGATCTCATATGTAACTATCACGTAGGATGTCACATCCACCATTCCTGTCTGGCTTGTGCTGTAGGAATCTGCCATCTTTACGTCGGGCAATCCATATGCAGAGATGCTCAGCACCTTTCCCAAGCGCGCTCCAGCTGCCAATGCCATTCGTTGGGCATTCTCTTTGGCATTCGCCACAGCCTTCTGTCGGGCATCGTCTACCGCTTTGCTGGCATCGCCAAGGCCGTATCCGGCCATGTAAGCCTTGGCTCCTGCCAACCTCGCTGCGTTCAAAACCTCGTTTATCCTGGACTGATCGGTGGTCTTGAGCCGGACGACTGCAGACCTCTCAAGTGAGGATGCCTCAAAGGTACTGTTCTCGCATACTGTGGTATTGTTTACCACCTTGCATACCTTGCTGGTGGACTGGTAACTCGTAACTCCAGTTGACTGACCTTGCATTATTTCATCATCTTTGACACCAATGGCTTTCAGAGCATCGATTACGTTGCTCATCTTACTGGATGCCTCGAATTGGGCGGCCGTCATATTATCATTGCTGCTCGTCACAGAGATGGAAATGCTTACTGTATCTGCAGGGACAGTCGTGGTCCCGATGCCTTCGACGGTCAAGGTCGGACTCTCAGCCGCTGCCTCTGCACAGAGAACGACAATAAATATGATGCCAAATAGTTGAGCTGACCACTTCATATGATCCCCCAGAATGCATAGCCTTTAAATGTATTAAATCAGACGGTCGAATGCCAATCTTAAAAAGGCAGATCAAATGCCCTGAGATCTCGGGCTGATTTACCAAAATTTAATATAGATTCCGAGGAGAGCATAATCGAAAAAAAGTTCAGATGAAGGGCGCTGTTCTACAATGGACTCTGACTCAAATCCTCATAAGCGCGATGCTGAGGTTCTGGCACTAGCCAGAGAGGGCGAACGGGTTGGCAGGGAAGGCAAAAGAATGCTGGGAGAGATATTCTCCGAAGCCCTTGAGATCTACAGGAAGAACCCCATAATGATCGTTCCATCGTTGCTACCCATTGCCGCACTAATATTTGGCATTGCATTCTTCGCCGGTTTCCTGGGGCTTGCTGCGGTCATTGGCGACTGGGATGGAATCATTGCCTTCTCAGCAGTGGGCGGGCTCTTGCTGTTTATAGTACTATTAATAGTCTTATTCTTAGTTGCAGAAGGGTTGACCATAGAGATGATCAAAGAGGCATCTTCGGGCAAAAAAGTAGACCTTAATTACGCCTGGGAGACCTCAAAGGGCAGGATGCAGCCACTCATTCTATCGTCCATTCTGGCCGGAATAATCACCGCAGCAGGATACCTGATGCTTGTCATCCCGGGCATAATCTTGAGCTTTGCATTGTACTTCGTGGCCCAGGCTGTGATGATTGACGGAAGGTCCGGCATTGATGCCATCAAGACGAGCTGGGGATTCTTTAGGAGCAATCTCTCAGACTCGATCATAATTATCATTGCTTCCATGCTCATAAGCATTGTACTTCAGGCGATTCCAGGCATAGGACCTCTTTTATGCTTGATCTCGCTGCCCTACATCTATGCCCTGGCCACGCTGCTCTATTTGGACCAGGAGAAGACGCAGCCAGCAAAACCAGAAACCGTAGTGAGCATATCATGAATTGCAACCTTATTTTCTTCTGCAAAGTCGCTTCATGAAACGACCATCATCTTTAATTTCAGTCTTTACATGCTTCTGCCCATGAGCACGATCGGAAAAGCGATCAGACTGGAACGCATTCTGGATCGCAAAACTCGCAGAACTGTTATAGTACCGATGGATCACGGAATATCCGTCGGCCCAATTTCTGGGTTGATCGATATGCCTGCCACAGTGGATATGGTGGCCGAGGGCGGCGCGAATGCAGTGCTGGGACACATGGGCCTGCCATTGCACGGCCACCGGGGCTATGGAAGGGACATAGGCCTGATAGTTCACCTCTCTGCATCCAGCTCCCTGGGTCCTGACCCCAACCACAAGGTTCTCGTGACGACGGTCGAGGACGCCATCAGAATCGGTGCGGATGCTGTGAGCATCCACGTCAATGTTGGGGCTGAAGATGAAGCTGAGATGCTGCATGACCTGGGACGGACTGCTCGCACATGCGACCTCTGGGGCATGCCGCTCATCGCCATGATGTATCCTCGCGGACCAAAGGTCAGGTCAGAGCACGGCGTGGAATATGTGAAGCTTGCAGCGCGCATCGGTTCAGAGCTTGGTGCGGATATCGTCAAGACCAACTATACGGGCTCTCCAGAGACCTTCCGGGAAGTCGTGAAGGGCTGCAACGTGCCAGTTGTGATCGCAGGTGGCCCCAAGATGGACACAGAAAAGGAGCTGCTGCAGATGGTCTATGACTCCATCCAGGTTGGCGGCGCAGGAGTGGCTTTCGGGCGCAATGTCTTCCAGGCAGAAAACCCCACGCTTCTGGTCAGAAAGCTCTGCGCAATCGTTCACAAGGGATACACTCCCAAAGAGGCTGGTGAGGTCTCCCTGCAGGACTAAAATCCGGGCTGATCCTTGCCGGTTCATTTGCGAGATGCTGCCTGCAAAATAAATTGAACACGGGGGCAAAAGTAGCAATCAGGCAAAGGATGAGGCACTCGTCCCTATCTCGAGCGGTGGGACTTGCGGCTCTGTCCTTCGCAAAACAGTCTCTATCGCCACTTTGCGATCATAGACAGTGTAGCACTCTCTAACGTCTTTATATTTGCGGGCTGCAAACTTGGCTTTGGCACTGTTATGAATGACATGAATGAGTAGTCCACTGGAACAGTTCTAACCTCAAAAATATTATTACCTGTATTTGTGTAATATGGGGTAAAGCTCATCCCGGCTACGATCGTCCCTGCATCTGATAAACCAACCATTGGCAATAATTTGCACTTGTCATTTGATAGAATGCTCAACGATCCTACCATGCTGCTGCCACTCGAATCCAGTCTTACACCGTCGTACCATTTGTTGTCTGCGCTCTCTGCATTGGTGTCTTTTTCATCTACTAATGATTCTATCTTTACTGTCTTTTCTAAGTTTCGAACTTCTATATTGGAATAAAATCCATTTCCGGTTTCATCCACGGATGAGCCCAATCCCTCAGACGTTATAGAATCAGGTGTGATGTGTGATTTGTCCTGATATCCCGCATTTTTCGTTGACACACGCTTTTGTTCTGCGGAATTGGAATTGGAATACGATGCGTCAATGGTGCCACTTGATATTTGTGTAGTAGCGCCTATTCCCATGGACACGTCATTGGATGCATCTAGCGTTTTGGACCATTTAAACAATCCGGATTGCGTTTCAACGGATACATCCACATTCTTTTTATCGCCTCTTGACTTGGCTGCAACTACTGAATGGGAGAACTTGCCACTAGAACTGGTTGAACTGCCAGCGCCATCGGAGTGAATGCCATATGGAAATTCTGCAAATCCAGTGTACGGTAGCAGTACTGCAGAAGATTCATATTTGGCATTATCAACGCCGATATTCTCATGGGCAGTTGTCTCCGAATTGAATAGTGTAATGCTAACGCTGACCGTGGCATCGGCTGATAATGCCAAGATTGAGATTAGAATTACGCAAATAGCTGTAATCTTCCTCAATGATTTTGCTTTTAATATCATTGCTACCCAACCTCCCCTCTTACAATACATTTATTCTTTAACCTACCAGCAGAACTGAATTGGTACTAAGAGTACCTGTGTACTCCAAACCGCATTCGTTGATCGAGTCTATATAATCGAATCCATTCTCCCATCCAAAGCCCGATATATCTGAGATGGATGGATCATAAACAATATCCGATAGCGAGTCTCCAGTTAGCGTACTTGCAGCTCCAAAATCATATGTTTTTTCACCAATTGCTACAGTATTCATGTTGTAGCCGCCCGCGTTTTTGCTTGACAGTTCGCCACCGGATAGCTGCTGAATTGCAAATAAGTATGGTGTGAATGTGCTGGAATGAGTTCTGAACTGTGAAACTCTATAGCCATTCGCAGTCGGGTAGGTTTGTGTTAATGCAGCGACCATGCCAAACGATTTAGCTCCAGAAGCGGAAGTCAATACGCCTGTATTTATTGAAACAGACCGGCCATCAACAAAATTGAAGTTTGCTTCAGTTTTAAAATCAAGAACTGTATTGTCGTCTCCTGACGCGCCGGTGGAAACTGTATACCCTCCACCAATATCTCTATTCAACTCAGGAGATTTAAAATACACATTGGTATACGTGAAGGTGCCAACATTTGTTTTAATGTTTCCTGCGCTAGCTACTGCGATACTACTCAGTAGCAGCGTGACCAACAAGGCAGCCAATATCTTCGTCATCTATTCTTTCCCCCATGTTCTATCATCTTTGAAGCGAAACTCATTGGTGCTCGCTAAATTTCTCATCAAAGATGGTGGATCTTTCCAAGTCTAATTTAATAAATCTACAAGAATACTAAATTAGAAGAGATAAAACTAATATCATATAACTATCCTCTCACAGTACTTTCCAATCTTATCTATCGTCATGACGTTTGTCCCCTAAGGATTGGCCCAGCATTGACAGTTGACCTTTTTTGGATATCAGCATATCATTAATTTGCAAAACCCTCTGCATGTGATTGAGCAGTGGCATAAGCACTGGTATCCGTAACAATTGCATGATCGATTGTGTATGTGTTGGTCACAGCAAGGTTTGGTCCTTGAGCATAAGCAAATGCATTAGAGTACGCATCCGCCAATACAAAACTATCTATTAGTGCGAATGACTGCCCAGTTGAAGCTGAGATGGAAACGGGATCTATTTTTGCGTCTTCCCATGTCCAAGTAGAAGTCCAAGCTACAGAGAATGGGTCATAGTTTTTCATGCTCATTGCGCTTGCACTTGCGAATGCATCAGCACTACCCTTTGCTGTAGGTCTATGATTATTATGATTAAGACCCAAGGATGCTGAGCAGATCAATCCTAATATAAGGATCGGTATGACCAATCTTAATTTTCTCATATCTATTCTTTCCCCCTATTTTCATAATATTCTCTCTAGAATTACATCGAAATTACTCGTTGAATTCTGAGGGAACATTTGTCCCAGTTATCTACTTATGTCTAATTAAAACTTAGGAAATGCAATTAAGAGGCAGTAATGCGTAATTCAATGCCTTAACTTAAAAACGGATCACTGGCATGCTACTGGTTCAGATAATATATCTTATTTGGGGTCATATCATTAAGAACGGGGGTTTGGCTTAGCAAATGGCCGTTGGACCATTGGATCGTGCTCTTATACGCCTCATAAAAGCAGTTTTGAAGGATTATCTTGCTCCCCTTCCTGGCTTCTTCATTTATAGCCTTGCACAGATTTTGGGTAAATACGCTCAGAGAACCCAGCCACTCTTCATTGCTTGGCTCGTTTGTCTTGGATGAAGCCAACAACAATTGACCTTCTGCAGTGACATCGAAGAGCGCACCACTATTGCATGCATCAATTATTATAGCTAAATTCTTAATATCTTTAATATATTGGTTCAATTCTTCTTCGCTGATATATGTGGATGTGGCACCATTTGCATCTTTGGGAATTAGATAATAATTTCCATCACGATCCAGGTATCCATGCCCGGAAAAATAGATCAAAGCGTTATCCACTTCATCCTTTTTCTGTTTCATCTCTGCCAAAGCTACTTTCAAGATATTGTCCTTTGTAGGCGGGCAGGGCGTCTCGTCTGTCAAGATCCTGACTTCGTACCCGTGCGACTTCAACAAATCGGCCATGGTGTTGGCGTCATTCACACTGGTGCGCAGGGGCCTCCTGTCTTTGTACTCATCAATGCCAATTACGATAGCGAAGTTCTTCTTTTCATTTCCTTTTTTGCTGCTTTTTTGTAATTTATCCCAATTAACGTAATTGATTTCTTGCATTTGTTTCTTAGAATTCTCCTCTAATAGATTGTTTATGTTTTTGAGCGTATCGCTCTTAGGTCCAAGTTCGCTATGCCCTCCATAGGAGTCGAATATCTCCGTTTTTGTGAGGTTTTTGTATTGGTTGTTTATATTAGATCTGATGTTGTTTGATCGATCAAAGGCATCGACCCAATCGGTATCTTGTTTGTAGTTGTAATCGTCAAATTCGTGCACTTCATGCGTTCTCCCGTCAATACTGGAAGATGCATTAGAACTGGCGATCAGATTGGTTCCTAAGATGCGATCGAAAGTCTCATCGCTCTTATAAACATAGTTCACTTTCGAGTTGGTAGTTGAAGTAAAATTCGGGCTTATAGTCCCTAAACTATAATCGAATGCTTCCTTATTCTCATAAATATAATTCTTTTTTGAATCTTTATTGGAGACCGTCACAGATCTGCTTATTTGAGTTGTCTTTGAGATATCCGGTTCTCTAGCATTATATTCTTTGGCACTGTATTTGTAAACACGGCCCAGGTTTGAACCGATATCATGATAATCATGAGAATCTGCAAGGGAAATGGGTTCTATCTTATTTAGCAGTTCGATATTATCGCCTATAGAGGATTTATAACCGCCTCTAATACTTTGTTTATGCTTTTCCACAGGATCGTCTTTACCATTTATATAAATCTCTAAATTTTTATTGATTTTCCGCCCCGTATTGCTTTGCCAAAAACCGCTGCCCTCTTCAGTGTCAGAATCTGCCATTTTTGTATTATATGGGTCGATTAGCTGGCTATCCTCATTTAAGGCAGCATCTTTATTGGTAAGCATATCCAGGGCAATCTGACTAGACGTGATATTTGTCTGTTCTCTGGTTGCCTCTACCTGGGGTGCAATCATCATGATTATAAGCGCCAATATAAAACATGCCCTCAATTGCGCCGCCTCTGTAGTATGTTTTGGTTTATTCATTGGGAACCGACAAATGCTTCCAAGTGATCTCTCAGTGCCCATAATAGGTTTTTTTGTAATATATATGTTTTGCAGTCGTGAGGGATTTTTTTGCTAGACAAATTAAAGTTTGCATGATATGTCGAAAAATATTAATTAAAAATTTATTAAATCTTTGAACTTATTTTAGAACATCTATCAAATTAATTTATATTCATTACTGCTAATAACCCATAATGCCATCGATGGTCGTCAAAAGAAATATATATGATTGTTTCAAATTATATAGCGTCGAGAAGTTAAATTCAATATCTAGTGATTTGAAATCGTGAGGAATGGTCTTAACTAGTTCGAGTTGTAGGTCTGAGTTATAATTGGCGAAATTAGAAAAAAAGAGATAAATGCATGTCAGGCTACTTATACACCTTCTTGTTATTTGCGGCAGTAATTGGCATCATGGGTCTGGCCGAAGGGTCAAGCGAAAGTAACAATAGCACCATTTACAAGAGCATTCTAATTCAGGCTTTGAACCAATATGACGAGGACCTTAACAGTTCTTCGTATATTCTAGATGAGTTCGTAAAAAAAAATATCAGTAGCAATGATGCAATGATTGCTACCACATCTCTCTTCATATTGGCCTCCCATACGCTGGAGACGATAAAGACCGCCAAGCTACCTCCAGAGTATGCAGATTACCATAATGATACTATTCGAGCGCTGGAATATCTGCGAGAATATCTCTGGGATATGGCTAAATTCTATGAGACCAATGAAATTAGTTATGCTTTGAGCGCCAGAGACAACTTTAATAGTAGTTTATACTATTATGAAAAAGAAAAGAACCTTCTCAAAATATTGGGGGGTTCGCAGACCCCTCAAAGAGGTTAGAGTACCAAAAACCGTGCGATTTATCTCACCTGAGGGTCTGGATTCCCATCTGCTGGTGAAAATGATTTTTACAAATTCTTCTTCCTAAAGATCCACCATACTGCTTGCAAGCATCACCGGTCCGTCGAAGCTTCCTCGCGCCCGGCTGGAGTCCACGAAGACCCTTTCCATCAGCACCGGAGCGCCGTAGGACTCAGCGCCGCACAACAGCAGCGTTGTTCTGAAGATCAGGTTCCCGGATACTCCCTCGGGCGCAATGATGATGTCGTCTCCCCGGCATGCCTCAATCAAAATTCCCCTGTGTTTTGCATCCAAGCCCGCCTCCCGTGCCCGGGCGGCGATCAGCTCGCCCTCAGCCAGGCTGCGATCAATGCGCTCGCAGCGCCCCAGGTCCTCCATCCTGCCGCCAGAAAGCACCGAGACCTTTGGAGATATGCCAAATCGCTGCATGAACTTAGCTCCCTCCAACGCCAGGCCCAACCTGTCTTGGATAGTCTCGCCCTCATCGATCCCCACAGGTCCCAGCAGGAACGACCAGCCAGACAGTTCAAGAAGAGCCAGCCGCTTTACCTTTGTGTCAAACATTCTGGACAGGCATTTCATGGTCCTGCCAGCTGGCAGGTTGCCCCTTACGGCGCCCTCTATCTTTCCCTCCTTCAAGAGCCGGACCAGCTCCATCCAGGGCTCATCAGTTGGGACGAAGTCCAGGTCGCATTTACAGCGCGGCTCGCCAACCAGCAGAAGATCGGCATACTTTGTGGCCGATTGAAGCGATGCTATGAGCTTTGCATCTGAATTCCAGATGCCGATACCTATGCGAGGGTGCCTTGCCATGGCCTTCTCCTGCATAGATTGCACAAAGCCTTTGTCCATGTGGTGCACCCACCTTACCGTATTCCTGTGACGCAATCTACAGCGAAATCGAAGAGATCAGCCTCTTCGTTGCCTGAGCGAATGACGAGCTTCCGCTCGCTCGTCACCCTTCCAATCACCGCCGCCGTGAGGCCGCGTCTATTGAAGACCTCCAAGACTCGCCTGGCATTCTCAGGCTTTGTGCTGACCACAAACCCCATACCGGGATACATCTTCAGCCAGCTTTCCAGGTCCAGGCTCTTTGGAACTGGTATTCTGTCTACCTCAACGACAGCACCCACTCCACTCGTCTCCAGCAACATTGCGAGCGTTCCCAGCAGTCCTGGATTGCTGATGTCTTTTCCTGCTTTTACAAGGCCGGCCTCGCCAAGCTCCTGCATGGACCCAAGCTGGTAGAGCAGCGTTTCTCGGTCCTTGAAGCTGGTTGAGTCGAAGTTGATGGAGAACCTGGGATGAGGCGCGCCATCCATGTCGGCAGCCGCTACAACCACCTCGCCTGGCAGCGCGGTGCTGCTCAAGATCACAGCATCCTTTTTCGCTTTGCCGAGGATCGCGACATCCAGGGCGCTGTAGGGCGTGTCCGGGTGCAGATGCCCGCCGATGATGGGCACATTGAACTTCTCAATTCCCTTCTTCATGCCCTGCAGAACTCTTTTGCCAACCTCCTGATCGTCCACAGAAAGGACGTCCACCATTGCTACCGGCCAGCCGCCCATAGCAGCGATATCATGCACATTGACCAGAACTGAGCAGTAGCCTGACCACTCCGGATCGGCCTGCATCAACTTGGACCAGATGCCATCAGCCGCCAGGAGGATGACCTCGTCGCCGTCATCTATCACCGCGGCATCCTCACCAAAGGAGGCGATGATGCGTTCGGATTCAATGGGAAAGAACTGGAGAAGATCGCCTATCTGCTTCTTGCGAGTGATTCCCACAAACCCGCGAAGCTCGGCCGCCAGAGATTGCAGATTCATCACATGGGGTTTATGCTCGGATCAAAAAAAGATAACGCCAAAAAAAAGATGATCCCGGGCAATGTCATCCTGTGATGCCGCAGCAAGTTTTTTTAACCCTGGTCTCCATAAAAGCGCCTTGCAGTTTATAGATAGGCGCAAGGGAGGAAATCACTTTGACTGGGGCGCTCCACGAGAAGGGTAGCATAAAAAAATCCTCTAATCTTCTCTAGATATCGAAAGTCTTTAACTTAGTAAATAATAGTTTTAAAGTAATCTTTATATTTTTGGACCAAATAGCATCCATAGATCTATTAATTCACTGGAAAATAAGGGGTTGATTAATAATATATTGGTCAAAGTTGCTGAGCATGGTCTCCAGTTGGGAATCTTGCAAAAAGGCCCGACGACCGATCCATTCAATACCCCTTGAGCATATGATCGAAGCAACAGGTGTCTTGAGATATTGCTGAAAGGAAAATTCACGCAGGGTCGTCTCCTGCTGCCGAGCACAGATCATAGTCTCTGAGGTGAGAATTGAATAATTCTGAGTATTTCGAGCTTCTACAACATGGTCTCAAAAGAGCCATGGAAGTAGCCCAAGCAGCGCGAGGTTTGGGAAAGGACCCTACCACCGAGGTAGAGATACCTCTGGCAGTTGACCTGGCCGAACGAGTTGAGAAGCTGATAGGCATTCCCGGAATTGCGGCCCGGATAAGAGAGCTGGAGAGAAATGGATTGAGTCGCGAAGAAGCGGCTCTAGCTATAGGCATTGATTTTGCAGAAGGCCGCCTGGGAACTGGCGCATCCAAGATCGAGTCGGTGGAGAACGCCATCCGCACCTCAGTTGCTCTGCTCACAGAGGGCGTCGTTGCTGCGCCAATAGAGGGCATCGCGCGCGTCTCTCTGGGAAAGAACGATGATGGAACTGACTATCTCAAGGTCTACTACGCTGGGCCCATTCGCTCTGCGGGTGGCACTGCCCAGGCCCTGTCAGTTCTCGTGGCCGATTATGTGCGCCGGAGCGTCGGGATTGCCCCCTGGAAACCCAGGCCCGATGAGGTGGAGCGCTATGTGGAGGAGATCGGCCTTTACAAGCGCGTGGCAGGCCTGCAGTACTCTCCATCGGACGATGAGATCAGAACCATTGTGAAGAACTGCCCCATCTGCATCGACGGCGAGCCTACTGAAGAAGAAGAGGTCTCTGGTTTTCGCGACCTTCCGAGGATCGAAACCAACCGAGTGCGCGGAGGCATCGCCCTGGTCTCCGCTGAGGGCATAGCGCTGAAAAGGCCCAAGCTCAAGAAGCACGTCTCAAAGCTAGGCATCTCAGGCTGGGAGTGGCTGGATTCACTTGCCAGTGGCAAGAAAGAAGGCGGCGATTCAAGTCCCAAGTTTCTGCGCGACCTGATAGCAGGAAGGCCAGTCTTCTCGCATCCATCCAGGCCTGGAGGCTTTCGGCTGCGCTACGGTCGGGCCAGGAACACCGGGCTTGCTGCCGCAGGTTTCAATCCTGCCAGCATGCTTTTGCTGGGCGAGTTCATGGCTCCAGGAACGCAGGTCAAAGTGGAGCAGCCGGGCAAGGCTGCAGCAGTCGCTCCTGTCAGCTCCATAGAAGGTCCTACTGTTCGGCTGCTGAACGGGGATGTGGTCCGGTTCGATTCCCCAAAAGACATCCTCGAATGGCTGCCTGCCACCTGCAAAGATCCTCGATCCATAAATACAGCTCTGAAGGCGCACGTCTCAAAGATCCTTGACCTGGGAGAGATACTCATCAGCTTCGGTGAGTTCCTGGAAAACAACCGGCCTCTTGCTCCTGCATCCTACACCTTCGAGTGGTGGGCACAGGAGGTGAGGCAGGCAGGCGGAGATCCAACTGGGCGCGAGAAGATCAGTGGAGAGGAGGCCATAGCAATTTCAAAAAAATTAAATGTTCCTCTTCATCCGGCTCATACTTATCTGTGGCATGACCTCTCCATGGAGGATTTCGAAGATCTTGCGTCGACTGTCGCATTGGAAGGTGTTCTTGAATCGGGAGAGCTGCTGCTTCCCCTGGCTGCAAAGGAGCCTCTTGAAACCTTGCTCGTGCTGCATAAGGTCAGGAACGGGAAGGTAATAGTCGAAGATCCCCTTCCGCTCCTGCTTTGCCTGGGAATAGAGTCCCGAAATGGAGGCCTGAAAAAGAGCTGGGACAAGATTGAGGGAACAACTCTGGAGGCTGTCAACAAGCTGGCTGGCATTGTTGTCCGTGCCAGGGCACTCACGCGCATTGGAGCCAGGATGGGTAGGCCTGAGAAGTCAGATAAGCGAATGATGCGCCCGCCGCCTCACGTTCTCTTTCCCACGGGCGAGGAGGGCGGCAAGTCTAGATCGATCATAGAAGCTGCAAAGCATTCCTCAGGAAATGTAACTGGGATTGTAAATGTTGAGATCGAGAGGAGAGTGTGCAAAAGCTGTGGCCGGGAGGGTTTTGCCTTCAGGTGCGAGTGTGGCGGATTTACCGAAAAGAGGAGGGTCTGTCCCAATTGCAATATCCCTGCCCCTGAAAAATGCCCCAGGTGTGGTGAGAAGACTACAGCGGCCTTTGCAATGCAGATCGACGTCAAAAAGCTCTACCAACAGGCTCTGGAAAATCTTGGTGAGCGGGAGCCAGATGCCTTGAAGGGCGTCATGGGCCTGTCATCCAGGGACAAGACGCCTGAGCCGCTGGAGAAAGGGATTCTTCGAGCCAAGCATGGAGTGAATATCTTCAAGGACGGCACAGTGAGATACGATCTGACCGATCTGCCGCTGACCCATTTCCGACCGGACGAGATCGGAACAAGTCTTGAGAGGCTAAGAGAGCTCGGCTACACTGAGGACATGCATGGTGCACCCCTGGAGAGGCCAGATCAGGTCTGCGAGCTGAGGGTACAAGACATTATACTTGCCAAAGGTGCAGGAGAGTACCTGACCAGGGTTGCCAAGTTCGTGGATGATCTTTTAGTAAAGTTCTACGGCCTGCAGCCCTATTACAACGCCACGACCCCTGCAGACCTGATCGGCACCCTCATGGTTGGCCTCGCACCGCACACCTCAGCGGGCGTCCTCTGTCGGCTTATCGGCTATAGCACAGCTTCAGCGGGATTTGGCCATCCCTTTTTCCATGCCGCAAAGCGCCGCAACTGCGACGGCGACGAAGACTGTGTGATGTTGCTCATGGATGCGCTCTTGAACTTCTCCATGTCGTATCTGCCTGAAAAGCGTGGAGGCAAGATGGATGCATGTCTTGTCATGACCACCATCCTCAACCCCGCCGAGGTGGACAAAGAGGCCCACAACCTAGACCTGACGCCTGTCTATCCTCTGGAGTTTTATGAGGCTACGATGTCGGGTGCAAGTCCCAAGGACCTGGAGGCAAAGTTCGATCTGGTATCCAGGCGCCTGGGATCTGATGCTCAGTACGAGGGCTTCCAATTCAGCCATGATGCCGATGACATTGCAGCAGGCCCGAAGAACAGTGCCTACAAGACACTCGAGACTATGATCGATAAGATGGATGCCCAGCTTGAGCTGGCGCGCTTGATCCGGGCTGTGGATGAGCAGGATGTAGCGGAGCGCGTCATCAACTCTCACTTCCTGCCGGACCTTATTGGAAATCTACACGCATTCTCAAAACAAAAAGTGAGGTGCGTGAAGTGCGGCGCAAAGTACCGGCGACCGCCTCTCAAAGAGACCTGTCCAAGGTGCAATAGCCGCTTGATCCTAACTGTGCATGAGGGAAGCGTTCGCAAATACCTGGACGTCTCGATAAAGGTGGCAGAGGAGTACGGCGTGAGCAGCTATACAAAGCAGAGATTGCAACTGCTGAAGATAGAGGTAGAATCGCTCTTCAAAAACGACAAGGCCAAACAGACTGGCCTTGCGGATTTCATGTAGAAAAATTAGTTTCGTGGGATTCGAATCTATAATTTTAAATATTAATGTGTATTAGAGTACACATGCCTTGAGGGAGTAATTTGTGGAGAGATGACTTATGATTGAAAGACTGATCGCTCTGCTGCTGCTGGCGATAATGCTCATCGGCAGTGGGCACTGTGAAATGACTGCAATTCCCGCCTCACAGGACGTATACGTTAGCATCGGTCCTGATGGCGGGGACGTCTACAACCAGACAAAAATCCTTCTTTGTGAGATCAATGTCACTGAAATCAATGGCTCTAAAGTTAGCAGCTATCCGGGCGATCCATTGATACAGTTTGATATTTCTGGCATCAATATCTCCGACAACGACATTGGCATCCTTGTGCTGAACGCGAGGACAATTTCTCAGGGGAGCGAGCCTGCCCTGGTGGCGCTGTTTTCCATAGACTCACAGTGGGATGAGGAATCTGATTACAGGAGGCTGCTCCTTAACATTCCGACATCTGATATTTTGAAGAAGAACGATCTGACCGGGATAAGTTCCAACACAGACGGGGATGAGATCTTTGCCTTCGATGTCTCCAAAAAATTGCGTGCAGCCAAGGCAAAAGGAGACCGCATATCGTTCCTGTTGCAGGCAGTCAGCAACAGCAGCTATGAGGTCGACTTCTTATCCCGGGAAAGCGGACAGGGACCGTATTTGATAGTGATGCCATATCCCAAGTCAAAAGAAGGTTTGGCTCAGGCATTGAATCAAACCACCGCGGATATCGCCGATGTGAGCAGCCTTCAGAAGAACCAAGGCGCAAACATCAGCATCGACCTGAGACCTGCAGCAATGTTTGGGGAAGGCATCAACCAGTCCGCTGTCATGCAAGATGCTACAAAGTTTATTCCTCTAAATGTTTAAAACGGAATAATCTCATTTTTTTAAAAATCATATTGCTACTTGGTAGCATCGACCTAATTTATTTAAAAAAATAAATTTAAATCTCTCTTTTTGACCCTATCTTTCTCACCCATTGCATACTATTATCGGAAAGGTTCTTAAAATAAGAGACCTATTCAACGTTTAATTGGAGGAAATATGATGGAAAGATCTGATCTGACGAGGCGTCTTCTTCAGTTTACCTTAGCCGCTGCGATGCTATTTGTTCTCATCCTCTGCTGCAGCGCCCTTGCGGCTGATGAAAAGAAAGTTGACGTCCTAACCATTGCTGACTCTACAGGCGACTGGGGTTATCCTTCGCCATATGGCCATTACTCGAGGGGTCCTGGCTATATCAGAATGAGCCTCATTTTCGACACACTCATCTGGAAGGACCAGAACGGCTTCGTTCCTGCTCTGGCCGAGACGTGGGAATACCTGCCTGATGAAAAAGCCTACGTCTTCCACCTTCGCAATGGTATAACCTGGAATGACGGAGAGCGTTTCAGTGCAAAGGATGTGGCCTTCACCTTCCAGTATATCAAGGAACATCCATATCAATGGGTAGATTCAAGCGTTGTAAACGACGTCGCAGTGGTGGACGACGATACCGTCAAAGTCACTCTCAAGAAAGACTATGTACCTTTCCTGGACCAGGTTGCCGGCACATTGCCGATTTTACCCGAGCACATCTATGCGGATGTGGCAGATCCTGCGAACTTCAAGGATCCCAAAGCGCTTGTGGGCACGGGGCCATTCAAGTTGGTGAACTACGACAAAGCTCAGGGAACCTATCTTTATGAGGCCAACGAGAACTACTACCTTGGCTCACCCAAAGTGAAACAGATCAAGTTCGTGAAGGTCAGCACAGAGATGTCTGCAGCCGCTTTAAAGAAAGGAGATGTCGACGCTGCAGGCGTTCCGGGCGAGACTGTTGAGGATCTGAAAAAGGCCGGATTTACTGTAATCAAAGGCTCTCATGACTGGGTCGGCAAGATCATGGTCAACTACCGAAAAGCGC
>CAZRYL010000003.1:0-30792 GCA_964604285.1 uncultured Methanotrichaceae archaeon
GATGCCATGCAGGAGACGAGGATTCGAGAAGAGAGCGAGGCCAGACGGTATAAGAAGTATTACAACATCGACATAAACGACTATTCTGGCTATGACCTTGTAGTGGACACGGGCAGGTTCAACGAGGCTGGGACGCTTGCAGTTGTCCTGGCAGCTGTGAGGGCATGCCAGTGAACATCCATCGTGCCAGAAAAAAAGGCCAGGACGCATCTGCTCCAAAGGATACTAAGAGTTTTTCCTCGCTGCCATCCGATGCTGTCAGGTCGGTCCTGGTAAAGAGAGCGGGCAGGACCGACCCTGCATTTGGAGTCCCTCCCTTGCAGCGCAGCCTAAAGATGCATATGCGTCTTGGGGCCATCAATCTGGACAAGACATCCGGGCCCACGAGTCACGAGGTGACTGCATGGGTGAAGAGGATTTTAAATGTGGAGAAGGCCGGCCACAGTGGGACGCTTGACCCCAAGGTCACCGGGATCCTGCCAGTTCTGCTGGGAGATGCCACAAGGGTGATGGACACACTCCTGTTGGCGGGCAAGGAGTATATCTGTCTCATGCACATTCACCACCCTCTGCCTCGAAAGCGTATTTTGGAGGTCTGCAATGAGTTTGTGGGACCGATCTATCAGAAGCCTCCACTGAAGTCTTCCGTGGTCAAGCAGCTTCGCACAAGGACGATTTATTATCTGGATGTCCTGGAGGTCGAGGAGCAGCAAGTTCTCATGCGCGTGGGCTGTGAGGCGGGGACGTACATTCGCAAGCTCTGCTTCGACATCGGGCTCGCACTGGGCGTCGGCGCTAATATGGCGGAGCTGCGCCGCAGCAAGGCTGGCCCCTTCAGGGAGGATGAGACGCTTGTGACGCTTCACCAGCTCAAGGATGCCTATGAGAAATGGAGGGAGACTGGTGACGAGTCAGCGCTGCGTCGCGTGATTCTGCCAGTAGAAGCTGCGCTAGCGCATCTGCCACATCTAACTATTGCCGACAACGCAGTAGACGCAATCTGCCATGGCGCGCCCCTTGCGGCTCCAGGCCTGCTCAGCCTTGAGACCGAGATCAACAAGGGCGACGATGTTGTTCTCTTAACATTGAAAGGCGAGGCTGTGGCTGTGGCCCGGGCCCAGATGGCCAGCGAGGAGATGCTCTCTTCCAAGGCGGGAATAGTGGCAACGACCGAAAGGGTAATAATGGAGCCGGGCACCTATCCGAAGGCGTGGAAGCTGGCTGAAAGGGACGGCTCCACCCAGCCGGAAACGAAGCGATAAAACCAAAAATCCAAACCTGTGCCGAGGTCGTCTAGCGGTAGGGCGCCAGCCTGGAGTGAGTTTCTCCTGGATAGCTGGTGACTCGCAAGGGTCTCGTGAGTTCGAATCTCACCCTCGGCGTAAAAATTATCAGATACTAAAAAAGAATGATATCTGGAAAGTCAACTAGCTAAAACACCAACACCTCATCTCAGTTCGTCTTTCATGAGCCTCTTATCTCCCAAAGACCAATTTGTATTTAACTGCCCAAACAATTAATTTGAATTATGAAGGCCCTTCTATTCGACCCCAGCTCTGGAGCTTCAGGCGACATGATAATGGGCTGCCTTTTGGACCTGGGTGCAGATGAGAATACAGTCCGCAAGGCGGTAGAGTCAGTGGGCTGCAAACTGGAGATCTCGCGCCAGGAGCGCAGCCATGTCATGGCGACCAGGGTTGATGTGATCTCTGACAGGAGTTACCAATCACTGGACGAGGCCGTTTCCATCTTAAAGGGCTCCAGCCTGCAGGGGGATGCACTCCGAAAAGCACTTCAGGCTCTGGATATTCTTGCCGCTGCTGAGAGCAAAGTGCATGGCGTGCCCAAAGTCGAGGCCAGGTTTCATGAAATCGGCGCGCTTGATGCGCTTGCTGACATTGCCGGAAGCTGCGCAGCACTGCAGAGCCTGAATGTGCAGCGCGTCTTGTGCCGGTCGATCTCAGTCGGTGGCGGCTATGTAAAATCGGCCCACGGCCTTCTGCCTGTTCCAGGTCCCGCATCCCTTGAGATCTTGCGGTCCTATGAAATTCCCTGGAGGGGCGGGCCAGTGGACGCGGAGCTTCTCACGCCCACGGGCGCTGCCCTGCTGGCTGCGCTGGTCGACGAATTCCTGCCAGAGTTTCCCCTGAGTCTCTCTTGGAAGACAGGCTATGGTGCAGGCAAAAAAGAGCTGCCCCTGCCAAATGTCCTTCGAGGCATCATCGCAAAGAGCCCTCCCTGGCCACAGGCGATGGCCGGAAATTTGCTGCATGAGCATCACGGCGACAGCGTTGTGCAGTTGGAGACCAATGTAGATGATGTGACTGGAGAGGTGCTGAGCCGTCTGATGGAATTGCTCATGGACGCTGGAGCACTGGATGTATCCGTTCTGCCTGCATTGATGAAGAAGGGCCGCAGCGGAAATGTGATCCGGGTCATAGCCAGGCATGAGGAGATGGATAGACTGGCAAAGATCATGATCATGGAGACGGGATCCCTCGGTGTTCGCGTCTTTTTAAGCCTGCACCGCTATTTGGCAGAGCGCGAGGCCAGAGCTGTAAACGTGGAGATTTGCAATCAAACATTTCAGGTCGCGGTCAAAATTAGCCGCATGGAAGGAAAATTGCTAAACGTCAAGCCTGAGTACGAGGACTGCAAGAGGATAGCAGACGAGACGGGATTGCCATTGCGCGTCGTCATGAAGAAAGTGCAAGAAGAAGGTTGGCGCGCTTCTTGCATGTGAGCTATGCCATCGCAAGTTTGATTAATCTAAACCAAAATTGAATTATCGGTGCTCCTCTAATGCGTTTTGACTCATCGATCAAGCTCTACGAGAGCGGCAAGAGGCTGATGCCAGGCGGCGTTTCCAGCCCTGTGCGTGCCATCTCGCCCCATCCCTTTTATGCAGCAAGGGCCGAAGGCCCCTACATCTGGGATGTAGATGGGAACAGATTCATCGATTACTGTTTGGCTTACGGCCCGATGATTCTGGGCCACCGCCATCCGGCTGTAATGCAAGCTGTAGTCTCTCAGCTGCAGAAGGGCTGGCTTTATGGAACTCCATCGGAGTTGGAGGTTCAAATGGCAAAGAGAATTTCCAGGCTCTACCCCAGCATGGAGATGCTCCGCTTCGTAAGCACGGGCACTGAAGCCACAATGGCTGCAATTCGCGTGGCACGCGGAGCGACGGGCAGAAATAAGATCATTAAGATCGAGGGCGGCTTTCACGGTGCTCATGACAGCGTCCTGATCAAGGCAGGTTCGGGAGCCACGACTCTGGGAACACCAGACTCCCTGGGAGTCCCTGCGGACAGCGCCAAGAACACCTTGCAATTGCCCTACAATGACCCCTGGGCTTTGGAGAAGGTGCTGAAGAAGTTCCCGGGCGAGATTGCATGCCTGATCATGGAGCCAGTACTGGGAAATATCGGCCCTGTTCTGCCAGTAGACGGTTACCTTCAGGCTGTCCGGGAGATCACAAGAGACAACGACGTTCTTCTTATCTTCGATGAGGTCATAACAGGCTTCCGGCTAGCTCTGGGAGGGGCGCAAGAATACTTTGGGGTTACACCAGATCTGACCACACTCGGCAAGATCATAGGCGGCGGGTTTCCGATTGGAGCCTTTGGCGGCAGACGTGACTTGATTTCGCAGGTAGCACCAAGCGGCGGCATCTACCAGGCAGGGACCTTCAACGGAAGTCCAATCTCCCTGGCCGCAGGAATGGCCACGCTGGATGTCATGGAAAAGGAGAATGTTCTGGAAAGGCTGAATGCTGCGGGAGATATGATGCGAAAAAGCCTGCAGGAGATTTTGGAGGACTTGAAGCTGAATTACAGCGTTGCTGGAATTGCCAGCATGTTCAAGGTCTTCTTTGGTCCTGAGCCTCGCAATTACCTAGATGCCCTGAGGTGCGATAAAGCAGGCTATCTGGCATTCTTCCACAGGATGCTAGAAAAAGGCGTATTTCTGACGCCCAGCCAGTATGAGACGGATTTCATCTCTGCGGCCCATTCGACAGAGGTCATCGAAGCCACATTGGAGGCGTTCCGAACCTGTCTGAAAAACTGATCATCGGAAGCCGTGGCAGTCCTCTGGCACTGCGCCAAACAGAGATTGTCAGGGAGAGGCTCAGGCCTCTTGGAGTTGAGACTGAGATCCTCCTGGTCAAGACCAGTGGTGATCTCTTTTTGGACAAACCCTTGCACCAGCTTTCAGGCGTGGGTGTGTTCGTTGCTGAGATCGACGAGCATATGCTCTCTGGCAAGATCGACCTGGCCGTACACAGCATGAAGGATCTTCCTACCAAAAGGCCAAAAGAGCTGACTGTTTCAGCCATATTGAAGCGTGACTCTCCAGCAGATATTCTGGTGAGCAGGGGTGGCCTTGCTCTGGATGAATTGAAGGACGGCGCCGTAGTTGGCACCTCGAGCATGCGCCGCACTGCACAACTGCGCCGCTCAAGGCCAGATCTGCAAGTGTCTAGCCTTCGCGGAAACCTGCAGACGAGGCTGCGAAAACTGAATTTGGGTGATTACGATGCCATCGTTCTGGCGGAGGCTGGCTTGCAGCGCATGGGCATGAAGCTGGATTATGCAAGGCTTGACGAGGAGTTGTTCGTTCCATCGGCCAATCAGGGAACGATAGTAGTAGTCTCCAAGATAGGAACGAAGGCTGAAATGCATTCTAAATCCATTGATGACCTGCCCACCAGAACTGAGACCATGATCGAGCGTAAAATCCTGGAGACGGTTGGTGGAGGCTGCATCGTGCCTATTGCGATTCATGCTGATGTGAGAAATGGCGCTGCTCGAGTCCTGGCTGAGGTCCTCTCCATGGATGGAAAGAGGTTTGTGAGATTGGACGAGGAGATATCTTTAGGGGACGGTTACCTTGACCAGGCAGAAGATATGGGACGCAGGTTGATGGAGATGGGCGGACGAGAGCTTGTATTAGAGGCGGTGAAGGCGTTTGGCGCGCGGTAAGGTCTATCTTGTGGGTGCAGGTCCTGGCGATCCCGAGCTCATGACCTTGAAGGCAAAGCGACTTGTATCGGAAGCTGATGTGATTTTATTTGACCGACTGCTGGATCCAAAGATGCTGCAAGGAGTGAAGGCGGAATTGATCGATGTGGGCAAGACTGCAGGACGGCACAAGCTCTCTCAGGATGGTATCAACAGGCTCCTAATCGAGAAAGCAGAGGCTGGCAATGTTGTCGTTCGCCTTAAGGGCGGAGATCCTTATCTCTTCGGCCGGGGCGGAGAGGAAGCTCTGGCACTGCTTGAGAGGGGCATTTATGTAGAGGTTGTGCCAGGGGTCACATCGGCCATCGCAGCTCCGGCGCTGGCTGGAATTCCCGTAACCCACCGGGGTGTAGCTTCATCGCTGACCATCGTAACCGGCCATGAGGAGCCGGGAAAGGACAGCCCTCTGGACTGGAACGCCATCGCACGCCTCGGTGGGACTCTGGTGGTCTTGATGGGCGTCTCGCATTTGGAGAAAAACATTGCAGCTCTGATCGGTGGTGGTAGATCTCCGCAGACGCCTGCTGCAATCGTAGAGAAGGGCGGCTGGCCCGATCAGAGGATGATCTCTGGCACTCTTGCAAATATCGCAGAGTCGGCCAGGTTGGCGAAGATAGAGTCGCCTGCCATATTAGTAGTAGGCGATGTTGTCGGCCTTTCCAGGCATCTTGCAAAAAAGAAGATAGCAATTCTGAGGCCTGCGGCCCAGCAGGAGGAATCCAGGAAGCTGGCCGAAGCTTATGGCTTTTTGCCAATCTTGGCACCGGCCATAGCTCTTGCAGAGAGGCCACTGCCATCCGATCTGCTGGAAAGGATCAGGGCCGCGGAGTGCGTGGCCTTCACCAGCGCAAACGGCGTGGCGTTGGCCCTGAAAAACGAGGCAGTCTTCTCCAGCCTGGCGGAAAAGATGATAGTTGCCATCGGCCCTAAGACTTGCCAGGCGCTGATCAGGTATGGCCTGAGGCCCGAGGTGCCTGAGGAGTACAGCTCAGCAGGCCTTATGAGGATGCTGAGTGGCAAATGCAAGCACATCCTTTTCCTCAGGAGCGCCCAGGGCAGTCAGTACCTCTCCGAGGGGCTGAGGTCATCTGGGCTCCTCGTGGACGACGTCCCACTTTACGATGTAGTGGCATCCAACGACCCAAGGCTCGACGAGCTGATAAAAATGGCCAAAAGCGTAGACATATTTGCTTTCACAAGCTCTTCTACAGCGAGAAATTTGTTAGAGCGAGCGCAAGAGCTGGGACTGGAGAAGGAGCTCAGAGATGCATTGGACAGTGCCATCGTGGCAGCGATTGGAAAGCCTACAGCCAACGAGCTTGAACGGCTGGGCCTGAAGGCGAACATTATGCCAAGGGTTTTCACCTTCGAGGCAATGCTACAGGCTTTGAAGGCGGAGTGTGCGAGATGATCATATTTTCAAAAGCACTGGCGGATCAGGCTACTGTCTGGGAGACCCTGCGGGCCTCAGAGATATGTCAGAGTCTGCCGCCTGATCTCGTCAGGTTCTCTGCAAAGTCAAGGCCCGTGGTGATGTGGAACATAACGCGACACTGCAACCTGGCTTGTCACCATTGTTACATGGATGCCAAGAGCGAATCTCAGGACGAGATGTCCCTGGAAGAGGGCATACGCCTGGAGGATGATCTGTCAGCCCTCAAGATCCCCATCCTGATCTTCACAGGAGGCGAACCTCTCCTGAGCCGCAACTTTTTCGCATATGCCTTCCATGCTCGTGAGATCGGCCTTGGCACAGTCATCTCGACGAATGGGACATTGATCTCCCCCCAGGTGGCAGGATTGCTGGCAGAGGCGAAGATCAGATATGTGGGCGTGAGCATGGACTCAGCTTCGCCACAGCGCCACGATGCCTTCCGGGGCGTTAAAGGAGCATGGGAGAAGGCATTGCAAGGATTGCGAAACGCCCGAGATGCCGGGCTCAAGACAGGCCTTCGCATAACCTTGACTCGCGACAACTGGCAGGATGTACCGGCTCTCTTAAACCTTGCTCTGGAGGAGGAGATTCCTCGGTTCTGTCTTTACCATCTGGTGCCAACGGGCCGGGGTGCAGGAATTGCAGAGAGGGATGTCACGCCAGAGCAGCGCCGGAGCGTGATCAGGCTGCTGGCTGAGGCCGCAGTTGAGCTTAAGGACCGAAATATCGAGATCCTGACTACTGATTCGCCCATGGATGGTGCCTACCTTCTGGAGCTCTTGAAGGATGATCCAAGGCATGAATATGTGAAAAGGCTCCTGACAAATGCTGGTGGTTGCTCTGCGGGCGTCAAGGTGGCCAATATCAACCACCGGGGGGATGTCCATCCCTGTCATTTCATGCCCCATATCGTTGTGGGAAATGTTCGTGAGCGGCCATTTCGCGACATATGGATTGACCATCCATCCCATGAGCTGGAGGCTCTGCGTATTGTCAAGTCCAGTCTCAAAGACGCTTGCGGAAAGTGCTGCTACAAAGAACTTTGCGGAGGATGCCGCCAGAAGGCCTACTACTATAATGGCGATCTGCTCGGCGAGGACCCTACCTGCATACTTAAGCCTTTCAATCAATGATGCTCAGAAGTGCTATCCACCGGAACTTATAATTAATATCAGTTAGAATGGCATATGGGGGCTTAGAATGACACACCACGAAGAAAAGAAGGAGAAGAAGGAAAAGACAGAAGCTAAGGTAGAGCCCATTAAGCCCGGCGACAAGAGGGTCAGCAAGAAGAGGCTGCTGGATACCTGTGAGTGATTGTAAGAGGAGCGATAGCTTTTTTTAAAATATCATCCTTGCTTTTTTCACGTGCTTGGCTTCATCGCCTCGGCAGCCATCAAATAACCAATTGCCCTCTCAGCTAGAGGATATTTGCGCACAAGGGACTTGAACCTCTTGCCATGGTTGGGCTCGATTAGATGTGCCAGCTCGTGTACGATCACATAATCCTCGACCCACTGTGGCAGCCCGGCCAGCCTATTGCTGATGCGAATGGTCTTGGTTGTATAGTTGCAAGATCCGCGCCTGCGCTCCTGGCGCGTAGAGTAAGTGATGGAGTTCCATGTAAGAATCCCATGAAAATACTTTTTATTCAAATGGCTTGCCCGTGCTTGCAGGTGATCATCATTCCTTGGAGCATCGCTCTTCACAAGCCTAGCCTGGAGGCGAGCGATGTGATCTTGCAGGGCAGCATCGGAGATATAAGATGGCGCAAGAACCTCCATTCGCCCACCGACCATCCGGGCCTGGATGGTCTTCTTGCGCTTATTGGACCTCTTGATTATAACCTCCATGACCAACTCCTAAGTTTTCTGTTTGCTCGAACGGCTTTATAAACTTCACTTGGCCGACGGGTAGCCAAAGATTATCATCTTAAGAAAATAACGCAAGATATTTATATATCCTCCGCCCCAAAAAAGAACGGGGATCTCGGCTTGGCGATAGATGAAATAAAAACCATACAGGGCAAGATACGCGAAAAGAGCCTCTCCTGGTCTGCAGGCACAACCTCTCTGTCAAACCTGCCTAAAGAGGTCTGGAAGAACTACCTTGGGCTCGTCGTGCCTGATGAAGAAAAAAAGAGGGTCCAGGAGTTGATCATCCATGAGGATGCTCTAGCAGCAGAGCGGGGGATTGTCTTCGTCTATCCTTCGAGCTGGGACTGGAGGCTGGTATCCGATAAGAACTGGACCACCCCCATCAAGGACCAGGGTGCTTGTGGCTCATGTGTTGCTTTTGCAACTGTGGCCATGATAGAGTCAAGCCTGGAGATATTCTTGCGCAACCCAAACCTCAATCCAGATCTATCCGAGGCAGATCTCTTCTTTCGCGGTTGCGGCAATTGCTGCTCGCGAGGTTGGAACTTTGCACCTGCATTGAATTATGCCCGAAACAGCGGCATACCAGATGAAGGCTGCTGGCCATACAACAGCGATCAGGCTAATTCATGTGCAGATAGAGATCAGAGGATAAAAAAAATCGATAGCTGGAGGACTCTATCAGGTTCAGCCCAGGCAAAAGAGTGGATCTCCCGCAAAGGCCCCATAATGTCCGGGATGAATGTCTTTGAGGACTTTTTCTACTACACAGGTGGAATTTACAAGAGCGTCTACGGTAGTTATGTCGGGGATCATGCTATCTGCATCGTCGGCTATGACGATGCTGGAGGATATTGGATCTGCAAGAATAGCTGGGGTCCGGGATGGGGAGAGAATGGCTGGTTCAAGATCGGTTACGGTGAATGTGGTATTGGCAGCAGCTTTGCCTTTTATTCAGTGCAATTCACTGCAGATGACGACCTGATAATGCCTATGCGAGGACGGGTCGTAGCTCGCTTCAAGGAGATGAACACAGCGCTAAAAGACGAGATCTGGCTGAGCTATCCCGAGAGGAGAATCATCTTTGCAGCCAAGGAGTCAGAACTTGGAAAATCCTTCGAGGTAGGAACATTCTCATCTGGGACCAGGCTCACCCTGGCGCTTGTGGCCTCTGATGGATACACTGTCCACACATATTACACAGATCAATCTCAAAATGATGATGCTTGTGACCACGTCAAGAAGGTCCAGACAGGAACCTACAAGTGGGAGCTGCGTTGGGAAGACCTTTATGGTCTGGGAGAGCAGGATTACAATGATGTCGTCATGGAGCTCGAGGTGTTCAGCCCCTATACCGACGATCTTGTCGTTTCAAAAGATGGACGAGTCCTTGTAACTTTAAAGAGCAGACAGACAAATGATGAATTCAGCCTCAGCTATCCCCGAGAGCAGTTGATCTTTAAGGCGGACGACCCACTTGGAAAGACTGTTGATCTGGGCTTATTCCAGGCTAACGACAAGCTTACGTTCTCTATAAAGACTCCTGATGGACATGTTTATTGCACAGACCAGGTACAAAATCCCGACTCTTTGAGCCACGTTCGCAAGCTTCCAACCGGCTACAACAAATGGGAGCTGCGCTGGGAGGATTCATTGGGGCTGAAGAACAAGGACTACAAGGATCTCATCGTCAATGTCGAGGTTGTGCCAGTCAGCAATGAGGACATCGTGCTGACCAGGGACTGCCGGGTAGTGGCCAGGTTCGTCGGCAAGAATACGCAGAACAACAACCAGTTCTGGATCTGCCAGCCCTCTAGAGAAAAGCTATTCGATGCCACAAAGGAGAATTTGGGCAAGAGCTTCGAGGTGGGCAACTTCGAGGCAGGGACAAGGCTCGTCTTTGCACTCAAGGCAGAGGATGGAAATGTGTATTACACAGACAGCAACCTCAACCCGGATTTGAAGGCACATGTCATAAAGCTGCCTTTAGGCTCCAATAGATGCCAGCTGCGCTGGGAAGACCTTTATGGGCTCAAGGATCGTGATTACAACGATCTGGTTGTGGAGATCAGTCTGTCGCCTTTAAAGTAGCTGCTCATGATGCACACTGCATCCTCTGAGCCAACCTGTTCGAACAGCTGACAGGGTGTTCCCTGATAGCAAGGCAGGTGATGAATGGCGCAGGCTGCTTGATTGTTCTCCCAGACAAGATGTGGGCAGCGCTCACCGGCTGGTTTGTGGATCATGGCGCTGGGGTCTGCAAAGTCGAGGTTCCCGTCCGGCAGTATGGACGTTGGGTTGATTATATAGATATCCAGGTGAAGGCAGCAGTTGCCGCATCTTTGACAGATCATGGTCTTGATCATGGATTATGTTTGGGAGCTATTTGGACATCTCGCTGGCTATCCTGTCAATTTTTTCGCAGTACTTCTGCTTGACAGACAGCAATGCCAGGTCCACATAGCTGGAGTCCTTAACGGCATACTCAAAGTCCTCAAGGGCTTCGCGATATGCCTTCATGTAAACGTACATCAACATCATATACAGGTTGCTTGAATTTCTTATGTCCATTGCAAACATCTGCCCGAAGGTTAATCTTTGGAATATGCGTTGATATGAGAAAGCCCTAAAAGGAATTATATAAGGCTGTTTGTTCATTATTCATACAAATTGTGAAATTGAAAAAAGGAAAACAGTAATAAATGCAGACGATAATAGTAATAGATTTAAGATATCGATGTCAATTATTTGCTGAGGAGATATGAGAATTCTAGTACCATTGGCAGAGGGCTTCGAGGAGATTGAAGCTGTCAGTGTAATCGACATTTTGAGGCGTGCGGACATTGAGGTTGTGACGGCTGGACTTCGGGAAGGACCTGTTGGAGGATCTCATAATATTTTGGTTTTGCCCGACACCAGCCTGAATAAAATTGATTTTAGGGACTTCGATGGCCTGGTATTGCCGGGCGGCTCTCCCGGCTTTGTGAACCTGGGAAACGATGAGCGCATCTTGAATATGGCACGGGAGATGGATCGCGCAGGAAAGTATGTCGCGGCGATATGCGCCGCCCCCTCGGTGCTGATCAAAGCAGGAGTTTTGCAGGGACGCAAAGCCACTGTCAGCCCCTCTGGCCAAGCCCAGGTTGCAGCCTGCGCAGAGTTCTGTGAAGATCGGGTCGTTGTTGACAAGAACCTGATAACCAGCCGATCTCCGGGCACAGCCCTGGAATTCGCCCTCAAGCTGGTGGAGGTATTTGTGGGAAAGGAGAAGATGCTGCAGTTAAAAGCCCAGACGCTGGCGATATAAGCGAATTTGCTATGAAATCCGATATAGAGGCATTTCTTATCGATCTGGATGGAGTACTTTACGTGGGAGTGAACCCCATTTCGGGTGTTAAAGAATGCCTGAATTTTATGCAGGATCGCGGATACATCTACAGGTTTGTATCCAACTCAACGCGAAGGTGTCGGAGCTCTGTTGCTGAGCGCCTGAAAGGCCTTGGATATGATGTGCCTGCTGAATACATATTCACTCCGCCGATGGCTGCAATCGAGCACATGAAGCGATTGGGGAAGGATAGATGCTTCTTGCTTGCAGGCGGTGATGTGCATTTGGATTTTGAGAACGCCAAAATTACAATTGCAGATAATGATGTTGATTTCGTAGTCATAGGCGATGCAGGGAATGACTTTACCTTCGACCGCTTAAATTTGGCTCTGCGGCTTATACTGGATGGGGCAGAGATCCTCGCCCTGGAGAGAGACAGATACTGGATGGACTCTGATGGCATCGTCCTGTCTGCAGGACCTTTCGTAGCAGCACTGGAGTTTGCGACTGGAAAGAAGTCGGAGCTTATGGGAAAGCCTTCTGGGAAATTCTTCAAGATGGCAATGGATGACATGGGCAAGAGCGAAAAGCAAGTTGCCATGATTGGAGACGACGTTCTGACAGATGTACAAGGAGCTCAGAAGATGGGGATGAAAGGAATTTTGGTGAAGACGGGAAAGTATAGAGAGGATGTGGTGGCAAGATCAGGTGTTACTCCTGACCTGGTGCTTGAATCCTTAGCTCAGCTGGTTGATCATCTCAAATTCTGAAAGTTTAGGATCAAACGGCAACGTCAGTTTTTAAAATACTTAATTGTTGTTCGCATGCCTTTAAATTATTACAGGCTAACGTAATGTGAAAATGATATCAATAAGGCAAAATTAAAACCAAAATTATGGAAAATTCGTCTTGGGGGTTCATTTAAATCAAGTAATGATGTTCTTGGGAGCATCTAGGTTATTGGGTGAACAGACATGAGAATTAGAGTCATCAGTTCAAAGACAGATATTCCTAAACTAAACCAGAATGAGAAGATGATCCACCTGGCCTTTAGGGCATCAAATGTCGATTTCATAAACTTGATTCAAAAATGCCCCAGACTAAGAATGATACAGCTTCCTCCCTCCTATCGCAGGACAATATCCAATTCTACTCTAGCTTTCCTCAACATGCAGGATATTGAGTTGATTGAGGGCGACGTCTGGGGTCACAGAAAAGATCTTGATGAGTATTTCATCGTAGACGATGACATTTTAGCGGAGATTCGTGATTTGACGGCAAAAGGCGTTAGAATTGAAGATGTGACCGCACAGATCCAAGCGAAGGGAAGGCTTGGCCCAAATTTGATCAGGTATATCGCAAAGACCAACATATTTGTGTGACTTCCTCCACTCCGATGGTTTCGCACAGCCTCAGCTCCATCTTCTCCATTTGTAGATGATCTTGGATAGAGCATCAATGCCGTCGTATCTTATTTTATTCCTTTTCTTAGATATGCGTATTGGAGTATAATTTTTATATTTTATGAGATTAATTATATATGGATTTCTTATCTTCCCGCCATCAATCAGTCCAAGTTCGAAATAATATCTGCACAGGCCTATCATCCCACATGCTTCGAGCCGTCTCGTAGAAGTTATCACCTTTCTTTGCCTCAAGAAGAGCGTTTCCCCTTCATTTCTCAGCTCTCTGTCAAAGGCTGCATCCTCAAGAGCATACTCCTTAAATCCGCCGACCTTCAAGAAGATATCCTTGGGCACACAGAGGTTGATTCCGATGAGGCTGCCATTTCCAATTTTTGAGTTAAGCCACCAATAGCCGTCACTCATGTATTCTATCAGCTTTATTCTAGGTCCTACACCATCCAACTCAAATCCGGTAGTTAGCCCTACAACGCCCCGCATCATATAATTATAGACGGTTTCGAGATAGTCCTCCTTTATCTTCGTGTCCGCGTCAATAAAGACCAGAAATTTGCCTCTAGCGAATTTAGCGCCATAATTCCTACCCCACCAAATACCTCTCTTATTGGTGACAACTACGCGGTCAGCATAATTATTCGCAATCTCGATCGTCCGATCTTCACTGGATCCGTCAGACACGATTATTTCGTATTTATTTCGTGGAAAAGTCTGCCGTAAGATCGACTTCAGGCAATCTTCTATGTAATTCTCCTCATTTAGCGTTGGCACGATGACTGAGATCTCCATAGGCTACTCCAGACTCATCAAGGCATTTCCATGATTTAACCTTTGTCGCTACCTTTGTCGCTACCGGTCCTCACAAGAGCGATGATCCTCTCTTAAAAGATATAGGAGACGCTGGATCTGTCAAAATCCCGCACAAGCTCAAGTCCTACGTCATCTGGCTTCCAGACTGCATCAGGATAGACCAGATGTTTCATGAAACGTCCTGTGTCCGCAGCCAATTGCGTGGCCAGATGCTCCTCACCCAGAGCTTCCCTTGTTATCTCATATACCTTTGACCTGACAGCACTCTCATCCATGTATCCCAGGGAGTGAACATACTCATGCAGCAGGACATGAAATATATAAGGCTTGTAGAGCTCTGGGCGTGTCTCCATGATCCTTTGCAGCGGAATCTTGTTCAGTACTATGACATTTGAGCCAGTCGTGAAGAAGCCACCGAAGAAGCCATGTGGATGGTTTCCAAGATTGGCCATGCCGAGCATCAGCCCGCCTCTGCTCCGGCCAACGCTGTTTAATACCAGCGATTTAACAATCTCGAATATGTCAGGCAATGACCTGGCTTCATCCAGTTTGGCCTTATAATCGATCCTCATTTGTGATGCTATTTAGTTATCTTAAGTATATAATACTAACCTTGGGTTACTCATGGTTTGCAAAAAGGCAAATACTTTGCAGAACGCTCACTGCAATGAGATGATGACATGACTCGTCTATATTTGTGCCCTGGAACCGACTCATTGATGATAAGCTCTGCCGCATTCTTGGTGATACTGCTGCTTTTGCCTTGCGCGTCTGCAGATGTGAAAGTAGAAGGATGGAGAGAACAAAGCTACGATTATGTTATCTCAAATATCAACGACTTTCCTGATTATGTATTCCTTACAAGTAGCGCCATCTGGGGCTGGGAATACGCATCGATCATCAACAGCACGGGCTGCTTTGGCGGAGGCTACAAGCTGGATGGCTTCATAGTACATGCAGTCAAGGCCTCTGACTTCGACCGGCAAGAGTTCTTAGGAATGGGAAATGTGAGCGAGCAGGAGACCGTAAACTGCACTGACTACTGCCAGAATAATGCTGCAATCGTCTCATCAAACCTGACGCTGCCAAAGGCCACCTCAGTTCAAGAGATGGTCCCTGTGCAAAAGATCGAGGTTTACCTGAAAGTGGACAATATCACGAGCCAGGCCTTGAACATCTCCAAAACCAGGATGTTATACTATTATTCTAATGGAACGGTCCAGGAGATGGCTCCTGAATAGATATGATTCTCACTTATTTTTTTGCTCATCAATGCCAATACTTCCTCCTGTTCTTTGGCTTGCCTGCGATGTCCTTGCTGATAATATCAATAATAATATTTTGGCGATTTATCATGAGACGAAAGAGCCGGTCGCCATGACATTCTTCCAGTCTCTGGTTCTCGCGCTGATTCTCACCATACTGATCGAATACGCTGTCTACTTCGCAGTAATTTGGCAAGATCCTCCAAGATTATTCTTGTATTCTGCCCTTGTCAACTCGTTCACAAATCCGCTCTTCAACTACCTATACAACTACGAGTTGCACAATCTTTGGTTACTGGAAATTGCAGTGGCTTTGGTCGAATGTTTCTTGATCAAGCATCTGCTGGAGATCGGCTATCGAAAAGCCATGCTCATCTCTTTCCTGGCCAACCTGGCCTCTCTGCTGATCGGGCTGATTGTATTCGGATGATAACTGCTAATCTATCTTTATCAGGATATTTTTCTTCAAACCGATCTCCATCCAGGCCCAGGCCCAGACCACAGACTCAAAGGCTCTGATCAGGTCACCATTATCCAGAAAATAGTGAGAATCGCTGATGTAAGCGGATATATTCTCCATAAAATCTCTGTCCCCGGAGATGTTTTCGAAGAGATCTTCGGCTTTCTCTAGCCATTTTTGCGTCTCTGCTTCAAGTTCCTCCTTAAGGGTCATGGCATCCTAATGTCTTTGGCTGTTGCATTCTCTTACATCTGTCACTCTTTTGTCGTCCACATCCACCTCAACCATCGTTTTGACGTCATATCCCCTGGCTTTGAGCTTATCAGAGCCGTCGCCGCGTTTGATAACTACCACAATGTCCGATATGCTGGCTCCAGCAACCTTCAGGGATTCCAGTGTAGCAAGGAGCGTTCCTCCAGTGCTGATCACGTCGTCAACCACGATTACCCTGTCTCCTCTATCAATTCCGTTGAGGAAGAGCTGCGATTTAGAGTAGCCAGTCACCTGGCTAACTTCAATCTCCCCAGGCAGCCCGTATTTGCGCTTGCGAATTATCACCAGCGGTATGTCGCAGATCATGGAAAGAGCAATGCCTATGGGAATGCCCATAGCTTCTACGGTTACAATCTTGTCCACTTCCAGGTCTGCTATGCGCACGATATGGCTCACAACCTCTCTGATCAGATCCGGCCTGATCTCGGGGACGCCATCTGTGATGGGGTGTATGAAGTAATTGTAGCTGCCTCGCTTGAACACAGGCGCTTGCAATAGTGATTTCTTGAGCCGCTCCAGCATAAATGAGACTCCTGTTCTTAGCAATGGCTGTGGACATTCCTGAGTTTAAAGGTGTTGGACGAAGTTGAATACCGCAGTTAATCTGGGCCGGGGTCTGAATGATATTTGAGCCTTGGAACTAAAAATCGAGCTAAGGTTGGCGTACAACAACGTTTTTTTTGCATCCGCCAACCTTAGCTTACCTAACACAAAGCAATTTTTCCTAGCTTCCACTAACAGTCATAATCCAGTTAATGGGTATCGTTTCGTTATTCTCGCCCGGCAAGTTTGCTGGAAGCATCTTATTCCCTGGCTCCAGATATATGAATGAGTTTTTACTTGTCTCATTGAGCCGCTCGCATGCAACTGTGACTGCTCCTCTGTCGTAGAAACAGATATAGAAATCGTCGCTAACCGTAACCTTTGGAAGTCGTATAGTCAATGGATATAACGAAGTAGAATTAAAGGCATAATTTGTGTAAGGAAGTTGGGAGTCAGCAAATCTGTATAGAAGGTTGAGGTCTTTGTCACGTACTTCAAGGGCAATTACTCGTTCTTGTGGTATCGACTCAACAGTCCCATTATATCCATCCCATCCAATTAATTGTACAGAATCAAGCTTCCAGTTTTGCTTCGGTGCCTTGAACTTGACAGCTTCTGCAACAAAGAAGCCTGTACGGCCTAATAGTGATAGCATATCGATTTGTGCGAGTTCTTTTTGCGATAGGTTTCCTTCAAAAGAATTGATTAAATTATTTTGAGCTCCTGTTGTATCTGCAGCCAAAGAGATGCCTGTCAGAGATATCACAGCTAAGCATAGTACAGCTATAAAGATCATCTTCAAATGATCACCCTGAGATGGAGAAATTAAATCCAGCCTTTATATAGATAGTGCTAGAAGACGCAAGTCTGTAAAGGGATGAAAAAAGAGCCTCGACTTCATTTAGTTACTCTTGGAAATTGCGCTTCTTTGGGAGCCGTGTAGCATGTGCAATCAAATATCCCTCTGGCACTGCGTTTCTCTCTGAGGTCCATCGGATCCATGTCCATATAACCACCGCTACAGCAGGGAAGCCAGTCTTCTTCCTCCTCCTCTTCCTCCTCGGAGATGTACAGGTTCAAATTCTTTTCAATATGGTATGTTCCAATATAATCTTCATCCAATACAAATATCGGAGTATGCCATGCCTTCATTGCAGGGCCGAGGACTGCAGGCTCGGAATCGTCTTCAGAAACCTCATCTCGCGGAATTCCTGGCAGCTGAAGCACACCTACATGAACTTTGCCGCTGACCAGGTCCTCGTTTAAGTGCATGTAGGTATTGTCGATATCTGACCCAGCATCGAGCTTAATGTCCAGTCCATGAGCGTAATCAACCCTATGGTTGATGGAATTAAAGCCGTCGCGGTTCTTTACCAAGGCATTCTCGCCAAGCAGAGAATTGAAGATGAGGGGATGGTATGAGTAATATCGCGAGCCTACGGCCATTGATGTGGGGTTATAAGACATTTTGCTGTCTTCATTCATCTGAACAATGCTGGTTGCGGACTCCTCATCTGTGATGACATTTCCATCTTCGTCATAGGCGCCGTTGACCCAGGTTCTGTTTAGATATGAACTCTGTGCATACATCAATGATTTTGCGTCAATGACGCCGCTCCCATGAGCGGTATTCCTCGCCCCGACGCCGTTGAATAACCATCCTTCAGCACCAGTTGCATCGGGCATCTGAGAATACCTATAGGTTGAAAAGAAACCCGTTCCACTAACACTTTGTTCCATATTGAAGGTTAGATTTTTTTCTTCTATGGTTGATGGGTTTTCATATGGCACAAAATTGTCTATTGTATCTGCGGTCGATGTTCCAATTAGAACTAAGAGAGCCGCCAGTACAACCAATTCTTTCAGATCAGTCCCTCCTCGAAAGAATAACCATCCTCCATCAGCAAGTAGATGTTCTATTATTTTAACATATCGACCTTTGATACATAAATCATAGCAAATAAACATAATCAAAGTAGAACGGCTTAATCTACGGATAATTTGTGCTTTTGAGTTCATATGTGAGTTCGGAGAAGCTAATTTGACTTGACGTAGGCGGAAGAACAATTTTACAAGCATCTCCGCACTCACATCATAAGATTGATCTTAATTAGTAATAAAATTTTCTATTATAATCTTAAATCTGGTTATAGCAAGCGATCAGACAAACTGACCTCTTCAGCTTTTTTGCAATCTTGTAGAAAAATTTTTGACTTTTTATGCTTATTCGACTCGTTTGCGTGGGTGTTACTTGGGACCAAAAAGCTTTATGAATGCAACAAAAGATTGCATAAAGTTAATGATCTATCATACTTAGTATGTATGTCCGATATCCTTTTATAATTAAAAGAGATTCTATCAATTAGGTGAAACAATGCATATTCCTGATGGCTATTTAGGGCCATACACTTATATCGCAATGTGGATCATAATGATCCCCATCTGGTATTATGCGGGAAAGAAGCTCAGCGTAGAGCTGAGGTCCAAGCAGGTTCCCCTGCTGGCGCTGGCAGCAGCGTTCTCTTTTGTAATTATGATGTTCAACGTCCCGATTCCGGGAGGCAGCACAGGCCACGCAGTGGGCGGGGCAATAATTGGCATCGTCCTTGGGCCTTGGGCAGCAGTGATAGCCATCACAGTGGCTCTGGTATTGCAGGCATTGGTTTTCGGAGATGGAGGGATAACGGCAATTGCAGCTAATTGCTTCAATATGGCTGTAGTAATGCCCTTCGTTGCCTATTATATCTACAAGCTCATCAGCGGAAGCGCAGAAATAACCTCATCACGAAGGGTAATTGCTTCGGCCATTGCAGGTTATATATCTCTCACCCTGGCAGCGGCAGTTACTGGCTTTGAATTCGGGATACAGCCCATACTGCATCACACGGCAGAAGGAGTTCCACTCTACATGCCCTATCCTCTTAGTGTCACAGTTCCTGCGATGACGTTAGAGCACCTTTTAGGGTTCGGTATCCTTGAGGCCCTGATCACCGCTCTGATCTTCGCCTACATCCAGAGGACTGACACAACGATACTGTACGGTGAGAGGTCGACAGCACAAAGGAAGGGCAGAAAGGGCGCAAGTGTAGCATGAGGTAAGACCATGGATAAGATAATAAGAAATTTTGCCATTGGCCTGGTACTGCTGATCATCCTCGCCCCACTGGGGCTTCTGGCAGTTGGAGAGACATTTGGAGAATGGGGCAACGAGGAGCTCAAGGAGAAGTTCGGGCTTGTGCCTGAGGGATTGGAGAAGCTCTCAGGGCTCTGGAGTGCTCCATTGCCCGATTATGCCTTCCCAGACAGCGGCGATTCGATGAGTGTAGCTGCAGCAGCTTACATACTCTCTGCAGTGATAGGCGTTGTCATCTGCGGCGGCCTGCTTTATTTCGTCGGAAAGAAGGTCGCCAAAGACTAGCGCCAAGCTTTTATTTTATCCCTTTTTTATACCATGATTTGCGGTCAATTGCGATTTAGGAATGCTGCCACATGAATGGAGAGCGGATGATACCCGACTGGATGAAAGAAGTGGACGTGGGCCCTTGCAATTGTTCCTCAGTGTATCACGGCAAGAAAGGCTTCGTCGGAAAGACTATTGATGGAATTTTCGGCTTCCTGGAGGAGGCTTTTGTCTCAGAGAGCTACGCCAAAAGGGCCGGCCTTTTGCAGAGCTTGGACCCGAGGGCCAAACTGATATCAATTCTGGCCGTTGTATTCGCATCAAGCCTGATCCAAGACCTGAAACTACTGATATTTGTATATGCATTGACGCTGTTGTTTGCATATCTCAGCAAGATAGATGTTGCATTTTTCATCAAGCGCGTTTGGCTATTCATCCCTATCTTTGCAGGCATCATTGCCACTCCCATGATCTTCAACATCTTCATCCCAGGAGACCCGCTCATTCGGGTTGCATACCTGGGAACAGGTGCGCATCTCGGGCCGCTGGGGCTGCCCGATAGCATATACATCACAAGACAAGGAGTCGTCGCGGCAGTGATCTTCACCATGCGCGTTGCGACCTGCGTGTCAGCTGTGGTTCTGCTTTTCATAACCACGCCTCAGCAGACTCTCTTCAAGTCCTTGCGCACGATTGGCGTGCCCAAGGTATATGTTCTGACGCTGGAGATGGCCTATAGATACATTTTTCTGCTGATGGATCTGGTACGCGAGATGTATGTCGCCAAGAAAGCGAGGACGATTAAAGCAGGAGGCATCTTTGAGGAACAGAGATGGGTTGGAGGGCGCATGGGCTACACACTTATAAGATCTCTGGATATGAGCGAAAAGGTACATATGGCCATGGTGTCCAGGGGCTTTAGTGGCGATGTCAAGATCATGCAGGAGTTCAAAATGCATAACCGCGACTATGTTGCAGGGACAATGGCGGTATCTCTGAGCATCCTAATGGTGCTGATTTCGCATAATATAATCAGGATCTAAGAGCATGAAAACGATCTTTGATTTGAGGAATGTATCTTATTCATACGTTGGAAAAATCGATGCCCTGAAGGATGTGAGCTTGAAGATCGGCCTTGGGGAGCATGTGTCGATAATAGGCTCAAACGGAAGCGGCAAATCGACATTGCTGGCAATTTTAAATGGGCTGATATATCCGACAGCCGGAGATTTCTACGCATTCGGCAACCAGATAACTGAAGAGGTCTTCGATTCCATCAAGGACAATGAGTTCAGAACCTATTTTCGCACCAAAGTCGGCTTTGTATTTCAAAATTCTGATGTACAGCTCTTCTCGCCCACTGTCTTCCAGGAGATTGCTTTTGGACCCTTGCAGCTGAATATTTCGCCCGAAGAGGTCACGACCAGGGTCGAGAATGTCCTGGAGATGATGCAGATCACCAAACTCAGAGATCGATCGCCTCATACTCTGAGCGGTGGAGAGAAGAAGAAGGTATGCATAGCCTCGGTGTTGGTCAATAATCCAGATGTGCTTTTGCTAGACGAGCCCTCTGCCGGGCTGGACCCTCGAACTCAACTGTGGCTGGTAGAGCTCTTGCAGGAGCTGGGGGCGGCAGGCAAGACGATAATCACTGCAACCCACGACCTTGAAATAATCGACCAGATCAGCAAAAGGGCAATAGTCATGGGCGAAGATCACAGGGTTAAAAAAGATGGGCCGACGATTAAAGTGCTCGATGACATGCCACTCCTTCTGAACGTCAACCTTGTGCACGAGCACATGCACTTTCATGGAAAGACTGTGCATGAGCACATCCACGCGCACATCGATGGTCACAAGCACGAGCACGGAAATAATTGATGATAGAGCAGCCCCGTTTCCTGCCCATGTCCATCCAGGACTGCAAGAGCCTGGGGATAGAGCAGTTGGATATAATTTTGATAAGCGGAGATGCCTATGTCGATCATCCCTCTTTTGGAACGGCTCTGATCGGTCGGGTGCTCTGGGATGCAGGCTATTTCGTGGGGATAGTAGCTCAGCCAGACTGGAGGTCGTATGACGATTTTCGAGCCTTAGGAAGGCCGAGGCTCTTCTTTGGCGTGTCCTCAGGCAACGTGGACTCCATGGTGAACAACTTTACGCCGAATCTGAAGCGCCGCAGCTCGGATGTATACTCGCCCGGCGGTGCCCTGCGCCGACCTGACAGGGCAACGATCGTTTACGCCAACAAGGTTCATGCCCTCTATCCCGACGTCCCGATAATCCTGGGCGGAATCGAGGCAAGTTTACGCAGGTTTGCCCACTATGATTACTGGTCAGATTCAGTTCGACAGTCCATCCTGGCTGATGCGCCAGGCAGCCTGCTGGTCTATGGCATGGGCGAGAATCCTCTCAAGGAGGTGGCCCTGAGGATGGAAAAAGGTGAGAAAATTGAGGAGATCAGGGATGTGGCAGGGACTGCTGTTAAAGAGGAGGTGAGGTGCTGGCGAGCGGCGCAGCATGATGATTCTCTGGTAATCCCAAGTTTTACAGACGTCTCCTCTGATGTTCGAAAATATGCCAGGGCTTTCGCGCTACACTATGGGGAGCAGGATCCTTTTTTAGGGCGTGCAGTGGTCCAGCCGCATCCAAAGACCGTCATCATCCAGAACAAGCCCGCTCGACCTCTGACGAGCGCGGAGCTGGATCACATCTACGAGCTGCCCTTCAGCCGCGAGGCCCATCCATCCTACCGGGAGGCAGTCCCTGCTCTTGAGCCCGTCAGGTTCTCCATCACCAGCCACAGGGGCTGTTTTGGCTCCTGCTCTTTTTGTGCCCTGACCCATCATCAGGGCAGGATAGTGCAGAGCCGCAGCATTGACTCCATCGTTCGCGAGGCCACAAGGCTCACCGGCATGAAGGGCTTCAAGGGAATCATTCAGGATGTTGGCGGGCCCACTGCAAATATGTTTGGCCTGACCTGCCCGCGATGGAAAAGCGGTGCGTGCACCGACAAGCTCTGCTCTGCACAGTGTCCCAGCCTTGACAAGGATCATACCCAGCAGGTTCAGTTGCTGCGCCGCCTGCGCAAAGTGCCGGGTGTTCGGAAGGTCTTCATCGGTTCAGGGATTCGACATGACCTTGTGCTGGCAGATTCCTCAGAGTACCTCCATGACCTCTGCGAGCATCACGTATCCGGCCATCTGAAGATCGCTCCTGAGCACATATCGCGCACTGTTTTGGAATGCATGCATAAGCCGCCCGTGGAGGTTCTGGATGCCTTCTGCCAAAGATTCCGAAAGGTCTCAGAAGAGCTGGGACGGGAGCAATATATTCTGCCGTACTTTATGTCAGGCCATCCCGGCTGCACCATAAAAGACATGATCGAGCTGGCAAAGTATTTGCGGGATCGTCACATGTACACGGAGCAGGTACAGGACTTCACCCCCACGCCCATGACTGTGTCCACGACCATGTACTACACGGGCCTGGATCCATTCACCCTAAGAAGTGTACATGTCCCAAAAGGCCGGGAGAAGAGAATACAGCGGGCGATTCTGCAGTACAGGGATCCTGGAAACTATCGCCTGGTCAGAGAGGGATTGAGGATGGCAGGCCGCGAGGACCTGATCGGCGATGGAAGAGAATGCCTAATTCCTCGAATTGCAGGATCTTCGAGCCGGCCTAAAGCAAAGAGGCGCAAAGGAGCCTAATTTTTTTTCATTTGTTTTAGCATACCATCTTATCGAAGCACTCCTGGCAGACCACCTTGCCACTGGCCGTCCTTCCCCGGATTTCCATGAAGCTCTCGCCGCACTCCTGGCATCGCACAGAAGGATAAATCCTGGCCTTCTCGGGCTCCGGGATCTCGACCTCTCTCACGGATAGTATCTCCTCGTCGGGCGCTGTCAGGATCTTTTTGATGGCATCCTCCCGCAGCAAATCGAGCTTTTGCTTCTCGGCAGACGAGAGAGTTCCATTGAAATACTTCTTTCTCAGCTCATCCATGCCCTCGAAGACATCGCCCTTGAAATAGATGCGCAATGCATTGCCATTGTTACGGGAGTATATGGTAAATGCCTGCTTTCCAAAGTCCTTGAAGATCAGGTTGCCCTTTCCAAAGGTGCAGCCCAAGGTGGCCTGCAATGCATCCACGCTGCAGGAGTTGTTCTCTGCGATGCATACAAGCTCTTCGTCCACGGATCTTGGATAGTGTTCTTTCACATATTTCGCCACCCTGTAGCCTATAGCGAGGCCCGGGCAGATGTGGCCGTGAAACTTTGCAGCCTCTTTGAAGTCTTCGTCCATTTGGATCACCAGAGATTTGCGAGAATTGCAAATCCGCAATTTGTTATAAGTTCGAAAGGATAAGTAGTACGCGCTCGTATCCTCGTCGCGGCCACAGCAGGCATGCACGAGGCGAAACAAAGATGAGTCACATCCTGCTCTAATTTATCACCATGAAGATGGGACGCAAAGCCAAGCCAAAGTCGCCACAGGAGATGGCGCTGGTGCATCACGCCCTGGAAAACCCTGCTCGCAGGAATATGATCATCCTCATGAACCAGGGAAAGCTCTCTGTTCCGGAGATCGAGGCAGTGGTTGGGCCGAACATGCTCGACTACCACCTGCACCGGCTGGAGCTGGCAGGCTTGATTGAGGTGCACGAGGGAAGAATTGTGCTGACTGAGGCGGGTGTGGCCTATGGGGGCCTCGTGAAGATGCAAAAGGAGAGGGGCGGGGCGAATAAAACATGAATGTGATCTTCCTTGGCACCAATGGCTGGTACGACACAGACACAGGCAACACCATCTGCACCCTCATAAACTGCGAGAAGTACCACATTATCCTGGATGCGGGCAATGGCATCTACAAGCTGGACCGCTACATCCACGACGACCTGCCAGCCTACCTCTTCCTCAGTCATTTTCACCTCGACCACATAGAGGGGCTGCACATCTTGAACAAGTTCCACTTCTCCCAGGGCCTGAAGATCTTTGGCCAGAAGGGCACAGGCAAGATCCTGGACACCGTCATGCGCCAGCCCTTCACAGTTCCAATTGAGATGCTGCCCTTTCCAGTCGAGGTGCAGGAGCTCTCAGAAGGGCCCTACAAGCTGCCCTTTGCACTGGAGTGCCGCTTCCTGGTGCATGCCGCGCCTACCATGGGCTACAGGTTCGATCTGGACGGCAAGATCGTAACCTACTGCCCGGACACAGGCGTCTGCGATAATGCTGTGCTACTGGCCAAGGACGCCGATCTCCTGATTGCCGAGTGCTCCCACAGGCCAGGCGAGAAGAGCCCTGCCTGGCCACACCTCAACCCCAAGGACGCTTGCGAGATTGCGCGCCGGGCTGGGGCAAAGCGCCTAGCCCTCACGCACTTCGACGCCGGGCGCTACACGAGCATACAGCAAAGGCTGGATGCTGCGGCAAGCGTTCTGGACTTTTGCGATATCGTAGTTGGACTTGATGAGCTGGTGCTGAAATTATGAGGTCGAGGTTGTCATGAGATTAGGACCTGCGATAGTCTTATTGCTGGCGTTATGCGATCTCGTGGCTGGCGGCAGTGCACAGAGCACGAGCAGCTTTCAGAGCGTGAGCGGCCAGTTCGCCCGGGAATGGCTGAGCGATTTCCTGGGCCAGAATCCCCAGCCTGTGCGAACGGCTGGCAACGGCAGCGACTTGTGGAACTGGGGAGGCGCTCCCAAGGGGAGCACAATTGTCGATGGGAAGCTCGTGCAAGACCCCTACTATCTCAGGCCGTTGCTGAATTTATCCAGCAACTGGCTGGATGAGACATATACTGATCCCGGAACGGGCTTGCCTGTCAATGCCTACGTAGATCCTTTAACAGGCACAAGGTACTACGTTTACCTGAATCCCAGCACAGGAAAGCAGCTCTACACGTATGTTGTTCCTGCCTCTGGACAGCCTTACTACACTTATGAAGATAATACTGGCAAGCAGGTCACCTCGCCTTCAGGCACATCAAATGCGCCTTCGAACGGCTGGATAACTGCATCGTCCTGAATGGATTGATCCAAAGGCAGGTCCTGTCACGCGAAAGGCTTTTATTGCGCCGAGTCCATTGATCAGCCGGTGGGGTCAGAATGAGGACTGCATGTGCAGTTGTAGTTTGTACATTGTTATGCCTTTTGGCAGCGCAATGCCATGCTCAGAGCACAAGCCGTTTCCAGAGCGTTGGGGGAGATTTTGGCCAGACCTGGATCAGCAACTTCATGGCCGCGGACCCTGAGCCAGTCCAGAAGAGCAGCAATGGCAGTGATCTATGGAGCTGGGGAAGCGCCCCAAAAGGCAGCATAGTTGTAAATGGTAAGCTGCAAGCCGATCCCTATTATTACTGGAAATCGCTCAACTTAACAAACGGCTGGCTGGGAGAGACCAGTGTGGACCCCTACACAGGAAACCCGGTCTATGGATATGTAGATCCAAATACTGGATTTGTAAGGTACTTTTACATTGACCCCAGCACTGGAAAGCCGGTATATGTGAATTACGATCCCGCCACCGGGACCCCTACCTATGGCAGCGTTTCACCCTTCTACGCATCCAACGACTGGTCGGGCAATTACGCGCTGCCATCCGTATTCAACTCGAACAGTCCTTGGGGTTGAAGGCCAAAACCCCTTGATTAAAACCCAATAGACGGAGGAAAGTCAATGAATTTCAAAAAGTTATTTGCAATTTTTGCTTTGCTGTCGCTGGCTGCAATTTCAGCGCATGGAGAGCTGAGCGAATACCAACAGGGCGTTTATGCAGGCTTGAAGGCTGGCATGATGATAGGCAAGCTCCTGGGTGCTGCCCCCTACGATCCGAGCCAAGCCCAGCAGTTCAATGCTCAGGTGGATCTGTTCAACCAGGGGCTTGCAGCAGCATTCGGAGACAACCAGACTGCGATAAACACCTTCAAGCTGCAGCCCTATAGCGCCACCGCAGCGGCAAAGTCTGCCTACTCGGCCAAGCCCGTCCATTCAATAGATGGAAGCTGGAACAAGAGCAATGTAACCGTTCTTGGAGATGTGGATGAAGGCGTGAGGATCTACGACATGCCAGCATCGTCATATTACACCTGGGTTGGAGACGATGGATCTATACCTTCATTGCCTTATCGTGACGGTTATAAAAACTTGGGCGGGGTTTAGCCTCGCACATTTTTTTGGCTCCTTGTTTTTTTGCTCTTGGGATTCGCAAATTCTCTGCCACTTTGCTTTTATGTGGTGAAACGCGATGCGATAACTTAACCATACAATTTTGGCGAAGGGCCTAAAATATATATTTTCAGAACACACAACATAATTAATCATGAGCAAAGACCTCGATAGCCTCCTCTCGGAATTGAAGACAGTACACGAGGACCTGAAGCCTATCCCCACAGAGTTGATAGTGGTAGCCGACTGGGTGCGGCTGAAGTGCAGATATGGTTGCAGGGCCTACGGAAAGCACCTTTGCTGCCCACCTTATTCTCCCACGCCCCAGGAGATGAGGGCCGTCCTTTCCGCGTACCGTCAGGCAGTTCTTGCCAGATTTGAGACCAAGCCGGACCAGAAGCTTCTGCCCAAGCACATTCACCACGCCTTCTGGAATTCCCTTTCCAAAGTGCACAAAACCTTATATGAGCTTGAGCGGACGGCCTTCCTTGCTGGATACTACAAGGCTTTTGGCATGGCTGCCCTGCCATGCACCCTCTGTGAGTCCTGTGTCATCGAAGAGATGCTGAAGAAGGATCAGGCAGTCTTCGAGCTGGATGCTGTGAAATGCAGACACAAAGAGATGATGCGCCCATCTATGGAGGCCTGCAGCATAGATGTATTCAAGACCCTGCAAAACGCAGGCTACAAGCCCAAGGTTCTTGGAGATTGCAGAGAAAAAGTAGAGCTCTTCTGCCTTGTGCTGCTGGATTAGGCCCTTTATCTTTTTTCTCGCACGTGAGCCGATATACCAATAGCTAATAGCCTAATATACCAGCAGGTGTAATCAAGCACCAATGCAGTGGGAGTTTGTAGGTTCGGGCGCGGCGCTTCTGACCATGTTCGGCTTTGTGCCTCAGATTCTTAAGATCTACCGGACGGAATCGGTAGCAGATGTAAGTCTTTTCATGCTGCTTCAATTTTTCGTGGGAATCTTCCTCTGGCTGCTCTACGGCATACACATCCAGGATGAAATTCTCATCGTCTCCAATTCAGTATCCTTTCTGACGTTGATAGTTGCGATAGGACTATATTTAAAATACAGAAAGAACAAATGAAGCGGCATAGTCTTCAAGGAGAATGGAGATAAGGCCGTGGGTCGGAAGGGTAATGGGTTGCAATACCAGGTCACGGCTTATCCCATCCAGAGATCAGACTCCTTGAGATATTTATAGACATGGTACAAGTGATATAGAAGGCTACAGAGAGGTCGATCGAATGAGATTGATGAGCATACTGTCATCAGCTTTATTACTCTCATGTTTATCGATTCAAGCTCATGCAATAGATCCGGGTGATATCGCAGTTCCCAGCATGAGCGTGCCGAATATGGATATGCCAACGCCCCGCATCTCAAGTCCGAACATGGATATGCCAAAAACAAAACCCGTGCCTTTGGTCAAGCCGGCCAACTCAAACCAGACCCTCAACCAAACCGCCAACATAAGTTCCAATCAAACTCGATCGACTCTGGAACAAAAAGAAGCTAACACGATGGATGTGAGCGGCAAATGGTCGATAAAATTCGCTGATCGAGCAGACAGGTCGCTCGACCTGACACTATGGGTCTCAGGCGGAACGATAATCATGGGTTATGGCACACTGACAGGGGAAGGCGCGAAAAATTCGGTGACCGCCAGCGGATCTGTAAAGGGAAATGCCCTTCATTTGACCACAAAATCTGCTACGCCAGAATACGCAAATCAGAAAAATGATCAGTATGATCTCGACCTTTTTATGGTAAATGATACCATATCGGGAACGTACATCCTGAGGTCCGGGGGCGAGTTCGTAAGTGAGGGAAACGTCACGGCAGTGAAGCATTAGGCAGTCATCTGTACCAGTCCAGGCTCTCCTCTACATAATCTATAAGAGCAATAAGGGAACCCTTTGCATCCTGATTCATTTCTGTTCGCAGTATCAGCTCTTTCGCCTCTTTTCCGTGTTGTCTGGAGATGGATTTTGCCTCGTCCAATGCACCGCAGTCTCTTATGAGCTTCCTGATGCGCGATATGTCCAGCTCAGCGACCTCGGCGTGCCCTTCAATTAAAGATGCTATGCTCGGTTCTCTCTGAGCAGCAAGTATAATATGCAGCGGCTTTTTTCTTTTTAATAGATCTCCTCCTGGCACTCTGCCATACTCCTCCTGATCGGCAAATGTATCTATGATGTCGTCCTGGATATCGAATGCGTATCCTATGTGCCTTGAAGCGTCCTTTAGAAGGGTCAAATCTCCCTTTGGAGCCGACGCCAGGATCGCTCCCGCCAGCATGGAAGTTTTGAAGAGGGATGCTGCCCTTTTGCTGGCCATAGCGCTCCATTCCTCGATGGTTGGGGTTTTATATTCAAAAAGCAGATCGAGTATCTGGCTTTCATTTACATCTTTATAACCAGATGCCAGAAGATCAACAACTTCTTTTTGTTTATCGCCATCAAAGCCCGATTGGAGCATCGTTTCCAGGGATAATGAATAAAGTATGTTGCCGGCAAATATCGCAGTTCCTATACCAAAATGCTCATCGTATCCCTCCTCAAATAGCTTGTGCAGCGTTCTGCCACCTCGTCTGAACATTTCGGCGTCTGCTATGTCATCGTGAGCAAGTATGCTGTGTCTGTACAGCTCAATGCCGGAGCCTGCTCTTATTATTCGATCGTCAATTTGTGAGGTATAGCCGTTGTAAACTATCAATGTACTACTGGATGCAATTCGTCTTCCCTGCCTGAGCAGGTATTCTTCTAAGGATCTGAGTGCTTTTCCAGCAAAGGGATGATACTGCTCTCCATCTCTGACCATCTTCTTTAACTGTTTCTTGAGATCTTCTTCGATGAGGCTGCTGAAATGATCAAGCATATTCATGTTTTCCATTGACGCAGTCTCCTGAAGTATCACAAGATGCTGATTTGTATATAAGCTTCAATGCCGAGGTATCCACTTCCCATGCTTCCAGGTTCTTGTCAACGGAAAACCCCATGCTTAACCAGAGCCCTCCTGGAAATACGCTCTCCCCCGGATGCTCTTCATTGAACTTTTGAAATAGTTCATAGATGGCATGCCACCCTTCTTCTCCTATGCTGGGCCTTCCCTCAAGAACGTACAGTACACTGTCCCAGTCAGGTATGGTCAACTTGAATATGCCCAGAAGAACGTCAAATTCCTTTGAGCAGGAAGCGAATAAAGCCCTGACCATTTTCTCGTCCAGTCTAGTCTTCATAGATGTATCTGGTTTCATCCAACTGTTATTTCATTTTTCGCTTCCGCATAGTGCCAGCAAAAATGTTACTTATCTATCGGGTCGGCTGTCTTGTCGCCTGATTCGCTCGCGATGCAACAGTCTTTTTCTTTGACTCTGAAATCAGTTTATTTCGATCGGCAATCTGTTGATTTCTGACGGTTTTCAGATCTGTTTGGCCTTTGCTGGTATACGATGAGGTCATGCTCTTCGTCTTGGTGCTCTTCGTCCCTGCCTCGCTGCCAGTCACTTGCTGCTCCTCGGAATTCTGCTTATCGACCGGCGCGACGGAATCCGTTTTGAAGCTCAATCTTCTCGTCGAGATGCCATCAACTTCATTGGTTGTAACTTTTGAACTGAATGTGAGAACCTTAGTGCTCTCTTTTGTTGAATTAGACGCGACAGTCTTAGATGAGATATTGGTTGCAGATGAGATATTGGTTGCAGATGAGATATTGTTAGCAGATGAGATATTGTTAGCAGATGAGATATTGTTAGCAGATGAGATATTGTTAG
>CAZRYL010000003.1:30892-33993 GCA_964604285.1 uncultured Methanotrichaceae archaeon
CAGATGAGATATTGGTTTTAGATGATATGCTGCCGAGAGTTTTATTGACGTTTATCTGAGTAGTATCTTTCGACCTGCTCCTGTGAGAGCCACCGCCTGATGAGACTCTCATGCCAGCATTGGCTTTTGAAGCTTGGCTTAGTGAGGACGATCCGAAGGTTCGCGACGATGTTGACGAATTTGATATACTCATCTTCGCACTCGAGCCCGCACTCCAAGTGGCTGAACCATTCGCTTCTTTAGAGCTATTTGAGGCCTTCAGGCTTTGATTTTTGCCTTTCACAAATAAATTCGCACTCAACCCATCGGAGAAATTCCCTGGAGAGTTTACATACCTAGTGCCAGTTTCAGATGCGCTTTGAAGATAAGAGAATAAAATTCCTTTGTGGGTTGAATCTGATCCGAAGGATAGGATATCGAATACCAGAAATGCAGCCATGCCGGCTAAAGACAGCAATGCTATCATCCAAAGCATGCCATATATTTTAGGATGATTTTCCTTTAAGTTGTCACGAGCCCAGCTATAGTAAGTTATCTTCGACCTTGCAATGCCCTTCATACTTTGAATGATATTTTTTAAAGTTTATAACTTTTACGACTGAAAAAACTTATAAATTCATTTATTCATTCCATACACAGAGTATAAGTAAGATAAGATACCTAAATTTAGGATGTGAGATCATGGAGATTAGTCAAACTATCATCAACAATGTACCAGTTATTGCTGTATCAGGGCGAATCGATGCTACTACTTCCCCAGATCTTGAAAGCGTTCTGAACAACCTCATAGACCAGAAAAAAACGGAGATAGTGCTGGATCTGGGAGGCGTGGAGTACGTCAGCAGCGTCGGCCTGCGAGTCTTATTGGCCACATTGAAAAAAGTGAGGCCGCAAAGAGGAGACATGAAACTGGTATCCTTGCAGCCCTTTGTTAAGGAGGTCTTCGAGATCACCGGATTTACCAGACTGTTCTCGATCTATTCTAACCTGTCAGAAGCTCTCTTCTGCGTAAAATGACGGAGAATGAGTCCTTGACAGAGCAACCCAAAAAACCTGAGAGGATGCAAGAGATCACCGTGGCCGCGAAAAAAGAGCAAATTACGGTTATTTCGAACTTCATCGAAGGCGTGATGACCTCAGCAGGATTCGACCTGCGCAAGATAATGGAGGTTTTGCTGGCAGTAGAGGAGGCCTGCACCAACATCGTCCTTTACGCCTACAACGAAAAAGAGGGCAGCATCCATATAGCTGCAATGGTAGATGCGGATCGGATGACTCTCTTAATAGAGGACTGGGGAGTTCCCTTTGATCCCACTGCATGCAACGTTCCAATTTCCAAGGCCTGCGCCGAGGATCGGCCCATTGGAGGCCTGGGAATCCATCTAATAAAAAATTATATGGACGGAATAACATATCGGTTCATCGATGGAAAGAATACCCTTTTGCTTGAAAAGAACTTGCGAAATTGAAACCTTTTGCCCACAAAGCAGATGAGTAAGGCCGAAGAGATGTCAGCAGCATGAGATCCTTCAGTCCCAAAATGGCCATCAGGGCAATCTGGCAAATGAGGGTGAAAAAAAGGCCGTTCGTCCTCTCGCATGGAATAAATGCCAGATGTAATTTGAGTTGCAGCTTTTGCGAGTACTGGAGGCATCCGGGCAAGGATATGAGCACCCCGGAGATCTTCAAAATGCTGGATGAGGCACGGGCATTTGGCATTGGCGTCTATAATGCCTGGACGGTTGAGCCCTTGCTCAGGAAGGATCTTCCGGAGATTCTCAGGCATGCCAAATCCTTAGGCCTTGTCACCTCACTTATAACAAATGGCCTCCTGCTCCGCCAAAGGGCAAACGAGCTTGCAGATCTGGATTACTTATCGGTTTCCATCGACGGGATCGAGAGTTACAGGGGGTTGAGGGGCATCGATTTGCAGGACGTCCTGGATGGCATCAAGGAGGCTCAAAAAGCCGGGCATGAGACCCTCATTAACTGCGTTATAAGCGGCAAGAATCTCGAAGAGCTTGAGGATCTGGTGCACCTTGCCGAGTCTTTGGGCGTCTGGATATCATTCGAGCCGCTCCACGAGTCAAAGGGCATAAATGAAAAGGTCTGGGACGATCTGGGAATCAGAGACAGGACCTCCTACGAGAGAGCAGTCAGCCGTCTGATAGAGCTGAAGAAGAATGGTGCTCCTATAATCAACTCTCAGACCTATCTTTCCATGATCAAGTCACTAAATCCCAGGTTTAAATGTCATGCCAGCGATATAATTTTGCATGTTGCGTCTGATGGCACCATCGAGAACTGTCGCGTTCATAAATGCCCGCTCGGCAAGGTCTCTGATGGCCTTGAAAATGCATGGTCCTCCTCTGCAAAGAGACGAAAGCAGATCGTTTTGGGATGCCAGGGCTGCTTATTCTTCGGTTATGTCGAGAACAGCCTGCTTTACGAGCTTGTGCCCGAGGTCATGGCTCATTACGAGTGGATGTAGCCGGTTCTATTTTTCATGATCTGATCGATCTGCTGGTCGATCTCTGAGATCAGGGTGAAGCTCTGATCCAGGGATCCATCGAATGACTCCTCTTCGGCATGCCTCCCGTCTCTTACCTGAACGCTGACGTGGTAATTTCCATCGGGCATGTTGGCAGTGGACCAGCTCCAGGTATCGGACTGGGACCATAAACTCCTGGCTTTATTGTTGACCAGGAATCGGTACAGGATGGTATCGCCATCCGGGTCTGAAGCATCCGCCTTCCAGATAACTGTTGTACCCCGAACCTGGGGACTGGGCTTGTCAGAAGTAAGTCTCAGCAGAGCAGGTGGTCGATTGGATGCCACTAAAGTGAATGAGGCATCCATAGAGTCGTCAAATGAACCTTCAGGCGCATGCTTTCCATCCCTGACCAGGACGCTGATCTTGTAGTCTCCTGGTGCGGCTGATGAGGTGTTCCAGATCCAGGAATTGGCAGTCGACCAATCAGTCATCTCTATGCCGTTCAATAAGAACCTGTATTGTATCTGGTCTCCTTCAGCGTCTGCGGCCCCAGCCGTCCAGGCTATGCTCATTGCAGGTTCCTGAGGGCTGGGCGCATCTGGCTTGA
>CAZRYL010000003.1:34093-74982 GCA_964604285.1 uncultured Methanotrichaceae archaeon
GCCGTCCAGGCTATGCTCATTGCAGGTTCCTGAGGGCTGGGCGCATCTGGCTTGAACTCCAGTACAACTGGTTTTTGATTGGGTACCACTAAAGTGAAGGATGCATTCATGGAATCGTCAAATGAATCCTCAGGCGCATGCTTTCCGTCCCTGACCAGGACGCGAATCTCGTAGTCTCCTGCGGGCAAATCTGCAGTCGCCCAGCTCCAGATATTGGACTTGGACCATTTGCGCACTTCTAGCCCGTTGAGCAAGAATTTATATTGGACCTTGTCTTTATCCGGGTCCAAGCTTTCTGCCTTCCAGAACACGGTTACACCCTGATCCTGGGGGCTGGCCTTGTCAGGTATGAGGTTTAGCAGGGCAGGCGGCTGATTTTGAGCCAGGAGGGTGAAGTTGGCATTCATGGAATCGTCAAATGAATCTTCAGGCGCATGCTTGCCATCCCTGACCAGGACGCGAATCTTGTAGTCTCCTGGTGCGGCTGATGAGGTGTTCCAGATCCAGGAATTGGCAGTCGACCAATCAGTCATCTCTATGCCGTTCAATAAGAACCTGTATTGTATCTGGTCTTGATCAGGGTCAGATGCGTTGGCAGCCCAGTTCACAGTGGTGCCCTCTATCTGAGGGCTGTATACATCTGGATAAAAATCGGTAAGATCAGGTGGCAAATTTTGGCTTTGATTCCCGATTTCCTCCTGCACCGAGTCGGTGATATTGGCTGCAGATGATGCTGTCTGGTTGGCCAGGTCCCTTGTTGTAAAAGATAGAGGCGTATTGCTCGCATTTGAATCTTTTATGGTTTGATTTTCAGTTTGATTATCCGTTTGATTTTCAGTTTGATTATCCGTTTGATTTTCAGTTTGATTATCCTTCATTTTTTGGGTAGGAGAATTTGTAACCTCGTCAGATGGTAGTGTGAGGCTTTGCTCCTGGGCCTCTTCTTCTTGAGAGCTTCTTTGTACAGCGTTGTTCTCCTGTATCGTCTTGCTATCCTGTGTCGTTTTAGATGATGATCTTGACGACCTGCCTGTTGATGCGCTAACTGACACACCGCCTGACGGTTGGTAATTGATCTGTGAGCTGCCCTTGCTTGTACTTAAGACCGAGACCTTGCCGATTTGCCCATTGGTCACCGATGAATTCTTTTCTGAAGAGGTGCTCTGCATGGTTTTGTTTTCAGACAGGTTTGTCCAGAGATGATCCTCTTGAGACGGCGCTGAATAGTCATAATCGGTAAATCCAGCATCTTCATGCGTGCCCTGGTACATATTGATTGTATAGGCAAAAGCTGCGATGGCAAAGATTGCCACCAGCAAAACGGCAATATGCAAGGCGCTACGCTTGCCCTTGCTCCTTGTAGTGCGGGCAAAAACCTTGGAAGTTCGAAAGCCACTATTTGAAAGGATGACGAATCTCCTTCTGCGGGGTAGTGCAGACCAGCGCGCATGAGCAACTGCGCAAAGGAATAATGACAGAAGCGAGAGGATGGTGGCCAGGGATGCCGGCTGCAATCCTCTTGGGGTGAGCATCAAGACCATGCAGACAAGAACAGTCAGGATGGCATCAAATCCAAGGCTAAGGAGTGCCCGCCTTTTCCCAGTTAGGTCGCTGACTGAGGGAAATATTGCCAGGACAAGAAGATAGCCCGGGATTAAAATCACTAAAATCAGTCCCAAAGGCACACTAAAGTCTTTAACTGTATCCGGCGATAAGTGAACGAGTACCAGCGCTAAAATCGAGATCAGAATAGATGCCGTCAGATGCCAAGGTGGGGGCCAGGCCAGCCTCAAAATTCTTCATTCTCCTGCAGTTTAAATCAGGATGTATACAAACAACTACTGATAAAATCTTTTCCTTCGGAAAAAATCGAGCTTCAGTCCCTTAAGATCCCGCTGGATAGTGATCAGCACCGTGAACTCCTCCCATGCCCTGAAGGGCGGGGCTTGCCTGCTGGTAAGTGTTTTGCAGTCTTACTTCGCGGTTAGCATTTGCAGGCCATCAAGCCCTCTTTGCTCCCAAGTTGTCAGAGTGGGCATGATTCGTTCGTGATGTCAAAGTCACTATCGAGATCATGGCTAATGTACCAGAGGGCGCTGGAGAGAGGACCATAAGGACAATCTCCGAGAATTGCAGGAGGCTAAAATTTGAGCAGTCTAGCTTTGAAGAGGAGTGAAGAGAGTCTACCTTCATTGAGCTGACTGATGTTTTATGACCCTCAAAGCCGACACAAAAGGGAGCTGATGGCGTCTGGTTTGCGACCCATACTGTTCCTCTAAGCTGATACGGCCTCTTGATTTTTTTATGTGCGACAACTCAATCAGAGGCACACCACCTGAAAATGAGAGCACCACAAAGGAGTTGAGCGCCATAAATGGCGAACCTTGTGCCAAAATCTGGGAGCAACCTCTCAAGACACAGATAAATAGGAATCCTCGAAGATGATGAGATAATTTTAAGACTTCACAGGATGCATGTTTTCTCGCGATATCGTGGTTGTGTCAAGCAACACCATTGCGATGGGCCGGAGCTGGGAGCTGCCAGTAGAAGGCAAGCAATTAATATTTGCGCTGGCCTAACTCCAGAGCTGGAAGGTTTTTTCCATGAATCAAGAAGAACTCCTGAAAACGCTAAACCCAAAGCAGATCCTGTATACAAGGATGGACCTCCCTGATCCGAAGAACGGCGAGTATCTCCTGACAGTGTTTCACTTAATCCCCGGCGGCGAGCTAAACATCATGCAGGCTGCAGCCGAGATCGCGGCCGAGAGTTCGACAGGCACCAATTTTGCTGTGAAGACAGAGACTGCATTTTCCAGAGTGATGAACGCCCTCGTCTACAAGGTCGACATCGAGAAGAACCTGGTCTGGATTGCCTATCCCTGGCGCCTGTTTGATAGGAACGGCAACGTTCAGAACATCATGACCTACCTCGTCGGGAACGTCCTCGGCATGAAGGAGATCAAGGCTCTCAAGCTCCTGGACGTCTGGTTCCCCCCAGCGATGCTGGAACAGTACGACGGCCCCAGCTACACACTTGACGACATGAGGAACTACCTCGACGTCCATGACAGGCCGATACTCGGGACGATAATCAAACCCAAGATGGGGCTGACCTCGTCGGAGTACGCCGAAATCTGCTATGACTTCTGGGTCGGAGGCGGAGACTTCGTCAAGAACGACGAGCCCCAGGCCGACCAGGACTTCTGCCCCTACGACAAGATGGTCAAGTATGTCAAGATGGCCATGGACAAGGCGGTCAAGGAGACGGGGAGAAAGAAGGTCCACTCGTTCAACGTATCTTCGGCCGATTTCGACACCATGATCGAGAGGTGTGAGATGATCAGGGAGGCTGGATTCGAGCCTGGTTCGTACGCTTTCCTAGTAGACGGCATCACAGCCGGCTGGATGGCTGTCCAGACGCTCAGGCGCAGATATCCGGACGTCTTTTTGCACTTCCACAGGGCGGGCCACGGAGGCTTCACGAGGCCGGAGAATCCCATTGGCTTCTCTGTGCTCGTGCTCTCGAAGTTTGCAAGGTTGGCAGGCGCCTCGGGGATCCACACCGGGACGGCAGGCGTCGGCAAGATGGCAGGCAGTCCAGAGGAGGACATAACTGCAGCGAGGAATATCCTGAAGGTCGTGGGCAAAGGTCACTTCTTCACCCAGAACTGGGGAAGGATCCCGCCGCAGGACGACGACGCCATCAAGATGGTCGAGATGGACGACGCCCACCATGTTGTCCTGGAGGATGACTCCTGGCGCGGGCTCAAGAAATGCTGTCCGATCATCTCTGGTGGACTCAATCCAACGCTTCTGAAGCCTTTCATAGATGTCATGGGCGGAGTCGATTTCATCACAACCATGGGCGCCGGCTGTCACGCCCACCCGAGAGGAACACGGGCCGGTGCGATGGCCCTGGTGCAGGCATGCGAGGCCTACAAGAAGAATATCGACATCCATGAGTACGCGAAGGATCACAAGGAACTGGCCGAGGCGATCGAGTTCTTCGGCAAGAAGAAGACGTGATCTTTTTGTCCTGTTGATGCTGCTCATTTTTCCCTTTTTTAACCCATTCTTTCAAGGCCAGGGGCGGCTGGGATAGCTTTTCCATCAGGATGAGGGATGCATCTGTGAAGCACAGGGCTGGCGATAGGCATCCTGACAACGGTTCAGGCGTATGCGAGCAACGCGATTACGACATCCGCCAATCCAGGCGGGTTTGCCTTCAAGGACGAGACCGGAGGCAACGTCTTGACAATACCTCTTTCAGGTACAGTTGGGGTTGGCAAGAAGGCCACGAAATATACCCTGGATTGCTCAAAGGGAATCTATGTTGCAATGCATGCCGATGTCTGCTGGAAGGGGCTGGAGGGTTGAGCAAAGAGGATCAAAGACCAGTTTAAACGGGCAATTTTCCCCCTGAAGGGGAGGATCTCCACTTTATTATTTTTAATATTTTTTTACATCTATCCCGTCAATCAACTCCGATTAGATGAAAAAGATAAAGGATTTCAGCGTGAAGATCAACAGATTTTTTTTAAATTTTCTGATATTTTCCACTCGGGCCAGAGCTGCCCAGCTCGGCCAGAAATCACCGATGCCCTTACCTCTTTGCCGGCAGCGGCCCAGGGCAGCCGATCCGCGCCTAGGCGCAAGTCGTGGTGGCAACGCCAGCCCTCGTCACTTTTGGATGGCGCGTGGGAATGAAAGGCGTGCGTGACGCCCAAACCTTGGACCTCGCCAGCAGCGGACACTCGCCTCGGCTCGCATCAAGCCCCCCAAAGTCCTCCGGCCTCCCAAGGCCCTGCAATGCCAAGGAAATGCGATCTTGGTCCGGCCCCCACACATCTCTCAAATTCTGCAGCGCATTCTCCTCTTCTGGTGCAAAGCCCACGGGAGCATAGACTGTGACGTGCGTGACCTCACCATTGCGCCCCTGCTGCGGGCCAAGGTTGCACTCGCAGAATATGTGGGCATGACCGTGGCCCTGCAGTGGCCTGCGTGAGCCGTTGCAGCCTGTGAAGACCTCAGCTCCGCCTGAGAGCCTTACCAGCGCAAGGTGAATCCTCTCAGCCAGTTGAAGCGAAGAGGTCAGCTTCGGCAGGGGTGTGCCGGATAATAAAAAACGAGCTACAGTCGGCATCTCAGCCATAAGAGCGACCCTCCTTGCTCTGACCAAGATCGCTGTTAGAAGATAAAATGCCACTGCTCAGAATGATGTTCAAGCGGGGCCCAGAGCCAAAGTTATTACAAGATAGTGCTCCGGTTGGGAATAAATCCATTTTCTACTGAGTAAAAGCTTTATAGCATAGCGATAATATCATCTAGCATGAAGAAGAAATCTCTGCCTGATCAATCCAGGTATACTTACGTCTATCATCCCTCGCGAGCCCACAAGGAGAGATGGGAAAAGTTAGCAGCAAAGGCCCACACATCCCTTTCAAAGTTCGTTATAGCTACCGTGGATAGCCTGCTTGATGAAACTGAGGAGTTTCATCCAAGGCGCGAGATGGTGCGTGAAATGGAAGCCTTAAAGGCAGAAAATAAGACCTTGCGCGACGATCTCCGACGAAAGACCATAGTTATGGAAAGATACGAAGGTGAATTGAAGAAATATCGATCACAATCCTTTCTTAATGCGGATTATGCAGGCGTGCGGCGTTACAATAAAGAGATTGTGGATTTATTAAAATCTCGCGGCAAAGTGGACAGCTACAGGCTGCTTGAAGAGTTGGGGATAGATCCCAGAGAAAGCGATCTGGTAAAGGCGGTCTCCAGCCAATTGGAGGAACTTGAATCCTACGGCTTTATCAAGGCTGATGGGAAGGGCTGGAAATGGATAAGTTAATCAATCGCTACCTGGAGGACTGCAGTATTCGGGGCATGGCTGCAGGCTCACTTCCTCGGTATCACTCAGCACTTAGGATCTATAACCAGTACCTCTCGTCTAAAGGTGTGGATGCCCTGGCAATAAGCCGCGAAGACCTGAGGGGCTTCATAGAGTACATGAGGCGGGATAGAGGAGCGTCACAGAAGACCATCGAGAACTATTTTTCCACGCTATCCAGCTTCTATGACTTCCTGATCTTTGAAGGCCTGGCAACTGCAAACCCGGTCCTGCCAGTGCGGAAAAGGTATCTGAAGCGCTACAAAGAGAATGTAGACGGCCATGAACGCCAGCTTATTGGTGTGGAAGATATGGCCAGGCTCATCAATTCTACCCTAGATATTAGAGATAAAGCCATCATCACACTTCTGGCAAAGACTGGCATTAGACGGGGCGAGCTGGTAAGCCTGGATGTGGGTGACATAGACTTTGTGGAAAATAAGCTTCGTCTGAAGCCCACAGCCAAGAGGACCAACAGGACGCTATTCTTTGACGATGAGACGGCTTTCATCCTGCGAAGGTGGCTCAGAGTCCGCGAAGGCGTGAATAGGCAGAAGGAGACGGCCCTATTCCTCAGTACTTGGGGTCACAGGATCAGCAGAAATGATGTTTATCGAGCTGTGACAGAGGCCGCCCGGCGCGTGGGCTTGCACGATCCCAGCTCCAAGAGGCTGGAGGATCACTTTTCGCCGCATGCCTGCCGCCACTGGTTCTGCACTCATCTTTTCCGGGCCGGGATGAGGAGGGAGTTTATTAAGGAGCTGAGGGGCGACGCTAGGAAAGAGGCATTTGATTTGTATAATCATATAGATTTGAAAGAATTAAAAGAGGCTTATTTAGCGGCGATACCACAGTTAGGAATCTGATAATTTAAAATTAAAAATATACTTTTCATCAATAAACCTGTAGTTTCCAAGTTTTTGATTTTGCATATGATATCAGATATTAGAGTAGATATCATGTTATCTGATTATCTAATGTTAATATCAAGAAGATACCAATCTAGATCAAGCATGCCAAAGAGAAATCAGATCTATAAAGGTGGCGGTACGAATGAAAAACTTGGAAAGTACAGAATAAACAAAGACAGGAAAAGAGGGGGTGTGAGGGGCTATTGGGACTCTTCAATTGATTGAAAGTCACAGATCTTCCCGTTGATCATCGCTCTTGGCTTGCATGGTGGTTTGGTTGGAATATCCCCTTCAACTATTCGACTATCCACAGAGCACACTCCCATCATGTCTCTTTTCCTGGTCATCTCTCTCATGACCTCACCAGCATCCAACTTTTTCCGCTTACCAGTTCCAGCCATAACAACAACGCTAGGATCGATATACCTTTGCATAGATTCCACGTGTTTTTGAAGAGCCTCGCAGGCACGAATCTCTAAGGGGCTTGCAGTCATACTATATGAGTAAATCAAATATTTTTTATCATCTATGATTTTTATATAGGGCCCCAGATTGTGCCCCTGGCAATCGATGAAGACGTTTCCGAACGTTCGCTTTCCCCCAGATTCATGCTCTGCAACCGGTAGTGGATCGGCCTTTTCAAGAAATGTATCCACAAATTCGATGACTTTGGGCAAATTCTCTAGCAGAGAAGCATTTTCTATCACCTTTGGGGGCAACCCGTTCAAAATTCTGATCATGTCAGGCATTTCAGCGAGCCACGACTTCAATCTTCTTCTCATTTTTTTATTAAAATCGGCTTTCTGTTGTGGTGTTACAGCATCACCCCACTCTCCTTGGAGGCTCTTCCTCTGATCGTAGCTTAACATGAATCATTCTATCACTCTATCCTTTAAATACTTTTTGCCATATTTTGAATTTATGGCCTAAATTCAGCCATATTACCTATTGAGTGCCATATATCTAAATATGAGCTATATGACAAAATGGATAATTATTTACTGATAGAAATCAAGCATGATGCATGTACCGGACTAGAAAGCCACCAATTCACACGGCGGCGGTTTGTGTCCATATGCCGCCATACTTGAGATCGATGATAGAGGACTACGCAAACAAAAACCACACGTCTATAGGGGAAGCAGGGAGAGTTCTGCTTGAGGCTGGAGCAAAAGCGCTAGAACCTCAAGAGGATGTAGGAGAAAAAAATAGAATTGTGCGCCCCAGAACGTGCATCCAACACCTTCCGGAGCAGTCAACCACAGCACCCCTTCCAAAAGTACTGAGGTCACTATGAATTGCACCGTCATTGGACATAAATCTATTCATGAGATTCCTCACCACCTCCAAGAATTTGAGGAGGCTCGCGGTCAATTGCTACAAGTTCATGAGGCAGAAGGCCAGATCATAGCGTTTTTCTCATGGGGGACTGTCTCACTACCTGCAGAGCTGGCTGGGGAGCTTCATGAGTTAATAGGCAGACGCGTGGGCATCATTCGGCTGGATGGGAAATACAGAGCGAGGCCACTGGTGGTGCCGTAGCCATGAGCTGGCCGACTACCATTTCCAAAACCCCCAGATATAGAAGCCTTCTGGGACAGCCTGTAGAAGTGCTCGCACAGCATATCATGGTTCAAAGAGATCTGCTTCGTGAGCTTCTGGTCTACAAACGGGCTAGCCTGCGCGAACTAGCAGTATTGCAAGATCAAATCAGCCTCAGAGATGCAAAAATCAACGAGCTGGAGGAGATGCTTGAGGAGTCCTATGATGTACGTCGGCGACTGATCGAGGGCAATCCGGTAGAATGGGGGGATCCTTAAGTGGAGCCTCCGTTTACACTAGACGACATTGCTGATAAGATCACTTCAGAAAGCGGCCTGATTAGCTACAGGTTCAACCGTGCAAAAGCTGCAAAATCAATCCTGGCAAAGATGCATCTTGCAGTAGAAGCAAGCGAATTTCGAGAAGAGAGGCCAGAGATCTGGTATTACGAAAATGGATACTGGCACCCTGGAGGAGCAGCCCTAATCGCATTTTTCTTGGATGAGGTAGCCCAGAACCTTTCAGATTCGAGAAACATTAACGACGTTTTGCGCCGAATTCAAGGCAAACTGAGGCTGCAGCCTGTTGAATTTGATATCACACGCCCCTACTTGGTAGGCTGTAAGGACGGGATGGTTCTGGATCTGTGCACAGGGAAGGCCCGGAAGGCTACACCACAAGACCTAATCAGCCTCCCTATCCCAGTGAAATATGATCCAGGCGCAAAATGTCCGAATTTCATCAGGTTCTTGGAGGATGTTACTGCAACAGACCACGACAGGCTCAGCATTATCGACTTCCTAGCGGCCACTTTGATAGCTAGGCCGATGGACTTTTTTGTGGCAGCACCTGGCCTAGGCTCAAACGGGCGATCTGTACTCAAAGACTTCATAAGGAATTTTGTAGGTTCTGATACCTGCAGATCAATTCCCCTGAAAGATCTTCATAGTCGATTCACACCTGGATTCTTGACGCGCTGCAGGGTGAACTTCGCAAATGAAACCGAGGTTAAAGCGATCGCCCTGGACTTCATCAAGCGCTGCTCCGAGAAAATGCCTGCAGAACAGAAATTCAAGGGCATGACTAACGCCACGCTGTTCCTAAAGTGGTTCTTCGACACTAACGTAATGCCGGTAATCCCAGATACTAGCTACGGAGCCGAACGGAGGCTTTGCCGTTGGGATATGCCTTGGCGCTTTGTAGATGAACCAAGGGAGCCTACTGAGAAGCTTCGAGATCCTGACATCCTCAGCAAAATCACAACCCCAGAAGAGCTATCTGGCGTTCTGAATCTGGTGCTGGAGCGTGCGCCTGAGGTAATTAGGCAGAGGATGATCTACCATCGGAAGGGAGGCCTGCAGGAGTATCTTCTACAGAGTAGAAGCGGCGACATATTCCTGGAGCTTTTCCTAACTGCTACTAACAACGATCAAGACAGAGTACACCTTGATACCATCAGAACGGCCTACGAGCGTTACAGTATAGTCACTAACAGCAATTCCCTTGGGAATAAGGCCTTGAAGACCCTGATTCAGGATAGGCTAGAACGCCACTGGGAAAAGGACATCAGGATAGGAGACATTAACAGAAGCGGCTATAAAGGCCTGAAGTTTGATGAAGAGCTTTTTGAGAAGACAATAACCGCCCTGGAAAAAGCCAGAACAGAAGGCCAGCCGGTGTTTGCGGTACTCTTGAGCACTTTCCCGGACCTCATAAATTCTACAAACTCTACAGAATTCTACAACTATTCTACATCTGAAAACGGTATCAGTAACCTCTATTGTAGAATTGTAGAGAAATTCAGGGGTAAAAAGCATAGAATCACTGAGAATGTGGGAGAGGATAAGGACGGAAATCTTGGAGGTGGAAATATGGGGGGAAGCACAGCAAGAAATGAGCCCCAAAAAACTCTACAAACTCTACATTTTGAAGAAAATAGCTCTACTGATACCGAAAATGCTTGTAGAGTTTTTGTAGAGAAAGTAGAATTCAGTAGAGCAAACGTAGAGGAGTTTCTACGAGATAGTGGTGAATCGGCCAGGCAGAGGTTCTTAGAAGAATTCCCTGAGGGTGCAGCGCCGAAGTCAAAACTGCTGGCCTTCGACTTTGAGACTGCTGGAGGAGAGACCATCATTCAGGGTGGTAAGGGGAAGCCCAAGGTCAGGCTGGATGCAAGAAAGGCTACGCCGAAGTTGCTATCTTACGCTACAGAGCATAGTTCTGGGCTTCTGCAGCCTGAGGACTATAAGTTGCTACTGCCGGTGCTGGCAAACCCTGAAGTGGTCAAAATCGGCCATAACCTGGCTTACGACCTGGGCCTGATACGGGCGGCTGAGAAGCGTAGAATCCCAGTAGTCAACCTCTTTGATACGATGCTGGCACACCAACTACTCATAGCTGGCCTGTATGAGAATAGTCTGAAGCATTCAGGCTTGAAGGCAGTGGTCAAGGAGCATCTTGGTGAGACTCTGAGCAAGGCCTTGCAGACTTCAGACTGGTCAGGTAAACTTACTGCAGAGCAGCTAACCTATGCCTTGAAGGACTCCGAGGTTCTGATTCGGCTCTACCCAGTGCTGCAGAAGGAATTACGAGCCGCAGACCTGGAGAAGGTAGCCCAGATTGAATTTGACTGTATACCTATGACCGTCGAGGTAATGCAGACTGGCCTACCACTGGACATCTCAGGGGTGCAACAGGAGCTAACCAAGATAAACGAGACGATAGTTACCCTGGAGCAGCAAATCAGGGAGATCGCCGAAAATGCAGGCTGGAAGTCTCCGAGCAAAGATAAGAAGAGGCAGACTTTGAACCTGGCCAGCAGCCAGCACCTGAAGGTACTTCTGCAGCTAATATATGGTGAGGATGTCAAGGACGCTTCGGAGGCTACCATCAAGGCCCTTTTGCAGCAACAGCCCGAAAAGCCTCTAGCCGCTATGCTCAGGGATTTGAAGAAGTATGATATGCAGAAGCGTTTCCTAAGAGCCTGGCTGAAGAATCAAGAAAATGGGCGGCTGTTCAGTGGCTATCAACAATTGGGCACAAGGACAGGCCGGTACACAAGCTCAGGCCCTAATGCCCAACAGATCAGCAAAGACCTGAGGCACCTCTTCAAAGCTGCGCCTGGCCGGGCACTGGTAGAATGTGACTACTCAAATATCGAGATGAGGCTTGCAGCGGAGATCTCAGGAGAGCCTACACTGCTGAGGCTCTATCATGAAGGTGCTGATCTGCACACTGTCACAGCCTCTAAGGTCTTCGGAGTACCTGAGGACCAGGTCACAAAGGAGCAGCGGAAGACTGCGAAGATAATCAACTTCGGGGCTCTCTACGGGGGCGGTGTTCCCTACCTGATGGAGGCTATACCTGGCCTAACGAAGGAAGAGGCTGAGAGCTACCTGGAAGCATTCAAGATGAGCTATCCAGGCCTGCTCAGGTACTGGGATAACTGCAAGAACAAGTCTCTCAGGGTTACAGTCAACTGCAAAGAGTATCATGTAGCCAGATCTGCCCTTGGTAGGCTAGAGTATGTGCCTCGCAAAGATGAGGGCACAGGGAAGCTACATAGGAAGCTCAAGAATAGACTGGTAAACGTACCTATTCAGGCTACAGGAGTCGATCTGTTCAAACTAGCGTCAGCATTACTTTACAAAGAATTTTGCAGGCCTGAGTATGCAGACTTCAATTTCTTACTATCCCTGCATGACTCCGTACTGCTAGAATGCCCAGCTGAGAAAGCAAAAGAATGCTGTGAACTGGTTAACAGGGTGTTCATGGCTGCAGCACAGCAAATCTTCCATGATGCACCTTGCGCCGCTGATGTCAAAGTGGGCATTGACTGGTCTTTTCAGCAGCCCTTGGAGGCTGCAGCATGACGACCCTAGGGGAATTGAGGCAACGACGCCAGCGGCTGCTGAACGCGCTGGTGATCATTGCTGAAGAGATAGAACATATAGATGTTAATATAGCGGGGTATAAAAAAATTATGGCGAAAAAGAAAGCTGCTGATGTGTTGATCGACGACATGGAAGAACTGCGAACAATGACGCCTGAGGAGATCGAACGCTATACTGGGAAGGCCGGGGGTGTGGGGCATAATTCAAAAGCAGGAGATGAATAAATGACTGAGAATAAAAACGTAAGGCGACGCGGAATAACCCTAAAAACCCCTGCCGATGCACGAAGACTGATCAAACGGATCATCGACACGGCTTTTGCAGAGGGTAAGGAGCTGGAATACAGCGGAAGACTGGCCCAGCTTTTCGGAGCTTGGGCGAAGTTCTGGGAGATGGACAAATTCCGCGAGCTGGAGGCTCGGCTCGCGGCATTGGAAGAAGCCGCTAGGAGCCGGAAATGAAAGTCCACAGCATCGAGAAGAGGTTAGGGGAACTCGAACCACAACTAACCCCCGCCTATCCAGATCCAACAACTGTACTCAATAGCCCGATCTGGGATAAAGTTGGTGACATTATTTTGAATGTGCTGGCCGACTATCCAGATCTGCGAACAAAAATCGCAGAAGAATTGATCGCTTTGGAAGAATCGATAAAAAAGGAGGTCAACTACCACCCCCTAAAGGAGGTGGCTTGTAACTCCGATTATGTTGGGCTACATTCGGCTGGTTGACAAGACAGCCTACTCAGGCAAGATATACCTGCCTGAGCAATATTTCGAGAAGCATTGAGGTCAGCATGGAGTTCAAAACCACACTTACGGCAACGGAACTCAGAGCCTTCACGGTTCCCCTTGTAGGTATGCCCGCAGTTAGAACACTTCTGGGAGGTGTACCTGGCATCTACAAAGAGAACCTGTTTTCCAAGAGCCTCAGCTTTGTAGCTGATAAACTGCTCAAGCTGATAGAAGGGCCAGCTGTTGAGCTTTCTGTTAAACTCTTTGCCTCTTCGCTTCTGAACTCGGATCTTGCTCAAGTCTTCAAGAGCAAATACAGTGTACTGCGAGTTTACAATCTGCTTGGATATGCAGTGGTTGACATCAGCCGTGAACCGTCTTTCCTTTCCAGATAAGCGCTTGAGCTTGCGCTTACAGGACTTGGTGCCTTTCGACTGTAACTCCTTTCGAAGGTGGGCATATCTAGCACGCTTGTTTTTAACCTGTTTGGAGTTAAAGAACCTATTATCTGAGCAGACTGCAATATTCACTATACCGCGATCGATTCCCAGAACGTTGACCTCTTCGACCTTCTCAGGATCATTATATTCTAGCGATACATGGAGATAGAACACTTTGCTTCTACGATCATAAGATATTGTGGAAGACTTGATCTTCCAACTAAGGTATTCTCTGTGATGTTCTGGCACAAAGAAAGTCGCCTTGATCCTACCATTTACAGATGCGATAGTAGCCAGTCCATGTATTAGATTTACATTGATGACTCTCTGATTATATCGCATGGCGGCAAGAGGCTTTCGCTCTGGTAGAGTTTTGCACTTATCAGCCTTCAGGGACTCACAAGCGCAATCCCTGGCACCCTGGACTAAGGAAGATGGGAGTTCGGGAATGGCTTCTCTGACATGCTTGTAAGTCGCTTTGTGATTTTCTACCTTATCCCAGGAGTGATTATCATACCCCCATTTCGCGGATATAGAGAATGCTTTGGTATAGGCTTTCATAGTGCTTAGAAGGGCTTCGCTATCCGCTTGTGATAATCGGAGCTTGAACGTAATTGATCTAAGCACATGCATATATGAGCTAGATAGATTTAAATAGTTGTCGGTGGTAAAGATATTGGTGACAAGCACGCGCTCATCCCCAACCTTAAGGTTGGGGTCTCCGCGCTGTTACGAAGATGAAAAAATGACCGATGCAGACATAAACCGTATTTTCAGGACTATGGCCGGAAAATTAACAGTTAAACTGCACTGTCCTGAAAGCCTAGAACCTGAAACAAAAGAACAGAAGGAGAGCACATTTATGAACGACTTAATACTTGCACAGGCCGGGCGATCTAGGTCTGTGGATGAGGGTATCATCAGTCAAAAAGAATTTTTCCAAAAACCTAGAAATTTCTAGTTTCCAGGTTTTGTCCTGAGATTTCCAAGAACCTGGAAGTCTCCTGTTATTTATATACATCTCTGTTAATTCTATCTCTATCTCAAACTAAGACATATTGAAATTCTTCAGCTTAACATCCAAGCCAAAGATGCAATTTTCAGCCAATATCGATTGCTTCCTGAAACCTGGAAACTAGAAATTTCTACTTTTTATCATTTAAATTTTTATTGAGCGATAAGCCATAGGATTCAGCTTGAAGACCTTCATGTTCTTCTTCCGTGGATGCCAGCAAATGATAAAGCGGGGGTCATTCTTTGCGATGTCCGCAAGCTGGCTTACCCTGCGGTGGCTCAAGCCTAGAAGCTCTTCTACCTCCCAAAAGGCCATATAATGTGCTTCCCTGGCCGAAAGAGCTTTGGCGATCTCCTCCAGGTGCTCGGATACCTTCGATGAGGGCTCTTTGGGCTCTGTGGCTTCCAGCTTTATTATTCGCTGGCCATGATTGCAGATATCTCCGGCTATCTGCTCAAAATCGCGATCCTGGCGGGCTTCTATGGCAGATACCCTATCCCGAAGCCGTTGAACCTCCTGCAGAAGCGATTGAAGAACATCTACAGGGACCACTACCACAGAGGTTTGATCCTGTGACATGGGACCGCCTCAAAAAATATTGGCCAGAATCCGGGCCTGTCGCCATCGCCGCAAGACCTGGATGCGTGTTTTGGTGACTCTGCGCTTTCGCATACGACTGATCCTGGTGTGGCTCATTGCTTATCCTCCGAGAGGTTGGCGCGGATGGCTTCTTCTTCGACCCTGTTGGCTTCTCGGTCTTCAGATTCTTCTTGAATGGCCACAGCCAGCATCAAAAGTTCCGTGTCTGAAAGATTCTTGAGCAGCTTTTGGGCCCGCTTGAGGGCTTCACTCGACGGGATATCATCGTCTTCTTCAAAGGGGCATGGAGAGATGCACTCTCCGCACTTGCCCGCAGCCTGCTGATCCTCGCAGTGCAATTCGGCTTCTTCGGCCACGTCTTGCCCAGAAAAGCTCCATCCATCCTCGATTAGGCTTAAGAGCTTATCCTGATTCGTTCCACGGTAGATGGCTCGGATGACAGCATCATCAACATCCTGCAGGATAGCCCCATCCTCGACCAGGTCCTTGATGATCTGAAGATGCTTTTGTGGGTCTTCGATCTGTGCAAAGACCTCGATGACCGCCGCCCTCGGATCTCCGTCTCGGTAGAAGTCCAGGATCTGCTTGATCATTGCCCGACCTCCTCAGAATCCGCGCCGCACCGCGTGCATCCGTTTTTCTCATATTCTTCCACGGGGATTGTCGCGCCACAGACCGCGCAAGTGTGGACGGGGATAAATTCTTCTAACAGTACGCATTTATCCTCTGTATTTAGGAGGCATGACTCTCCAGGCTGAGCCTCAGGATGGCAGCAATTGCCATGAAAGCCGTCCTTCTGATCTCTCCAATAGCGGCAAGTGGCGGGCATTCAGTCCACCTCCTCAGTGTGGCTGGATGTGATCCTCTCACATCGCCGATACATGAAATACGCGGCTGTGGAGATCACGAAGCTGGCTACCAAAACGCCTAGCGCAAAAAATTGGATTTCAGCCATGCTCAAGCCTCCACTTCGCCAGGGAGCAAGCTCACGGGCCTGAATCCGCGCATATCTGGCCTGAGCTCTCCCACATGGTTAGCTGCTTCTGGTTTTTGGGCCTGAAAATACTTTCTCTGATGTTTGCACGGCTTGCCTGGCCTATACATGGCCGACGGGCATGAGCAGGCCTTGGGCGTGACAACATAGTACACGTCTCCTTTATTTGATTTTACCAGGACCATTTCTGCCGCAAGCCTGTAGAAATCAGGTAGATCGGAAAGCTCTTTTCCATGATTGATATAGGCTATCAACGACGCTACGGCTTCCCGGCTTTGTGTGGCCGGGCAGCTATGCTCAAGAATGGTTTTTCCATTCACATGTCTCACCAAGGTACTACTTGGTCTCACCAATATTTAAAATTATTGGTCCTACTTAGTACGAAAAGGTATTTAAGCTAAAAATGAAAACTATAGCACTATGCCGGTTAAAAAATTCAGCATAAGCGTGAGCCCGCAGACATACGAAGCAGCAGAAAAAGCGGTAGAGGCTGGTGAGTATAGGAGCCTTTCACACCTCTTTGAAGAGGGTGCAAAGGCCTTACTAAAAAAACGACTCACGGAGCTTTCAGAGAAAAGCGAGAACCCTTGTAAGGCCCTCGCCTAAGCTCTGAAGTCATCCCGGTTGGTGAGACACGTGAATGACCATAATATAATTTTATCTACTAAACTCTTTCTACTTACATAGTAATTATATGCTCCGGTTGGGATTTGAACCCAAGTCGAAGGAGTGAGAGTCCTTCATGATTGGCCGAGCTACACTACCGGAGCGCGGATTGGGGGTAGTTGTTACTATCATTTAAGGCTTTTGGCTTCGCAAATAGTATTCGCAATGAGAGCGCAACGCACATTTTTCATGCTGCGGATTCCTTGCCCTGCAAATGCGTCTCCCATGTCTTATCAGGTTCAGATGAAATGAGAGATACTTTTGATGTGGGACAGTTTGCTCCAGGATCTTCCGGCACTTTTCCACGCTCGCATTCTCTGGCACCAGGCCCAATCGCCGTGAGACGCGATGGACATGCGTGTCCACGGGCATGAAGGGAAAGCCAAAGGCGAAGAGAAGAACCACCGACGCTGTCTTGGGACCAACTCCAGGAAGGGATACCAGATAGTTCATGGCGTCCTCCTTCCTCGCGTCGGCCAGAAAGTCGAGGGTAATCGCGCCGGCATCCTTTTTTATCTTCGAGAGGGTTTTTGCTATCCTATGGGCCTTTATCTCGGCCAGGCCGCCTGACCTGATGGTGTCAGCTATCGAGTCCTCGGGAGCGGCCACAAGATCCTCGTAGTCACAATAAACGTCCTTCAGGCGGCCAAAAGCCCGAAGGCTGTTTGTGTCGCTTGTGTTCTGGGATAGCATGGTCATGACCAGCAGATCTACAGGATCTACCTTCCTGGCAAGAGGCTCACCGTAAAGCTCCTCTAAAATCCGAATGCATGCGTTGACCTTCCCTTCATCCATTACTAGATCCACTCTTTCCTGCGGAAATAGGTCAACATAACAACCACTACGAGCAGCATCAATATCAAGATGGCCGGATAACCCCACGGCGACTCCAGCTCTGGCATATATCTGAAGTTCATTCCATAGACCCCTGCAAGAAACGTGAGGGGAATGAATATCGTAGAGATGACCGTAAGCAGCTTGATCACCTCGTTGAGCTTATTGCTGAGGCTGGAGAGGTAAGTCTCAAGCAATGAGGCAGACATATCCCGGAAGGTCTCGATGTTCTCTATCACCTGAATGGTATGATCATAGACATCTCGCAGATATATCTTCGTAGTCTCGGAGACCAGATGTGAATCTGTCCGCTGCAGTCTGCTGATGGCCTCCCTCAGGGGCCAGACCGACTTTCGCATGAACAGCATGTCTCGTTTCAGGTTGTAGATTGTGGGAAGGATTCCTGGCTCGGGATTGGCAACCACCGAATCCTCAAGCTCCTCGAATCTTTCTCCGAGTTTTTCCATGATTACAAAATAATGGTCGACTATGGAATCCATCATGGAATACGCCAGATAGTCCGCACCCTGTTTCCTTATCCTGCCCCGGGCCATCCTGAGCCTATCCCTGAGGGGATTAAAGACGTCAACCTCCTTCTCCTTGAAGGATATGATGAAATTCGGACCGAGGATCATGCTCACCTGATCCACATCGATCTTGGTGTCTCCAAGCGTGTCATCTCCATTCTCATTATAGTAGAGCATCTTGAGCACTATGAAAATATAGTCATCATAATCCTCGACCTTGGGACGCTGATCCGTCAGGATATCTTCAAGAACAAGTGGGTGAATTCCATAGCAGAAACCCAGCTTCTCCAGCACATCCACCTGATGCAAGCCGTCTATGTTGATCCATGTGACAGTGGGCTTCTGCTTGAAAGTGAAACACTCGGCAACGTCTTTTACTTCCACCTCATGAAAATTCTGATCATCGTAATCTATGACGGTGATCTTGGGCGCCTCTCCTGGTTTCCCACGGGTCAGGTGCGGATTGGGACCATTCATATTAGAGGCTTCAACCGATCGATCCAAGATACACACTCCACAATCTTAATCTTGCAAGCAAGTCTCCTGCACCAGGAACCAAAGCGATGGCATTGAAGTCTTGCCATTTATATATTTTCCTATAGGTTGTGCCATTTATTCTATGTCTGCCTCCTCCACAGCCTCGCGCGGTGCAAGCATCAGCTCGTTGAAGAGCAGGATCTCGATCACCTGAGCCACATAGCGCCTCTGCTGGTATATTTGAATATCCTGATTCATACGCAGCTCGGCATCAACCTGAACTCTTATCAATGTGAGCCTCAGGTCTCTCTGGTCTTCCTCCTTCAGGCATAGAGCACAGATCTCCTTTAAAAGCCAGGGGAGCCTCATGGGATTTCGCAAAGCTTTGGCTACGAGAAGAACGTAACCCTTCGGTTCTCTGACCTCATCTGCTCCCATGAGCAGCCTGAGATCGTCGGCTGAATACTTCTCGCCATTTATAGTTATGATATCGTTCAAAGTATATCACCTTGGATTATCTTCTCGCAGAGCTTGAGATCCTCGGCCACGTTTACATTAACCGCTAGCTCGATCCTCTCGAGAATCAAGTGAAAATCCTCCTGCTCCAGTTCGATGTCTGCTCCATCCAGCACGTTTATTCCCGACGGAACTATCAACTGCCCCTTGTAATTGAACAGGGAATCCGGCCTGCGCCCCAGGCGGCTGTGCAGGCTTAATGGCGTGTGCGTGGAGAGTGCAGGCTCTGGCCGCTGATCATAGACCTCGATGATCTCGTCAATCAGATCTGCTGTGACAAGTGGAAGATCGGCCATGATTATCATTATGGGCCGGGAGACGCCAGCAGCCTGGACGGCGCTGATCATATCCGTCACAAAGCCTCTTCCCTCAGTCTCAACCACATTGAGTTCCTTTTCCAAAGCCCACCTTCGTGTGTTTGGCACGTTATCAGTGGTAGCCACAAAGATCCTCTGCACGGAGCTGTTCTCCAGTGCCATGGTTACATAGTCGATGAGCGGTCTTCCGAAGAGAGTTACCAGTGGCTTTTCGCCCATCTTGAGCCTGGAGCCGCGGCCTCCAGCCATCACCAGAGCGTCCAGGGCAGCACACCTCCAAAGGCAAGGGCTGCAGCCAGAGCCACCAGGCGGCAGATCTCGTTGCTCGCGCCGATGCCATCGCCCGTAGCTCCTCCAAAGTTCCTCTTCGCCACATAGACCATGTAGAGAGCTGCCAATTGAGAGATGCCCAATGAGGCCAGGCCCAGAGGACCCAAAGCTGCAGCGCAGATGATCGCAGATATCGCGAGGCCGATGAGGAATTGCGCCCCACCAGTCCGCTCAATCATGATCTGTCCAAATCCCTTCTGCAGAGATCGAGAGAAGGCTGCAAAGGTGATCATGGCCTCCTTGGCACAGACCTCTGCTGCCAGCAAGGCCAGAGGCAGAAGGCCTTTAGCGGTATCGGTGATGATGGCGAAGGTGGCCAGCAAAAGCACTGCGATGAATATCGCACCTCCAGTGCCCAAGGAGACGTCCTTCATTGCCTGCACCTTCTTTTCCAGGGTGCCATGGGCAATCACGCCATCTCCAAAGTCAGCCAAACCGTCGATGTGGTTTATGCCGCAGAGCTTGTAGATGGCTATTATCACAATTATGGCTACCAGGTTGGCAGGCAGGGCCAGAGCTGCGACGTAGGCTACAGCGCCAAGGATCGCGCCCAGAACCAGGCCTACCACTGGGAACACATAAACGTGATTCATCAGGGCTTCCACGCCCTCCATTGAGATGCCTACAGGTATTGTGGACAGCCATCCGAAGCCGGACTTCAGCGCGAAGAGCAATCCTTTCAGTCTGATACCGCCCTTGTGTACATATTTGCAGAGATGCCTCCAATAAGGCCCGCAACCACATCGTCCATAAACGGTCCCAGGGTGGATAGAATTCCAGGCTTTGCTTTATCATATCGAACGTAGTCGAACAACCCTTTGTAGCCGCCTACATACTTGGCAATGGCCAGGCCCAGCACCTCATCCGCAATGAGGCAGGTCAGGTCGTTCTCGTAATCGGATTGCTCCAGATTGGGCAGGTTGCATTTGGCCCCTTCCGCCTCCAGGAGAACTCCCGCGTAGATGAGAAGCGCAAGGTTTGGATCAGAGAGCGCCAGGTCCATCTCAGAACGAAATTTGGCCTCAGCCTGCTCGCGCGTCTCCACACCTGGATGAGGGAAATACAGATCCAATGCCGCAGAGACTATCCTGTCCTCAGTTATTCCCATGCCATTCAGCACATCTATGATATCTTTTTTGGCCATGATATGCCCTGAAGGGAGGCGCCAGGATAAAAGAATATCTCGCGAAGTTATTTAAGGTCCAATGATCGATATTAGATTGGGGAACTTCATGAAGACCATGGTCAAGATTTTCGTCGATCACGAGCATCTGGTTCGTGTGATAAACACCCTGACGGAGCTGGGTATCACCGGGTTTTACCTCATAGAGTATCAGGGCATGGCGCCCAAGACATGGAAGAGCTTCCGTCTGAGCGAGGACCCGAATATGACCCTGACGGCCATTCGTGATCACTCCGAGCCGGGCGTGATGGTGAACACCGTTGTGAGCTCAAACGAATGTGAAAGGATCATCAAACAACTCCAGGAAGCTTTAAAAGGAATAAGGTACACGATCATCGGGCACAAAGTTACATCTATAAAGGTAAAAGGGGACTAATTGTTTATGCAAAACCTCAAGGATGAAGTTGAGATCGCTCTGGAACAGATCAGGACCGGCCTGCGCGTGGATGGTGGAGATGTTCAGCTTGTGGACATCGATGAAGGAATTGTCAAGGTGAAGCTGCAGGGTAGCTGTGCAGGCTGTCCATTCTCGCAGATGACGCTGAAGAACTTCATCGAAAAAGAGCTCAAGAAGAACGTTGCAGGTGTGAAAGGCGTGGTGTCCGTCTAAATGACACCTAATTTAGGGGAGTCAGTTTATGTTTCCAACTAAAAAAGTGCAGAGTTTGGTCGGCAGTAAGATCCAAGTTGAGATGAAAGGGTCACCGCGTTACATCCTGGAAGGGGTCCTCAATAGCGTTGATGAGTATCTGAACCTTCACCTCCTGGAGACAGTAGAGCTGATCGGCGGCGAGAAGACTAGGTCTCTTGGTTCTGTTATCCTACGTGGTAATAATATAATTCTCATAAGTCCCGTTGAGTAAAAGGAGATAGGGATGTCTGTGGAGCAGGCGTTGGATTACATAAAGTCGCACTCAGAAGGAGTCTTGCAGAGCGATCTGTGGAAGGCTCTGAAGATCGACTCTCGCAAATGCTCTCGCATCGTAGCCAAACTCCTCCAGGATAATCTCATCACCAGAGAGCAGGAGTCGGTCAGAGGCATCAGAACTTATCGCCTTTTTCACGTCGAGAAAACCTGTGACAGACGCTTTGGACCTCTGCTAGCATTGGACTTCTTCGAGCCCTGTGCAGGCTGCATTGATGAGTGTGTTCCTGAACATTGTGCCAAGCTCAGTGAGTGGATCTTCTCCATCGTATTGGGCGCAGAGGGCGAGGCGGCAAGTGATAAGATGTACAAAGAAAAATACAAGGAGAAATATCCTGAGACCTGAACAAGTCACCTTTTTTTGAGTAAAACCTAATTCAGGTACTTATCTGATCTGCGCCAAATCCCTTCTTCACCAAGATATCTTTTATCCTTTGAATGTGGTTGCCCTGCAGCTCGATCAAGCTCTCCTTCACAGTCCCGCCGCAGGCCAGCTTGGACTTTAGATGTGTGCACAGCTCCTGCAGATCAATCTCATGGGGATCAATGCCTTGGATGACTGTCACCTCTTTTCCATACCTGCGTTTTTGGACCTTCACCGCTATCCTCTGCTGCTCCTTGGCAACCTCCTCGCAGATACAAAGTTCTTTGGGAAGGCCGCAGACAGTACACATTTGAGAACTCATTTGGTGGCAGTTACCTCCGCAATATACCATCAATAAAGCTGATTATGCTATTAAAATCTGATGGTGAGTTGCTCTGGAGCTTTCTATTGCTCTTTGGACCGGCCTCTTCGCCTTATCTCGCCTAATTTGTGCAAGACAACCTCCGCAAGGAAGATGATCAGAGCCAGAAGGAGCAGTAAGTCCCTTCGGGATACTGTCTCCTGTATCGTTCTTTGGCTCAGCCTGCCAGCCTCAGCCACAAGACTATGTCGGGCCTCCTCTTCGGTGAAGACCTTTCCACCGCTGGCTACAATTAGCTTGGGCAGATCTGGACTTGAACCTATATCTCTGTACTCCACTGGATAGTTGACCGCAAATGCATAATTTCCGATGTAGTAGATGCCAGAGCTGTTCGGGGTGAAGGTAGCTGCGTACCTGTTGTCGCCTACCTTCTCCACATCGGCTCCGGGAAGGCTGGGCCTGGAATTGCTTATGATGGTGATCTGTAGCGGAGTTCCCAGCCAGCCATCGTTAGCCTCAACGCGATCTGTCTCAGAGCGCGGATCTCCAACTGCCCAATTGACCGTGGAAGATATCAACTTGGAGCCTGGCATCTCGTAGAGCTTTCCTGCCCAGGCGCTCCCGTCGTCCGTTGTGAGCGCTGCCACTCTTCCAAGGCCATAACGCCACGTCGTCAGGACGGGTTTGCCGTCGGGCATAATTACCAGGCGCTGGGCGCCGGGTCTGGGAGTGACGTCATTGAATCCCGCGATGGTGGCATTTATCTCCAGATCAGATGTGATGTAGTGGTTCTTATTGGCAACAGATATCATAAACCCGGATGGCGGCATCTCCTCCTGAGCCTTTTGCTCCACGATCTGCACTCTCTTTGTGGTCAAAGAGTCAGGATAGACGAATGATGCGAACTCCGATCCCGTCTGCCTTGCCAGGTCATCGAGATTTCCTGTCTTTCCTGGAATTGCCTGCACCTGGATCAGTCGAGTTGTGAGGTTCATCTGCTTGAGAAGGTGTGCAGAATGCTGCACAACCTCTTCGTAGTTCCAGAGGTTGCCGTCGGAGAGTACTATCAGCTCTCCCTCGCCACCGCTGGCATTGAGCATATCCCATGCCAGCTGGAGGCCATTGTCCAGGTGGCTGTTCTCGGTGCCCGTGGGCGCAAGCCCTGAGATTCTCTCCTCCAGAATGCTTCTGCCCCTGGATAGTGCAATTGGGTCCATGACATTGTAGGCTTTTGTGCCAAAGACCACCAGGCCTACTTTGTAGTCCTGGAAATCGGGAGACTTGAGCAGCTCGACCGCCAGCGCCTTTTCGTAATCCAACAAGTGAGTACCATCCTTTGTGCGGGTTGTGAGGAGGCTGAAGGATATATCCAGCACGAAAACAACTGTCTTGCCGCCCTCGAAGGTGCTGGGCGAAGAGATCACTGGCAGGAGATCCTCAAAGCTTGAATTGAGGTAACTGTCAAGGTCGTAGGAATTCTGTCCTCCCACAACCACCAGCCCGCCGCCATTTCGCACGTAGTCTTTGAGTATATCCAGTTTGGCGCTGTACGACTGATCGTCCAGGACCACAGCCTTATATCCCTTCAGCTCGGCTGGTAGCTCGGAGAGCAGCGTGAGCTTGTACAGGTCCGAAAGATCCTCAGCCAGAGGCGAGTTGCTGTCGGAGATCAATAGGACCTCAGGCTTTGGAACGACAAAAATCGCTTTCTGATAGTTATTGTTCAGTGGCTGCAAGTCCTGGGCGATTGTGGCTCGTAGGATATGATTTCCCGTCTCCATAAAGGCGTTGGAGATCTTGATGGATGAGCTGCCGTTGATGTCCAGATTACCGCTGTAGATCAGTCTCTCGTCTGCAAATACAGACAAAGGTCCTCTGTAGCGGCCAGCAGCTCGGACTATTACTGTGAATGGATAATCTCCTCCCAGGACTGCGGTATTCGTTCCGGAGATCTCCACGCTGGCATCATCTTTTATGGGTGCAATGGAGATGGCAAAGGTTGTCGTGTTTGACGCCCTGACAAGAGACAGAGCATCGGCTATTGGCCTGCCACTGTTGCTGTAGCCGTCAGAGACCAGGACAAGGGTACTGCCTGGCAGGGCATACTGTATGATCCTGTCCCCCAGGGGGGTTGAGTCTCCTGAAAAGGAGCGCACCTGTGCCTTTGAGAAATCTGCTACCCTTGCCGCAACATCGGGGTCGAAGACCTCCATGGAACCTGTACGGTCGTCCAGCACGATAATGTTCGGCGTTTCCGATTGAACTGTGTGCGTCTGCACAAAATAGGGATTGGCCGCAGCCGCAATTATAAGGCAGAACACTGCAAGCCTGCTGGCTGCAAGAATCTTGTTCTTGGCCCTTGCGTAAATGAACATGGCTCCAGGGATCACAAGCGCTGGGATCGCCCACAGAATCCCGGGCGTTGTGAAGTAAAGATCCTGGATCAAGTCTCGCGCCTCCAGCGCATGATGGCAAGCTCAAGGAGGAGCGCCAGGGCAGCGAGCGCGATCACCCAGTTGGATATGTCCTTTTCCACAAGCGTCTCCCTGCTGCCTTCCTGGAATTCGCCAGGCAAGACGCCGTCGCTCCGGCTTAGTGAGGACTCCCTGGAGTCATACATGCTTGCAGACACCGATTCTCCCCGAAAGCGAAAAACGCCTACTTCATCCAGCAGCAAATTGGAGGTGGTAACTGTGCCAGATGGCGTTTGGACTGTTACAGTCTCGCCAAGTGGTATCATCTCGCCAGTCTTATGGTTGGCCGCCTTGATGTCTGGAACACCTGTGATCCAATTTACCATCTGGTACCAGAATATTGGATACTCAGGTCGCTGGTAAAAATCCGAGTCCATCTCAAGGGCGTTGTAGATGGCCATGCCCTCTCCGATGCGCCAGTAAGAGAGGACAGGAACTCCGTTTGCTTCAACCATGGTGGTGGAGCCCCTTCGGGATGTCGCATCTGGGTAATTGAAAAGCCCGATCTCATCGAGATGAATGCCCTCGGCAAACCCCTCATTTCGCACCCAGAGGCTTGCAGGTCCCTGTGCAAGCCCGATAACCTTTACCGGCAGATACTCTGGGCTCTCCTTGCCTGAGGCGATGAAGATCACCTTGCCGCCGCCATCGATGTAGCGGTTGAGCTTGCCGTCCAAAGAGGCGTTCTTGGCGGCCACCACGAGATCGAAGTTTGAATAGTCTCCAGAGGTCTCGACGTGTACATTGGGCAAAGAGCGCAGGGCCGCCAGGGCAGGTCCAGCCTCGCCTAAAATTAAGACCTCTTTTGCTCCAAGCGAAGGCACATAGACATAAGCGTGGTTATCCTGTGAGATGGCATCTTGCAGATCCAGAGATATATGATTTGATCCAGGATATGCGGTAAATGAGAAATAGTAATCTCCACCTGCGGGGATATTCTCAGTCAGGCTGCTCGAACCGCCTGGTCCGCTGATTGTAATCGAGACTGTCCTGGCCTGGCCGAAGTTATGCACCTTGGCAGTGTGGTTTACATATCCAGGACCCGGAACATCCCAGCCATCGACGATGGCGACGTTATCTCCTCCTCTATATGAATCTGCAAAGACGATGCCGATCTTTCCGTCGGCCTGCAGGATTTTTCTCGTGTCCCTGGGATCATCGCCAGTCCAGCTTATGAAGTCAGAAACGACAAGTATGTTCCCGCCATCCGGGCCCAGAATGCTGCTGGCCAGGATCATGGCGCTGGAAAGATCTGCAGAGACGGCTTTTGGCGTCAGTTGGGCAAGGACATCCCTGGCTTTCGCACTGCTGCCTTCCTGGAGTGCAGTTACGGGAATGCTCTTTGCAAGAACTATGCTGATCTTCTCATAGCGATCCAGGTGAGGCTCCACCAGTGCCGCAGCAGCAGAGAAGCTGCTTTCCATGCTCGCCGAGCAGTCCAGGACGACGACCAGATGGGTGCTCGCCAGGCCAGGTTCGACGGTGTATGGCCCGGCAGCTGCCACAGAGAGCGAGCAGAGCACCAGAAGCTGAACCCAAAAGAGAGGGTCAGAGACGAGCCGGTTCAACACGGCTGAGCGCTCAGCCTCGCCTTCTCTCAGGAATATGGTGGAAGAGAAGAGGATCGCCTTCGGACGTGGCCGAATGAGGTAAATAATTATCAGGGGGATTACGCTCAATAGACCCAGGAGGGCGAGAGGATTCCTGAAAGGCATTCAGCCCTCAATTTGTTCAAGATCTATGAAAAGGTTTGCGCAGGCAATAAATATAATCCGGATGCAAAGGTAACTAGCATCTTTCCCAGATTGAGGTATCAGGTTATGGTCAGCGCAATGGAGATCTACATGTTATTGCCCAAGACCAACTGCAAGAAGTGCGGGCTCCCAACCTGCATGGCTTTTGCAGTGGGACTGCTGAGCAAGGAGAAGAAGATCGACGAGTGCACTCCCCTCATCGAGGAGAAGAAGTACGAAGCCAAGCTAAAGAAGCTGCGAGAGGTCATGGCGCCGCTCGAATCGGCATCGGAGACCGGCCTGATAATTCATCCTGAGAAGTGCTTTGGTTGCGGCAATTGCGTCGTAGCCTGCCCCGTAAATGTGGCGGCTGAGCCCACGAGATGCGGCGTTGGATTGGGGCCCCAGGGCGAGAAGGTCATTTTGCGCGTGGAAGATGGCGTGGTGATATGCAACAACGTCAAAGAGTGTCGACGCTTTGGGCCGAACAAGGTTATGTGCAATGCCTGCACTGCGACCTGTCCGAGCAAGGCTATAGAGTTCGTATAGGTCTGGTGAATTTCAATGGCGATATGCACTGGCTGTTCATTGCTTTGTGAGGATATCGAGCTAACCGTAAAGGACGGAGCCATCTCGCGCGTAAGAAACCTCTGTCGCAAAGGGCACGGCCACTACCAGGCGCTGATGACCGACAGAACCAGGCCGATGATTGATGGGAAGGAGGTGGCATTGGAGCAGGCAATAGCCAAAGCTGCAGAGATCTTGCATAGCTCCAAGGCTCCCCTGCTCTGCGGCTGGTCCAATACCACTCTTGAAGCCCAGGAGGCAGGCATGAACCTTGTAAGAAAGCTCGGCGCGACCATATGCGATACATCTCCCCCGTGCCTCGGAGCCTTGATGGAGCGCATAATTGCTGGCAAGCTTCCCACGTGCACGCTTGATGATGTCAGGAATTTCGCTGACGTATCTGTCTTCTGGGGGTCGGATCCTTCTAACAGTCACCCACGGCATTTATCCCGGTTCTCCTACTATCCGCGCGGAGAGAAGCGTCAGAAGAGCTATGAGGAGGAGCGGACCTGCATTGCTGTGGATGTGAGGAAGTCGGCGACTGCAACTTTATGCACCAACTACTATTTCCGGATGCAGCCTGGTGGTGATGGCGAGTTCATAGAATCCATCCTGGCCACTCTGGACGGGAAGATCCCCAAGTTCGGGGACAAGAAGCGCATGATCGAGCTTGGCACAATCCTTCGCAAGGCCGAGTACGGCGTTATCTTTCCCGGTCTTGGGATGCTCTATTCACTGCAAAATAAACTTGATCTCTTCGAGATGCTTTTAGCGAAGCTCAATGAGATCACGACATTCAAAGTGGTGCCAATGGTGGAACGCTTTAACACGAGAGGATTTTACCAGCTCTTGCATGCGCCTGGAAATAGCCTGGCTGCTGCAGCAAGGAGCTGCGACGCGGCTCTGGTAATAGGATCTGATCCACTTGCAGAGCTTCCATTAGCCACGGCTCGCGCTCTTGCCAAGGTACCGTTGATAGTCATCGATCCGCACAGGTCTCTGACGGTGGATGCTGCCAAGGTCGTAATTCCTTCGGCCGTCTCTGGCATGGAGGCAGGAGGGACGGCTTTGCGCACAGACGGGGTGAAGATCGCTTTTGAGCCGATCATAGAGTCGAACCTGCCCTCAGACGAACGGATCCTGGCAAAAATTTTGGAGGCGATCTAAAATGAAGACCGCTATTGTGACTTTCCGGGACATCTTCCAGGACGAGGCTGGGAAGAAGAGCAAGTTCACAGATGAGTTTCGCGATCTATGTGCTCGGATACTTCTGGACAAGCAAGACATGGCCAGCCTCGGGTTGAAGGACGGCCAGAAGGTACGAGTCCAAAGCGAGGTGGGCAGTGTGATAGTAATTGCCAAGACCTCTGATGACGATCCACATCCAGGGCTCGCTTTCATGACTTTCAGCCCCTGGTCCAATCAACTGGCTGGGGAGGATGCATGCATGTCCGGGACAGGCATCGCGGCAAAGGTATCGCCATCTGATGAGAGCGTCACCCAAATATCAGAGCTCTTGCAGAGTATGCGAGCCTAGGAATTAAAAATGAATCTCATTTCCATAGCCGATCTTTGCAAAGATGATATAATCCGCCTGCTCGATAGCGCGGATGCCTTTAAAGACCGGCGAGGTCATCATGGCAGGCCACTGCAGGGAAAAAGCCTGGCCATGATCTTTGAGAAGCCATCCACGAGGACGCGCGTCTCACTGGAGGTAGCATGCTCAGAGCTCGGTGGGCATCCACTTTATCTATCAGCTGGCGAGTTGCAGCTCGGGCGCGGGGAGACAGTTGCCGACACTGCCCGTGTGCTCTCGCGCTATGTGCATGGCATCACTGCCCGCGTCTTTTCTCATAATACAGTGATCCAGCTCGCAAGGCATGCCAGCGTGCCAGTGGTCAATGCTCTCTCGGACTGGGAGCATCCACTGCAGATACTGGCTGACCTGCAAACGATGAGGCAGCATTTCGGTCGATTGGAGGGCCTGCGCGTGGGATGGATCGGAGATGGGAACAACGTCTGTAACTCTCTCATCCTCGCTTCGGCCATCCTTGGGATGGAGGTTTATGTGGCCTCGCCTGCAGGGTACGAGCCAAAGACCAGAATAACGAAAGAAGCAGAGAGGCTGGGAGGCAGGATTTCGGTCTTCTCAGAGCCGGAGGACGCTGCCAGGGGAGCTGATGTTCTGGTCACGGATACCTGGGTCTCCATGGGAGATGAGGCAGAGGAGGCGGAGCGTCTACGTGTCTTCGGAAAGTATCAGGTGAACTCGGAGCTGATGCGGCTTGCCAGCGAGGATGCTATAGCACTGCACTGCCTGCCTGCTCATCGCGGTCAGGAGATCACAGACGAGGTGATGGACGGGGAGCAGAGCGCCGTATTCGACGAGGCGGAGAACAGGATGCACACCAGCAAGGCTGTGATGGCTTGGCTGATGAGCGAGCCTTGACAGCGGAATCGTCGGGCTTTTGCGCATAGGGAGCATTCTGCGAATCTTGATGGGATCGCAAAGTTCTAGTAGAGCACTGTATCTTATATGGCCAGGCCCCGAAAGGAGGCAGCGACGTGGCGCGGGGGTTGCCAAGTGGTTAAAGGCGCAGGGCTTAGGACCCTGTCACGAAGGTGTTCGCGGGTTCGACTCCCGTCCCCCGCATCTGTCCGAAGTATAAGCCAACAAACTCTCAGGGAGTAATGGTCTTGAAAAACAGCCTCCCGGTCTTCGAGCTTACAGTTGTAGCCCGCCATATCACTTATAGGAAATGGCGCACCTTTCTCTCAGTAGGAGCAGTCGCGCTGGCTGTGGCCATATCAATCGTTTTCATCTCCATCCAGAACGGCTTCTCGGACTTCCTCTTCGATATCGTCTTTCGGTTTCTTCCACATATCACCGTCAGCCCCAAAGAGGGTGAAGACTACATCCATCTCTATCGAGGCATTGTGGATGTCGCCTGGGCAATACCAGGAGTTTTAGGTGTCTCGCCGAGCCTTGCAGCAACAGCGACCCTGGCCTATAAAGATAAGGCAGAAAACGTGGCCATGATTGGCGTGGATCCAGTAGAGGCTGTCAAGATCTCCGAGATCAACAAGTACATGGTTGAGGGAGATATCGGATCGATTTTGGGAGGCAAGAGGATAGTCATGGGGCAGGCCCTGGCCGAGAAGCTCAAGGTTAAAAAAGGCGACACCGTCCAGGCCAAGTTCCCGGATGCAGTTCCCGCCAGTCTGCTGGTCTCCGGCCTTTTCAACTTCGGCTACAAGCCGGTGGATGAAGCCGTCACTTATGTCTCGCTTGATACTGCACGAGATTTCTTGAACGAAGGAGATGTAATCACCAGCATCGACCTAAAGCTGGTGGATCCCTTTCGCGCGGAAGCTGCCGCCAAAGAGCTTAGATCCTTTGGCTACAACGCTAAGGACTGGCAACAGCTTTACCCCGATATCGTAAGAACTCTTGCCTTTGAGAGAACCCAAAATGCTATAACCATGCTCTTGCTCATGATCATTGCCACTTTTGGCATAGCAAGCATAATGAACATGATGGTCCAGGAAAAGACGCGCGAGATTGGAATGCTCATGGCCATGGGCGCCTCTCCTGTGAACATTCAAAGGCTGTTTTTGCTGGAGAGCGGCCTTCTGGGGCTCATGGGCGCAATCCTTGGCTGTGTCCTTGGGTTTGTGGTCTCAATGCAGCTTCGAGGAGTGCAAATACAAAATACCATGGGCCAGATGATGAATCTTCCCATTGCCATCAACCCAATGGACTTTCTCGTCTTCACAGTACTGGCTGTCCTGCTGAGCATAGTCGCGGGCTACTATCCCGCACGAAAAGCCTCTCGACTTGACCCGGTGGTGGCTCTTAAGGGATGATCCGTGAGCTGCGGATGAGTGAATGGAGGATGAGGGGCAATTTATGTTCGAGCTGATGGTAGCCAAAAAGCACATATCCTCCGACCCCAAGATGGTGCTCTTCACAGTCCTGGCTGTGTCTTTAGCCATTGGTGTGATAGTTGTAATGATGGGCATCAACGAAGGCTATAAGAGCGATCTGATAAGCAGCCTGGTGGAGAACAATCCCCACCTGACAGTCAGCCCCAAGGAGGATGAGGACTACATCATTCTGTATCGAACCCTATCGTCCATTATCTGGAGCTATCCTCAGGTGGATGCAGTCTCGCCACGCATCATTGGCAAGGCCGGGGCCAAGCACAAGGATATTGTGCGCGCAGTGAGCTTCATAGGAGCCGATCCTTTGAAGGAAGATCCGCTTATGAAGGTTCAGAAGGACATGGTCTGGGGCAACTACTCGGATCTCGTCTTCAAGAAGCGAGCTGCTGTTCTGGGAACCAAACTGGCAGATGATCTGGAACTCCGACCCGGACAGAAATTCAATTTGGTCCTCCAGAATAAATCATTAAACATCGAGGTGATAGGCCTCATAAAAACAGGAACGGGCTCAGACGAAACTCTGGTCTATCTTCCAATGGATACTGCTCAGGAACTTCTGAGTCAGCCTGATGTCGTTTCGGAAATAGGCGTGAGGCTATCGGATATTTACACAGCACCGTCTATTGCCCAAGAATTGAGTTCCCGCTTTGCCTACAAGGCAGTGAGCTGGCAGGAGCAGAACAGGGACGTCCTGCAGGTGATGGACACACAGAAGGTCATTCTCTACATATTTTACGCTCTAATTTTTGTGATTGCAGGATTTGGTGTGGCCAATACCATGATCATGGCTGTGACTCGAAGAACCAAGGAGATCGGCATACTTATGGCCATGGGAGCAACACAGTCGAGCATCGTGAAGATCTTTCTTGCAGAGAGCTTGATTCTCGGACCGCCCGCAGCTCTCTTGGGCTGCCTTCTTGCATGGACAACTGCTAAACTCATAGAGGCCTATCCCGTCCAGCTTCCCAGCGAAGTCTATCAGGTCTCCAGGCTAACTGTGCTGCTCACGCCGCAAACATTCGCTCTTGCAGTGGTCTTCGCACTTGCTGTGAATTTTCTTGCGGGATTATATCCAGCGTACAAGGCATCAAGGCTCGACCCGGTATTAGCCATTGGAGGCGAGTGAAGAGCTGTATGCCCCCCGGACAACTTATATATACCAATACTCTAATACTATCCGCACATGGAATTGCCTACGCTTGTGTGCAAACGATGTTCTCACAGGTGGTATCCAAGATCAACAGAACTGCCTGCAGTTTGCCCCAAGTGTAAATCACCGTACTGGAACAAAGAGAGGAAGACCAAGAGATGATTTTGAACGAAAAACTAAATTAATGAGGATTGGATAGACCGAAACGATAACGATTAGAGGTGTTATCATGGGAAGCACCGGATCCAAACGAGATGGGAAATTTAAATGCAAACTCTGTCGAATGATCTTCGATTCGAAGGAAGAATTGAAACTGCACATGATTGAGGATCATAACGACAAGTGAGCCATTTCAATATCCTTTTTGGTTTTATCGTTTTGCCTGAAAGGGCTATTCTTCTCGAGGTGAAATAATCGATGACAAAAAAATCTGAAGAAATCAATGCGCCCAAAGCTGTTCCACGTGAGTCTGACAACCCAATCGTGGAAGAGTACAAGGAGGAACTTCTGACAAGGCCGGCCTATGGCATACACCCGGTGGCCACCGGTGAAGAAGCAAGGCTTTGCCGCATGGAGGGTCTCCTGGCCGAGATGAGAGATAAGGTCGATAACCTGGAGAGAAGGCTCAAGGCACTAGAAGTCAGAAAGCAATAGCATTAGCATTGCTCAGGTGTTTTGCCGGCGGGATATACCTTTTGAGCAGGAGTGAGAGAGAGACGACCGTCACGGAGCTCAAGGCCATGGCCAGGCCTGCAAATTCAGGTCGAAAGGTAATGCCATAAAATGGAAAGAGCGCTCCTGCAGCAACTGGAACCAGCAGAGCATTGTAGGCGAAGGCCCAGAAGATATTCAACTTGATCCTCGATATGACCTTGCGGCTGAGCTGAATGGCGGCCACGGCATCCAGCAGATCGTCCTTCATCAAAACGATCTCTCCCGTCTCGATTGCGACGTCTGTTCCGCTGCCGATGGCAATGCCGACGTCTGCCTGCGCCAGAGCTGGAGCATCGTTGATGCCATCGCCAACAAAGGCCACCTTGCGTCCTCCTTGCTGCAGCCTCTTTATCTCTTTGGACTTCTCTTCTGGCAGAACCTCGGAGAGGACCTGCTCAATGCCAAGCTGATTTGCCACAGCGGATGCACTGCGAAGATTGTCCCCTGTGATCATAACCACGCCAAGTCCCATCTTCTTAAGCTCGGCGACTGCTCTTCTGGCCGAATCTTTCAGCTTATCGGCGATCCCCAAGACGCCACAGCCTTTTCCGTCCAGGGCGATCAGAATGGCAGTCTTTCCCTGTTTCTCGAAGTCGGATGCCTTCGCCAGCAGCTCATCTGGCGTTTCAATGCCCCTTTCCAGGAAGAGCAACCTGTTCCCGACCACCACGCTCTTTGCATCAACCTTTGCTAGCACGCCCTTTCCTGGCAGGTTCTCGAAGTCCATTGGTCCTGTGAGGCTGATTCCCTGGGCCTGGGCTTTCCTGACCACTGCCTCGGCTAAAGGATGCTCAGAGCCTTTTTCCGCATTTGCGGCCAGCCACAAAAGATCCATTTCATCTATGCCAAAGCTTGCCAGGTCTGTGACATCTGGGCGCCCCACAGTCAGTGTGCCGGTCTTGTCGAAGGCGACTGAATTGAGCTTATCTGAGGCTTCCAGAGCCTCACCACTCTTGATGAGAATTCCAATCTCCGCTCCCCTGCCAACGCCCACTGTGACTGCTGTGGGCGTTGCCAGGCCAAGGGCACAGGGGCATGCCACTACTAATACTGATATGAGGGCTGTAAGCGAGAAGAGCAGCGTTTGGCGGGCGATGAAGTACCAGTAGACGAAAGCGAGAACTGCGATGGATAGAATTATGGGAATGAAATAGCTCACCGCACGATCAGCAATCCTCTGAATGGGCGGCCTTGACCCTTGAGCCTCCTGTACGAGTGAGATGATCTGCGCCAGAACGGTGTCACGGCCAACCTTTGTGGCCCGAAATCTGAGGACTCCGTTCTTGTTGATAGTCCCACCCACCACGTTTTGGCCAACGGCCTTTAGCACCGGAACGGGCTCGCCTGTGATCATCGATTCGTCCACATAGCTCTGACCGTACAGGACAAGTCCATCCACTGGAATCTTCTCTCCAGGCTTGACCTGGATCTGGTCACCGACCACGACCTCCTCCACAGCCACCTCGATCTCGGACCCATCCCTCAGGACAGTGGCCTTCTTGGGCTGCAGACCTACCAGCTTCCTGATGGCCTCGGAGGTGCTGCCCTTGGCCTTCGCCTCCAAGAAACGCCCAAGCGTCAGAAATGAGGCAAGCATGATCGCCGTCTCGTAGAACATGAAATCCGAAGTGAGCACTATGCCGAAGGTGCCAAGTATGCTGGAACCATAGGCCACACCTATGCCCATGGCGTACATCACATCCATGTCCAGGCTCCTGTTGCGCAGGGCCCGGAAAGCGGCTCGAAATATTGGAAGGCTGACGTAGATGAAGACGGGAGCGGACATTACCAGCATGAGCAGATTCATGAAATTGGGAGCGGCCATTAAGATGCTCATGGGGATGATATAATGAGCTGGCAGGTACATCAGAACCATCAAGATGAGGCTTACTGCAAAGCCGATTATGATCCGCCGTTTCTTGTCTGCCAGATCCTTCGCCAGCAATGCCTTCTCCTGATCTGCAGATGCCTCCTCGCCAGCAAGCCCCAGGAACTGATAGCCAATATCGGCCACTGCCACTTTGAGATCTTCCAGGCCTACCATTCTGGGATTGTAACTGACGTAAGCTTTCTCCGACGCCAGGTTCACGCGCACATCCACGACGCCGTCCAGTCTTTTAAGTCCGGCCTCAAGAGCTCCAACACACATGGCACAGGCCATGCCGCCAATCTTCAGCACAACTTTTTCGTCGACAACATCATAGCCCGCATTCCTGATCGCCATCTCAAGGTCTGCCAGCTTGAGCTTCTCTGGATCGTACTCGACTGTCGCAATCTCTGTACCAAGATTTACCTCGGCCTGCACAACCCCCTCTTGGCTCATGAGGGCCTTCTCGATGGCTGCACTGCAAGCAGCGCATGCCATTCCGGTGACCTTTAATTCAGCTCTCTTGGTATCAGACATAATCATTTGTGATTCAATGCGCTTCTACTCGAAGCTAAATGAACCTCTCAAACCGCTCTTTGCCCGCCTTGCAGATTGGGCAGAGCTCGGGCGGCCCTTCTCGACCGCAGAGGTAGCCGCAGACAAGGCACCTCCACACTGGCACTGAGAGCTTCGCGGGCACGGCATCAAGGCTTGCGCCAGATGATCCGGGCTTTGCCGCTCTGCTCTCGAATGGCGGCCTTCTCTCAGGAATGCAGCTCAGCTCCTTTTCGCCTTTCAGGACTGCTGCAGAAACATAAAGGGCACAGTAGCAGGCCCCAAACTCCGAAAGATCTGCGTCTCTGTAGTAGCAGGGACAGATGATGTCGAGGTCCTGCTGCTTGTCGTCTGCAGCCAGCCGGCAGGGGCAGGCACGGTAACCGTAGCGCCTCTCGTTTATGAGCAGGCCTCTGACCAGGCCCTTGACGAACTCGGCATCTGGGTTGAGGAAGTATCCGCCTTGTTTTGCCTCTCTATCCAGTCGAGCATAGAGCTTATCAACCTCGCTGTCGGTCGGTTCACTGAAATTCTCATTCATCAGCCGAGTGCCTCCCGAATCTCCTTCTCCCTGAAGCCTACAATGCTCGTATCTCCAATAACTAGCGTCGGAAATGAGGTGCTCGGATTGTAATGCTTGACCTGCTCTATCGCCTTGGACCTGTCCTCTCCCTTCAGCAGATCGACATAAATGTAGTCGAAAGAGACGCCCAACGCCATCAGAAGCTCCCTTGTCCTCTTGCACCAGATGCAAGTGCTCAAGGCATATAGCGTGATCTTGCCTTTTTCTTTTCCCGCAACATGTTCAAAATTCATAAAACACCACTTATGTAAGGTACGCTGATAACAAATAAATAATTTCTCAGACGAAACTCAACGTTAGGTCAAGTTCACAACCAAATGTTCAAAATGCATAGAGCCTGCTATCCTTATTCATCGCATCCTCGACGAGGCGCTCGTAAAAATCAACCAGCACCACCGTTTTATCTCCAGCTTGCATGCCTCTTGCCTCCAGATCATCTTTGCAGGCCACAATCCTGTTCGGTGGCAGGTTTTCGAGGGCCCTTTCGAGCAGCATATAAACTCCATCTCCAGCCAGATAAAGGACGGCATTATCAGACTGCGCAATTAAGCGCAAGCAAAACATGGTGCGTTCGCTGAAAGGAGGCTTGGTCAGCAGGAAAACGTCCACCCTTGGATCTTTGGTGTCTGAGTAAAATTGTCTATTGTGCTCCATCGAAACCAAATCCTAAAAGTGCGATCACTGAATCGGAGGCTACAGCCTCCTCTATGAACTTCTCATCATCGACCAGCTCAACCCTTTCAATAAGGCTCTGGCTAAAAAGACCTCTCTTGCTAGCGAGGGCTCATGGGCAATGACCCTCACCTAGGGATAGGCATAGATAATGTCTGAAAGGTTGGGAACACCAAGGGCTCCGCTATCTTGTCCTGCCAGAACCCATCGGATTTGTTTTGATCGTGATCACAAACTCTCACCTCCGTCGCATTGATTGTCCTTCATCAGCCTCACTAAATTGAGCATCTCTATCACAGCTCCTTCAGAGAGACGGTATCTGGACCATCTTCCATCCTTGCGCTCCCTGATGAGCCCTGCATCCTTGAGGATTGAGAGCTGATAGGAGGTTGTTGACTGGGGGCGGTCGATGCCTATCATGATCTCACAGACGCATAACTCGCCTTCCCGCAAGAGCATTAGGATCTTGAGTCGGTAGGGATCGGCCATAGCCTTGAATATCTCAGCCTCTGCATCGATCTCCTTCTCGTTTAGCTTAGCTGTCATTGAGCGGAGCTTGTCGACTTTACATTGAGCTTTGTCTGCATCTCCGATAAGCCGCGTCATCCTGCCTACTGCCTCTTTTGTAACACATGCCATACAAACAGCATCCTCATTCAACAGCAAGAGCAGCTTTTTTGAGACAAGAGATTTTTCCTCTCCTGCCTCATGCAATCACTGCATATCCTTATTCTACCCTTCTCTTTGTGACTTACAATGAAGATGGATTCTCCTTCTCTGTTGCAAATTTCGCATTTCACAGTGCTCATAATGGTCCTTTACTCATCCATATCAAACTTCATGCATATCCAAATATTTGGATATATAAATTTATCCTCCCCGGATGGTCTAATCCGATTACGAAGCCAGTCTTAAATAGACACAATAATTTTATAGATCTATTTTTACAGTTAAAGGCTTCATATCTGCGAAACGTGCGATAGCTACAGGTAAGATTAAACCAATTGTTTTATATGTATGGCCGCATCATTCCCAATGTCGAACGACTTATATCCAATAATCTTGAAATGCGAGTCTTGTCTTGTGCGTTAACAATAAGCAGTAAAAACTCGAGTCCACGCGACTGTGCGACTTTATTTCATCAAACGAAGATATCTGAGATAATTGGAGAGTGTACCGTGGATATATCTAAGACGCCTGTTTGGCTAGCATCTTTAATTGCGCTAATTATTATGGCAACAGGCTTCAATGCCCTTGGAGCCCAGTCCTCAGTTGGAGCGGTAAACGACGATTGGTGGACAGGATACCCCGATCAGGTGACAGGAGAAGGATGGATAAAGAATTATGTGGACGATGCATTAAGCCAATACGATGAAAACTCCGCTGATTGGAGTCCCTGAAGCAGACCTCGGAAAAAAGAATTCGTTTTCATGTACATAAAATGCGAAAACTCCTTGATATCGGGGCCTATCACTCTTTTTGTCATCTTGAGTTTTATCTTCTTCTGCTCGTCCGCCAGGAGTCTATAGCTCCTGATTTTCAGGCAGTGGATCTCGACTGCAAAGACATATCTCTCAGCGATCTTCGAGGAGATGTTGTTCTTCTGCATATCACGAACATCGAAAATCCGCTTTGCAGAGAGTGCGAGAAAGCTCTGGAAGCTCAGACCCGACAGCTTTCGCTGCTCGTTCATAAGGATCCAGACACTAAAATAGTAACCCTAAATGTCCGGAAGAATTCCTTCTCCGCAAGTGGCCCGGCTCTGGCCAAAGAATGGTGGAATATCAATCTTAACTGGCCCTGGATCGAGGACTATGAGCCCTATTCTCTTGCAGGCAAATATATCGACTACACTGCTCTGGAAGGCGGTTTTGCCAACCCTACATTGATCCTGATCGACAAAGATGGAAAGTTCGCTGGCCTCTTCCACGTCTATCAGCTTGGCAAGGGAGAGATAGACGGCATTCAGAGCGCTGACGCACTTTACAGCGACCTGAAACGCATAGAGCGGAATGAAGCCTCCAAATTCAAGGAGATCGTGACCAGCCAAGGCGTAAATTACCTGGGCATGTTCTTTTTGGGAATTGTGACCTCGCTTTCGCCCTGCTCCGTAGCCCTCCTCTTGGCCATGTTCTCCTATGTCATGACGGCCCGTCGCAAGGATGAGTATCTTAAAAAATCCGCCTCGGCCTCGAAAGAGGGATTCATGATCGGCGTGGCCTTTACATTGGGAATGGCCATGGTCTTCTTTGTTGTGGGCTTATTCCTCTCGGACATCGGCGTCTTCATCAGACAGGCCCGCCTCTTCGACCTGGCCGCAGGGCTGCTGATGGTAATCCTGGGCATCAACATCATCAAGCCCGTCGGCGAGATCATCGAGCCAATCAGGTCACGCCTCTCCTCTTGCAAGGTCGATCCAGATGATCTGCATTCGGAGAAGAGAGGCCTGATGGAAAGGCTGGTCAAGATCTCAATGGACCTCTTCAAGTTTTCACTCTGGGCGTCTTCTTTGCTTTGAGCTGCGCACCATGTGCCGTATCTCTCGTCTTCCCGGTGCTCATATGGCTTGTCTCTCAGGATATTACTCCACTGGGCGGCGGCCTGATGCTCTTCGTCTTCGGCGTGGTCCACGGCGTCCCGGTGATCTCCATTGATACCTTCTCCAGGGCCGTTGGAGGGAAGATCGGCGAGAAGTACATATCTGCAGGAAAATGGATCACGAAGATCTTCGGCCCTGCTGTGATCATCATCGGCCTGATCTATGCCACCAGATATTTCGGATTTAAGCTCTGGTGAATATGCTGTTGTACGGGAGGCTTCGCCGAAGACTCGTGCTGAAAAAGCCCTCCCGTCAATCACTTTCGTTTTCCAATCCCAGCTTGGCAAGCTCTTTTAACCTCTGCAGGGAGAGGTCCTTGGGATTGCAGGACGCCAGGATGTACATCGCTCTGTCAGCCAGACGATTCCATCCTGCATCCTCCAGCCGCTGCAGCAACAGGGCTGCGCGGCGGTTTTACTGGCGACACTCTGAGGCCTGGCTGATCTTTTCGTGCATGGTGCAGAGCGCATCGATTTCATGAAGGATTTCGTTGAATTTCCGCACGCCTTGGAACATCGTCAGTAATAGGTATGCATGGTGATTCCAATGTAACTTCTCCATTTCAAATCTACTTATCGTGATGTGATGAAAAGTTTATATTTTGATCCAACCTCCTAATCTTCAGCATGGCACAAAATACGGTTTCAGACCTGCGATTGAAGATCTTTTGCGCTCTGGCAGATGCTGTGCGCCTTGATCTCATCGAGTACCTCTCTGGCGGCGAAAGATGCGTCTGTGAAATACTGCCTGCCTTTCAGAGATCTCAATCATCAATATCCAAACACCTCAATGTTCTCTATCAGGCAGGAATACTGGATAGAAGAATAGAGGGAAAAAGGACCCTCTACAGCATAAAAGACCCTCAAGTGCTTCAGGTGATCAAGGCGGCGGACGCACTGGCACTAAAGCAGATATCCCTCCTCATCGATGCAAAAAAGAGCATCGAGGAACAGATAATCAGGAGCTAAAGTCGTGACTGACTACTTATTAATTGCTATTGCTGCCTTTCAGGCAGGGCTCACAACATTGATGGAATATCTATCAGCGCATGTTTTGACGTGCCTGGTGCCGGCGTTTTTCATAGCCGGGGCCATAGCGGCACTGCTCAAGAAAGAGACGGTTCTGAAGTATTTCGGGGCTGATGCGCCCAAATGGCTGTGCTACAGCGTAGCCGCAACTTCTGGCACCATACTGGCCGTCTGCAGCTGCACCATCCTTCCCATGTTCGCCGGGATTGAAAAGAGGGGCGCAGGAATCGGGCCGGCTACGGCTTTCCTCTTCTCTGGGCCTGCCATCAATTTAATGGCCATCATCCTCACGGCCAGAGTCCTTGGTCTGGATCTGGGAATCGCCAGGGCAGTTGCAGCGGTGACGATGGCTGTTATCATCGGCCTGATCATGGCAGCCATATTCAAAGGGTCTGATGAAAGATGCAAAACTGGTCATGTGGCTGTTGCCCAGGCCGATCCAGAGCCAGTTGAAAATGCCCGCCCTGCATATGTGACAGGCCTCTTTTTGGCAGTCCTGGTGGCCATTCTGCTGATTGCTACCT
>CAZRYL010000004.1:0-69190 GCA_964604285.1 uncultured Methanotrichaceae archaeon
ATATGCAATTATGATAAATGGTTATCCATTACCCATAGAAATTAGCGAGGAGCCTTATTTTTCCTTCTGTTCAATCGATCGCAGCCAGGCCAGGGTTTCGGCAAATTTGCGCACCGTCTTGCGAAGCGACCTGAAGCCCTCTTGGTCAGACATGGCACCTTCCAGTGTGTCGCGTGACCAGAAGGTTGCACCCAGGTTGGCGCCAAAGAATCCGCCGCTCACGGGCAACATGCCGTTGAGGACGTAGAATGTGTGGATCTGTTGCAGTGCCTGTTCCTGACCTCCCATTCGGTCTCCTCCTATGGCTATTGCCATTCCTGGCTTGTGATTTAGGGCTTTTGGGTCGGCTGCAAGGGTGGCTCGCGTCCGGTCGATCACAATTTTCGTCTGGGCGCTCATGCTGCCGTTGTAAACGGGCGTCGCGAATACATAGCCTTCAGCCTCCCTGATGAGCGGATAGAGCTGGTACATGTCATCCCTGACAATGCATTCCTTGTTCTTCAGGCAAAAGTCGCAGTGCCTACAGGGGCTGATGTTCTTGGCGCGCACTGTGAACAGTTCCGTTGCAAAGCCCCTCTCTTCCAGCATCTTCAGGGCCTCTTTTAGGATATGCTCAGTTGCCATCTTCCTGGGACTGCCGGATATGCCGAGTATCATAATACACTTTTTCGATGTGTAATTATTTCAGATTTGCCAGACGAGTTTTTTTAGCGGAGGCCAAGGCCGACATCTCCACCTCATCAATTGCCTTGCAAATCCTAGTGTAGCTGAGCACAACTTTGCCCGCAGGAGAATTGCCGCATTCAAGAATCTCGCACAGAGCCCTGTCGAAGTCCTCCAGATCCATGCCCCTCTTTCGCAGGTATTCGTGGCCCCATGGCCCTGCCACCAGCCACTTGTCCAGTGGATCGGAAGCAGACAGGTAGTGCTGCAACATATCCCTGCCGGGCGTTGCGGATCTGTCAAAGACCTTCTTCAGGGCTGCAGCCTTCCTGGATTCATCAGTCCTGGTTGGGTTCTTAGGCCTCCAGACAAGGGTCTGGAGCGCCTGTACCAGGGCAGCATCCAGATTGATTCGAGCAAAGAGCAGAGAGTTGTTCAGAGATGCTTTAAAACTCGATAATATTGAATCCGCAGCCTTATCGTCCTTTGCACTTTTTTGACCCAGAGATTGCATAGATTTGCTGTATGCATCCCAGCTCTTTGCAGTAGACTGCACGTAAATCGAAACTTTTCCTATCTTTTCGGAGAACTCGTCCCGTCGCAGGGGCTGCAAAATGCTCTGCACAGCTTCAATTGCCCTTTCAAGCTCTGGGTCGCTCATCCTCATCCATGCCACATCAGCCTTGCTGGGATATTCTGTCCTGCCAGGAGGGTGCTCGCGTCCTCTGCGCGGCGGGTCACATCTACCCTGTCCCCGGAGACGAGCACCTCCGCAGGCCTGGGCTGGCCGTTGTACTGAGATGCCATGGAAAATCCGTAGGCTCCTGCATCCAGGAACGCCAGTACGTCGCCCCTTTTCAAAGCTGGCAGTTTTCTGTCTTTGGCCAGCACATCGCCGGTCTCGCAGATCGGCCCGACCACCGTGTAGGTCTCTTTGACAGGTTGATCGGCTTTGTTGGCCACGACTACATGGTGATATGAATCGTAGATCATGGGCCGGGCCAGGGCGTTGAAGCCAGCATCCACTGCCGCGAAGTTCACATGCGCCCTTTTGATAACATTCACGCCTGCAAGCATGACAGTTGTGTCCGCCACTATGCTCCTGCCCGGCTCCAAGATGAGCTTTGGAGCGATCCCAATGTCCTGGCACCTGTCCCTGAATATGGGCAGAATGGCTGCTGCAAGGTCTGCGGGTGAGGGTGCTGGTGTGTCTGGATTGTACTGGATGCCCAGACCCCCGCCAAGGTCGATCATCTTGACATCTCCGCCTGCTCTCACCACTGCCTCGGCAATGTCCATCATCTTATTTGCCGCCTCTGCGAATGGGGATGTATCCAGGATCTGGGAGCCGATGTGGCAGTGCAAGCCCACAGGAAGGACGCCCTGTAAATCCATAGCTCGTTTATAGGTCACTGCCACCTGATCCGCTGGGATGCCGAACTTGGAGGAACGAAGTCCAGTGGCGATCTTTGGGTGTGTTTTGGGCGAGACATCAGGATTGACCCTGAAGAGGATCTCAGCTTCCTTGTCCAGGGCTTGAGCAGTCCTCGCAAGGTCTTCCAGCTCCTCGCGCGAGTCCACTGACATGCGCACAGCAGCCTCAAGGGCCATTTCATGGTCTTTTTCGCTCTTGGAGTTGCCGTTGTAGAGGATCATCTCTCGAGGAAAGCCGGCCATGCGGGCCACGAAGATCTCGCCTGCCGAGAAGACGTCCGCGCCCATGCCCTCCTGTACGGCGATGCGCAGAAGGGTTAAGTTGCCGTTGGCCTTCATCGCGAAATACAAATCTGCATCTGGAAAAGCCCTGCGGTAGGCGAGGATATTCTCGCGCAGTCTTTTTTCTGAGGTTACATAAAGTGGCGTGCCCAGCTTGCGCGCAAGGTCAAAGCAGTCCACCTCATCCATGTAAAGATGATTATCACGAGCAGTGAGGTGAGATTTGGGTCCGAACATAATCATGAATTCATCAGAGCCTTACAAAATCTTTTCCACAATCCTCTGAACCTCGATCCCAGCCTGCTCCAGAAATTCGAGGGCGGTTTTGTCCGGATAGCTCTGCCGGTAGACCACCTTACGGATCTTTGCGTTGATCATCATCTTGGCGCAGAGGATGCAGGGCTGGTGGGTGCAGTAAAGCGTTGCTCCTTCAATGCTGATGCCGTGCAAAGCTGCCTGGATGATGGCGTTCTGCTCGGCATGCACCGCCCGGCAAAGCTCATGGCGGGTGCCAGAGGCCACGCCCTCCCGGGCGCAGCCTGCAACGTCGCAATGCACAAGACCCGCGGGCGCGCCGTTGTACCCCGTGGTCAGTATCCTCTTGTTCTTAACAAAGAGAGCTCCCACCTGATTGCGCAGACAGGTGGAGCGTTTGGCAACGACGCTTGCGATCTCCATGAAGTATTCATCGAGGGTTGGTCGTTCGATGGTAGACATCTGTATGCAGTTTGATTCTTCAAGCTTAAGAATATCGCCACTGTTCGATGGACCGCTAGAGAAGGGTATCCGGATGGCTCATGAGGCATGCTGCCCTGCGATCTTGGAATGAGCAGGAAGAATGAATGAGAGGAGGCAAAGCTCGCCCCTACTCCACAAGCTGCAGCACATCCCTCTGCCCGGTGGCTGTCCCGGAATAGGTCTCCCTGTCCGTCTGCACCACCTTTCCACTGGCATCATAATAGGCTGTAAGCTTGTAGTTTATATTGTTCGTCTCCTCCATCACCAATCCATTTGGACCGCTCTCTACAATGCGAACCGTCATGCTGGTAGCTGGATCGTAATCGATAGTTCCAGGCTGCAGGGAGAGGGCTTCCTCCGGCACCCAGAATCCCATGAGTTGGGCAATGCCCGATACCATTGGCACATAGGCCGGCTGCACGGCTTCTGCTGTATAGGTCTGCTGTCGCCCCTCAGCAAATCTGCGGTGTGCTGCCTGGATTTGCAGCTCTACGCTCAGGGGAGCTACAGAGGGAGCGACATCGGGAAGCTGGGGCATCCAGAAGTAATGATGGCCCTGGAAGGAGAGCGTCTTTCCCGGCACGACCCAGGAGGGAACGCTTCCATCCACCCAGGGGATATTAATCTGTCGCAGATTGGAAAGCCTGATGATTGCATTCTGACCCCTGCGGATCATTACCCCTTTATCATCTGGCAGGCGGGAGGTAAAATCGGCGGTATGATGGAGCAATATTCCCGTGTCCAGGTCGTAGATCATGCCCATAGATATGCCCTCTGACTGATAGTAAAATCTGATAACATCGTAATTCTTGCCGTCCAGCTCATATGTGCCCCGGTCTACAGTCAGATCATTGCCCGCCCTCTCCGGGATGGCGCGGAGAACCTGTGGATTGCACCAGAAGTCCCCGCATCCTGCAGGATTTACCGATCCGTAGATATTCACCATCTTCATAGCTCCATTAGCTGGGTCAGGGGAAAAGGATTCAGTCCAGGTAGCCGCCTTGCCCTCCTCCAGGGCCACCACAGTCACCTGAACCAGGCCTTCACCGGCCTCGCCTCCCAAATAGGCCACCTCTCCACTCCTTGTGATATCTGAGGATCCTGTGACAATCACATACGTGGCCCTGAGCCCCTCCTTGATCACTGCCGGAGCGTGAGCCTGAGCCAGCTCTGGGTATCTTATGGTCAAAGGGTTGTCAAATCCACTGGGAAGGGTCATCCTTTCTGCATCCGATGCCAAAGAGGCCTGACTGATTGCAAACGGCAATAGCAATAATATTAGCAAAGTCAGTAATGCTGCATTCTCCTTCATGGGCCATCCCCCTCCTTTAATCTCCCGTTATTTTGCTTGATGGACATCATTGTGGTTGCATCGGCTGAGAATAAATCATTTATCATTATAAAAAAGCGGTCTCCAGGGGTAAGGCCGACAAGAGCTGCAACAACAACCTTAATATTCCCTTCTCGCATCGATTGCCAAACATGTCTATTCACTGGGCGGATGTCATAGCCGAGAAGCTGGAAGGCTCTGGCCCCCATACCATCGCCACCGGAATTACCCCCTCCGGACCGGTTCACATCGGCAATATGCGCGAGGTCATGACCGCGGAGGCGGTCTACCGTGCGCTGCTGGACAGAGGCGTCGATGCGCGTCTGATCTACATCGCAGACACATACGACCGCCTGCGCAGGCTCTACCCATTCTTGCCTGAGAGCTTTTCAGAGCACATCGGCAAGCCCCTATCCGAGATTCCATGTCCCGAGGGCTGCTGTGGTAGCTATGCCGACCACTTCTTAAATCCCTTCCTGAAGAGCATGGAGAGGCTGGGAATCAGGCCAGAGGTCTATCGTGCTGATGTCCTCTACAAGGAGGGAAAGTATGTAGACGCCATCAAGACGGCACTGCAGCGGAGGGATGACCTGGCACGCATCCTGCTGGAGGTATCAGGGCGTGCAGTCCCTGAAAGCTGGAGCCCCTTTGATGCCATCTGCTCGGTCTGCGGCCGCACGAACACCACCACAGTCACTGGGTTCGACCTCGACGAGGAGACAGTCGACTACGAGTGCTCCTGTGGTGCCAGAGGCACTGTCTCCATGCGCGGCGGAGGGAAGCTTGTCTGGCGAGTGGACTGGCCTGCGCGCTGGCCAATCTTCCACGTCACAGTTGAACCATTTGGCAAGGATCATGCCACCGCAGGAGGCTCATATGATACCGGCAAGAGGATCAGCGAGGAGATCTATGGCTATCCTGCGCCATTCCCCATGGTCTATGAGTGGATTCATCTCAAGGGCGTCGGTGCTATGCACAGCTCCACAGGAATAGTTGTAACCATTCAGGAGATGCTGGACGTTGTTCCTCCTGAGGTCTTGCGTTATCTGATCATACGCAACAAACCCGAGAAGCACATCGAGTTCGATCCGGCGCTGCCCTTGCTTTCTCTGGTTGATGAATACGACCAGAGAAAGGGTGATGCGCGCGCAATTGAGCTATCCAACATCAACAAAAGCGGGCCCTTCGAGATCCCATTCCGGCATATGGTCACAGCAGTGCAGATCGCTCGAGGCGATGAGGAGAGCCTCTTCAAGGCCCTTACAAGATCCGGCTACGACACAGTATCAAGGCGCGAAGAGATCCTGGCCAGGGCGCGCAATGTGCAGGTCTGGCTCGACAAGTATGCTCCAGCCTATGTGAAGTTCCAGGTGCAAGAGACTCTTCCAGCCTCCGTGAAAAACCTCACCTCAGGGGAGAGGCGCGGCCTTGGCATCCTGGCAGAGCAGATCGACAGCAAGACCGCAGCCCAGATTCACGACCAGGTCTATGCCGTGGCCAAAGAGCTTGGTTTGGATTCCAAGAAGTTCTTCCAGGCCATCTACCTGGCATTCCTAGGCGACCGGCAGGGCCCCAAAGTTGGGTGGTTCCTGGCAAGCCTGGACAGGGAGTTTGTGAAGGCCAGGCTGAAAGAAGCTGCAGCAGTCTCCTAAATGAACTGGGAGCCATGGAGCATAAGATCTACCTCTCAGGCCCCCTCTTTTCCCAGGGAGAGATTGCCTGGGCCAGGACCGTCTTGGAACGGCTAAAACAACGGCTGGATTGCAAGGTAATATGGCCTCATGAGATCGCCTCAGGCTCGATGGAGCAGATCTTTCGAGCTAACCTGAATGCATTGGATGAGTGCGACATCATGGTGGCCATTCTTGACGGGTCGCAGGTGGATGATGGCACTGCCTGGGAGGTCGGCTATTTCTTCTCACAAGGCAAAAAGATCCTGGGAATAAGAACGGACCTGCGTCGTGCAGGCGAATTTGAAAAGTCCAAGGTAAACCTCATGGTGGAATGCTCTTGCATGTGCGTGGCAGGCGACCTGGATCAGCTCTGCCTGGAGCTGGAGACGCACCTGGATTGATCGCGCCAGTTTTCGATGCCCCTCTGCTCCTGGTTGAGGGAGAGGAGCGGGTTCTGGTTGCAGCCGACCTTCATCTAGGCCTGGAGTACGAGATGTGGCTGGGAGGCATCTGTATTCCCAGTCAGACTGCGAAGATCCTGGATCGGCTGCTGGGGCATCTGGCCAGGATAAAACCTGATCGTCTGCTTCTCCTCGGAGACATAAAGCACAACGTGCCAAGGACGAGCTGGCAGGAGAAAAAAGAGGTCCCCAACTTTCTATGCAGGCTCTCCCAAGAGGTCAGGGTGGAGATCGTGCCGGGAAACCATGACAGCAACCTTGCTGACATGGCACCGTCTGGTACATGTGTGCGGTCTGCTTCTGGTTTCGTCTTGGACAGAGTGGGTTACTTTCACGGTCACACATGGCCAGACGAAAAGGTCATGCGTGCAGGACTGCTGGTCGCAGGACACCTGCACCCTGCAATCAAGCTGAAAGATCCGCTGGGCTATCCCCAAACTCATCACGTCTGGGCGAGAGCGCCACTCTTATCCGATGCGGTTGAAAGGCAATACGGCTTTCCCCGAGAAGGTGAGATCGTAATCGTGCCTGCTTTCAATGACCTTTGCGGTGGCCTGCCCCTGAACGAGCCGTCCGATGAGCTACGTGGTCCTCTGCTCAATTTAGCCGATCTTGTGGGCACGCGCATTTATCTTCTGGACGGCACTGATGTTGGTTTGCTCCCGGAGATAACTAAAAGCTCAAAGAAGGAAGGGCAGAGGTAAGATTATAAACTTGATGCGAAAGCTCTCAATTGAGAGGGCGATGATTGAAGTGAATGATAAAGAGAGGCTTTTGGAGCTGCTGGTGAGCAAAGCCCTGGAGATGAGACGGGTCACCCTATCGTCGGGCAAGATCAGCGATTATTACATGGATTGCAAGCGCGTAACCCTCAGCGCGGAGGGAGCTTACCTGACGGCCAAGCTGATGCTGGACATGATCGGTCCGGATGTTTCGGCTGTAGGAGGACTTACCCTTGGGGCGGACCCTATTGTCTCATCCATTGCAGTTTTAAGCCATTTGCAGGGCAGAGATCTCGCCGCTCTGATCGTTAGAAAAGAGGCCAAGAAGCATGGCACCATGAGCTATGTGGAGGGGCCTGCCTTGGAAAAAGGCGCAAAGGTTGCAGTGGTCGAAGACGTCGTCACCTCTGGTGCCTCCCTCCTAAAAGCCATTGAACGCATCGCCGCAGCTGGATACCAGCCTGTACAAGCCTTGACGATACTGGACCGACAGGAAGGTGGAAGTGAGGCGATAAGAGAGCGTGGATATGTGCTTCAAGCTCTATTCTCGCGCAAAGACTTGAATAAAAATATTTGATTTAGCTGCAAGCTGCTCATTGCGGAAGGACTTAGCCTGTAAGTGCTGTCCCGTTAAGAAGTGCTGTTCCGTTAGACGCCTTGTCACCTTCGGGAACTGCCTCGCCAGGAGGCTGTTGACCGGGTGTCGATATGCCACCAGGAGGCTGTTGGCCGGGTGTCGATACTCCACCAGGAGGCTGTTGATCGGGTGTCGATATGCCACCAGGAACTGACTGAGGTTCCGGCCGCACTCCTCCAGTAGCAGTGAAAGGCGCTTCTAATCGCAGCCTGCGCCAGATTCCATTTTCATCATAGGCAATTTGAGAGACTATCCAATATGTCCCGCTCTGCTCTGCTCGGATGGGATAGCTGACAGGCGCGAGAGCCCCAGGATACAGCTCTGTTGTCTGGCTGCCAGGCGCATCGCTCACCACGCCAGAGGGAAGGCTTGGCGTGATGACTGCCAGCGTAGAGTTAGCCCCGTTGTAGGTGAGCAGTACCGTCACCATAACGGTCTCTCCAACAGCGGCAGGAGATGGCACCTGCTGACTGGCTGTCAGTTCTGCAGCAGCCATGCCACTGATGAACCCCGTTCCCAGGAGCAGAATTATGGGCAATAATCCCAGATGCTTCATCGGCTCGTTATTCTTTAGTAGGCGGGATTTAAAGATACCTGTCATACGAGATTGATATGAGGTTGAAACCGAATTTTCCGCCTCGAGATATGTTCCAGGAAAATTCTGTGCCCGGCCCCCAAGGCTCGAAAGCAGTACTATACATAAAATACTTATTTGGTTTGGAGATATGCACCTCTGATGGACGTATCGTTCTCTGCCTGGCGGCACTCGCGAGAAGAGAGTTTGCAGCTCAAAGGAGATAATTTCTCCTTCCTTTTCGATAGGCGTTACACTAATAGGCTAAACAGGATGAGCAGGGTCTTCTTTGAGGCATACGTGGTCGCCACCAAGGAACTCGCCGCGCAGGAGGATCGCTTTCCTAGCCTCAGTGAGATCGACGCCAAGATGGAAAGCGGAGCCGTTTATGCATTCAAAGATCGCCTGATGAAGAACACTGAGTTCTTCGAGGAGGTAAAGATCTCCGGCGTCTCCTATCTGGTCCCTCGCGCACTCAGGTTCGTGGATGCCACAGGCACCTACACTGACCTGATCTTAAACCTCGATGAGGGCGCTGTTGTGATGCCCACCCGCAGGAAGACGCCCGAGCCGCCAGTTGCACAGCCTCAGTCTCCTGAAGTCTTCGTCGTGCCTGATAATTTAAAACCAGAGCCAGTCACTCCAGAGCAGCCTCCTGTGAAAGAGGAACCTGCCACAACAGAAGCTGCAAAAGCAAGACCTGAAAGTTATCCACCTCATGCTCCTGAGCCCTTTGCTGAGATAGAGAGCTTGGAGAGTGAGGCTGCTGCAGCAATGCCGGCTCCTGAGCAAGCAGCAAAAAAAGAAGAGGCTCTCGCGTCTCCTAAAAGGCCTCCTGAGACGCCGGTATCCAAGGAAAAAAAGGATTTAAGCATTCCGCCCATGGCTATTGCACTTGCAGCAGCAGCGGTCCTCCTGGTTGCTGGCGCTGTGATGTTCTTCTCGGGCAGCATGAACCAGGGCGTTCCGATCCTTGTCGAATATTCTGCCTACCTTTCTAATTCCAGCAATGATAGTTATCTTGGGCTGGACATCAGCAACCCAAAAGGCATTATAAACGATATGGAGATGGTTTTGCCCAAGGAGATCGACCAGAGCATCAGTGCGCGAGGAGGCACAGTGACCATTTCTCATGCGAATAATACTCTGGTGCGATTGAACTCCAGCAGCGATGCAAGTGTAAGAATATACCTGGAGGGCAATTGGACAACGGTTCCAGTTGGCCTTTATTTCGCCCCGCCCGCAGGGTTCGATACCAGCATTGTAGTTCACGGCAAAGACTACTTCGTCACGAACAAAAATGACACACTTGTACTGATGTTCAACCTGACCAAGGAAGGCGTCAGCTTTGAGCAAAGCTACAGCGAGAAACGATAGCCTGGCGGTCAGGATCAAGAGAGTAGATGCCAATACGACTCTGAAACGGGTCGTGTCCCTTGGCCTTCTTGACAAGAGCCGCAAGGTTCTGAAAAGAGGCGGCTTCGTGGAGATTCCCGTCAAAGAGCCTCTCCCTGACTGCGAGGTTGTCCTTCAAGAAGAGCCGTCGTACTACAGAGAAACTCAAGATCTTGCAGGTGCCCTTCGCAAGGACCTGCCGCCAAATGTTATGCATCTTCTTCCTCGAGGCTGGTACATCCTGGGGGATATAATCGTCGTGAAGATCCATCCGGACCTGACGCCGTACGCGTCTCTAATTGGCCAGGCCCTTCTCTCAATTTATCCTCGATGCCATACTGTCCTGCGGGATTATGGCATCGAGGGTCAGCTGCGGGAGCCCAGGCGGGAGATGATTGCAGGGATTTGTACAAAGACAGTTCACCGGGAGAACGGCGTACTATTCAAGCTAGATGCTCAAAGGGTGATGTTTTCCGCTGGCAATCTGAAAGAACGTATGCGCATGAGCCATTTGGGAAAAGGCGAGTTTGTCGTGGATATGTTTGCTGGGATTGGCTATTTTTCATTGCAAATGGCAGTTCACTCACGTCCTCGCAAGGTGATGGCCATTGAGCTGAACCCTGTGGCCTTTGAATATCTATGCCAGAACATCACCCTAAATCGCGTGGAGGATATAGTAGAGCCGGTTCTTGGAGATTGCGCGAAGGTGACGCCTGAGGGCGTGGCGGATAGAGTGGTGATGGGCATGGTCCAGGTAACAGACAAATATCTTCAGAAGGGCATTCAAGCATTGCGGCCTGGCGGCATATTGCACTACCATCAGACAGTCCCATCCTGGAGATTTCCCGAAGCAGCTATGGAGGATGTGATCGAGGCTGCAAAATCACAGGGCCGAAAAGCGAAGATCTTGCGGTGTATCCGTGTGAAGAAGTTCTCTCCAGGCGTGGTTCATGCGGTGGTTGATGCGCAGATCAAAATGGACATCTAACTTGAGGGATTCTTAACCATTATGATCGTCAATTGGTTCGGACATTCCTGCTTCTTCCTGAGGGGCTCGGAAGGTCCATCAATCCTACTAGATCCATTTAATGAGGATGAGGTTGGCTATTTTATGCCTCGCGTAAGGGCGGACATAGTCTTGATAAGCCATGACCACAAAGACCATAACAACGTCTCAGCCGTGCTGGGCCATCCGAGAGTGATCAGAGAGCCAGGTCGGCATGTGGCCCTTGGAATTGAGTTTTTGGGCCTGGCAGCATACCACGATGAAGAACGCGGGCGGTTGCGTGGCAAGAACATAATCTTCAGCTTTACTGTGGATGGCATCAGAGTCTGTCACCTTGGAGATTTGGGGCATTTTCTAAGTCAGGCTCAAGCCGAGGCCATCGGCCCCGTGGATTTGCTTTTTTTGCCCGTTGGCGGGATATATACCATAGATGCACTTGGTGCTGATGCAGTGATGAGACAGCTGAGGCCAGTTGTGGCAGTACCCATGCACTATAAGACCAAAAACCTGAGCTTCGAGCTGAACCCTGTGGACGATTTTCTTGTGGGCCGTGAGGTCGTGGGACCCATGGCGAATTTGAAATTGACACGAGAAGATCTCGATGAAAGGAGATGGGTTGCGCTCCTCAGTTGCCCAGATGCTGGGGTGGCAGCCGATCGATAGATTAATAACTATCTGCTGCAAGGAAAGAGACGAAGCCCGGTAGTGTAGCGGTCAATCACTGGAGGCTCTGGACCTCCCTACCTAGGTTCGAATCCTAGCCGGGCTACTTTTCCAAAACTCCATTACTTGCGTCAGGGCTCTATTCGGTCTCTCTTCAGCTCATCTAAGGCTTCGCGCGTAAGCCTGATCTCAGCAACCTGTACGGCGCCCATAACTGAGATCATCTTGGTCATCATATCCGAAACGCTGCGGCTTAGGCTTTCATCGTGACTGGACAGAACCATGGACAATGCGCATTTAAGGTTGTAAGCCGTCCAGGCAGCATAGGTGAAGTGGACCATCAGGTCTTGCAGTCCGCCTTCAATCCATGGGCCTTCTGAGTCAGGCCAGATAACTCGCGACCGGATTTCCGTCAGGCCCTGAATCTCAGCCTCAAACTGTACCAAGCCTTTGAGCAATATCATCATTCTCATTTTTGGTATCTCTTCCCTATTGAATATTGCTGTGATAATGGAGAGCAGAACAAAATGTTTATATCTTATCACTATCCCTAAGTTAGTATGTAAAAGTAACTATGGGGTGAGGTCGAATGTGGGACAAGAGATATCCATCTATATTCGATATATTCGAGAACTTTGCAAAGGGTTTTCCTTTTGAGAGAAAGGCAAAGCCGGAAGAGGACTGGTTCAGGGAGCCCTTTGAGGAGATGATCAAGAGATTTGAAGAATCCATGCCACCTGAGTTAAAGGCTTTCGTTCGCGAGGAGGTGACCCCGATGGGCGTCTCACGGAGATATGGCCCGTTCGTCTACGGTTTCAGCTACACTGCAGAGCCGGGAAAGGAGCCTGTCTTCCGGGAGTTCGGCAACATCAAGCCGTCTTACAGGGGCATAGAGCCGAGCCTTGGGCGCGAGCCGATGGTCGACATCATGGATGAGAAGGATAAGTACAAAATCTTCGTTGAGCTGCCTGGCGTTGACAAGGAGAAAGTAAAACTCGACGTGGCCGATGACAGTGTAGAGATCAAGACAGAGGACGATAAGAAGTTCTACAAGATGATCAAACTTGACTCAACTGTCGATGTGGGAAGCGCAAAAGCATCCTACAAGAACGGCGTCCTGACACTGGAACTGGACAAAAAAGAGAAGAGAAAAGGCAGAGAGGTGAAGATCGAGTAACCAGAGTACATCGAGTAATCAGAGTACAAAATTCATCTTTTTTTAAATATTTCTTTAACTTTTTTTATTTGAATTTTTACTAAAAAATACTAAAAAATTTAAAACCACGTAAGATTGAAGATCAGGTTCTAGATCGGACAGACTCAAGATCAGGCAGACTTCTCAAGATATGCTGCTGTAGCCTCTGTCTGAGCCACATCGTAGTTCAGAGTCAGTGTTTCATAACCTCTCTTCTCAAAGGTAAACTGCCAGCTTCCCGGAGTTCCTGTGATGACTGCAGTGCCGCTAGAGTCCGTTGTTGCCTCAAAGCTGTCTCCTGCAGCATCTTCTCCGAAAATCTGCACATCGGATAGGAGGTCCCCCTCCAGAGAGCCTTCATGAGCATATATGGTCAAGGTTACCTGGTCTTCTGAGGATGAGCTCATTTTAGAGGATGCTCTTTCCAGGTATGCGGCAGTATCCTCTGTTTTTGTAGCATCCCAATTCAGGTAAAGTGTCTCATAACCGCTCTTTTTGAAGACAAACGTCCATGTTCCCGGTTCGCCCTTTACAATCGCAATGCCATCTGAATCTGTTGTTACATCAAAGTCCTTCCCAGATGCATCCTGCCCAGTGATCTGGACGCCCGAGAGCAGTGTTCCATTGAGGTCTCCTTCGTGGACGTGAATGGTCAGTGCAATTTGATCTGCGGCAGATGCCATGAAAGCCATGCAACCCAATATCAGCAGCGTTGCCAAATAATTTTGTGCTGTCATACCAATTTTCTCCGTGATTTGAGCAATACACTTCACAAAACCACCGAACCATATTTGAAAACATGGCAGAACGAACGATGGAAGGATTTCCGGGAATTTCTCAAACGAAGGTTCCATTCGCAATTAAAGCAGCCTGAAAGGTTCTATCTCGATATTCACCTCTGGTCATTTCAGGCCAAAGATCGCGATACTTGGTCTGTAGCCAGATTCTTGCGAGCTTACTAAATTAACCTATACGAGGGATATATGAGACTCATATGATTCAAAATTAGAGACAAAATCTCTAATAACACCTCAATGTGAAAAATAGCTACTTAAATCAAAACTGCCCTCTTATGGTACATGCAAAGGGTGAGTGGGGTTTTAGGAATGAAAGAGGAGAGTGAGGAAATGGACGAGAAAGAATCCAGCATTATATCGTATGGCCTCAGGAAGTTGATGCACAATAAGTACGGTGATTTAATTCTTCTATTCACTGTGACTGCAGCCTTCGGGATGCTTTTAGCACTCTCCACCTTTGGCTAACGGCCTTCAGAGCTAATATTTCCCGCTCTGAATGCTCAACTCTTTTTTAAGTCGTTCGAAGACAAAGATTAAATTACCCTGATACTCTTAAAACCCCAGCGAGGATTGGCATGGATAAAAACGAGAAGGTTAATGAACTCGCCCGCAGGCGCGGCTTTCTCTGGCCCGCCTTTGAGCTTTATGGAGGTGCAGCGGGATTTTTCGATTACGGCCCTCTTGGGGCACCGCTAAAACGGCGCATCGAGGATATCTGGCGGCAGTTCTTCGTCATTCAGGAGGGGTTTGCTGAGATCGAGGCGCCAACCATCGGAGTCGAAGGAATCTACCAGGCCTCAGGACACCTGAGCGGCTTTTCCGATCCCCTCACCAGCTGCAAGGAGTGCAAAGAGATCTACCGCGCCGATCACCTCATCAAGCACATCGTCGAGGTTCCAGACGCGCTCACCAATGAGGAGATCTACAGGACCATCCAGGAGAATGAGATTGGCTGCCCGGAATGCGGCGGAGAACTCTCTCCTGTTTATGAGTTCAATCTCATGTTCAAGACGATGATCGGACCTGGCAACAAGATGACAGGATATCTGCGGCCCGAGACGGCGCAGGGCATGTTTATCAACTTTCCCAGGCTTTTACGCCACTTTCGCGACTCTCTGCCCTTCGCGGCAGTGCAGATAGGTAAATCCTATAGAAACGAGATCTCACCTCGCCAAGGTGTGATCAGGCTGAGGGAATTCACTCAGGCAGAAGCAGAGATATTCATCGATCCTCGAGACAAGACCCATCCCCGCTTTGCTGAGATAAAAGACATCAAGATGAAGTTCTACTCGCAAGCAGCGCAGGAGAGGGGCACCGAAGAGGAGATGACCTTTGGCGAAGCAGTCGAGCGGGGAGTTGTCGCTCACCAAATGCTTGCCTACTACGTCGCCCGCACCTACCAGTTCCTTCTGGCTGTGGGCGTGGCTCCTGACAAGATGCGTTTCCGGCAGCATAAAGCGGATGAGATGGCCCATTACGCAGCAGATTGTTGGGATGCTGAGGTATTCCTGGATCGATTGGGATGGATAGAGATCGTTGGGGTGGCAGACAGGACGGACTACGACCTCAAGGCCCATTCAGCAACCAGCAAGGTCAACCTCAGCGTTTTCGTGAACTATGACCGGCCCCACAAGCGCCAAAAGATTGTGGTCAAGCCGAACTTCAAGGCCCTGGGGCCGATGTTCAAGGGAAAGGCCAAGGCTGTTGCCGAGGCCCTCAAGGCTTTGCCACCTGCAAAGCTGCAAGGGGATAAAATAGTAGTTTTGGTCGATGGCGAGTCCATCGAGATAGATCCTTCTCTGGTCTCATGCGAGACCGTAGAAGAAGAGGTCAGAGGCGAGGAGATCATACCACACGTAATCGAGCCGTCCTTTGGCATCGACAGGATACTTTACACTGTCCTCGATCACTCATTTTACGAGGACACCGTCGATGGGGAGACCAGAGCAGTTCTCAGGTTCAAGCCTGCTGTTGCCCCAATTGAGGTGGCAGTTCTGCCATTGATGGATCGCGAAGAGCTGATAGTACCTGCAAAGAAGATCCTGGAAGAGCTGCGAATTCGTGGTTTGCGCGTAGACTGGGACACTTCAGGTTCCATCGGTCGCCGGTACAGGAGGAACGACGAGGTCGGGACGCCCTTTGAGGTAACAGTGGACTACGAGACGCTGGAGCGTGGCACTGTCACCATTCGTGATAGAGATTCCATGCAACAGATTCGAGTGGCAATCGAAGAGGTAGCTGACACCCTTCAGTCACTGCTCGTTGGAAAAGTGAAGTTCCTGGAGGCAGGCACGCTGGTCGTGCCTGCGAAAGAAAAGTGATGCGTTCCATTCCAGGAAGGATGAGGTAACCCTTGTGCACAGTCTCCGGGCAGTGGCGCTACAAACTGGTCAAGGAGATCAGGAGAAAGTGCATCCATCTGACGGGCCTGTCCGTTCCTGTAGGCATACTGATGTTCGGCAGGGCTTTCACCGCAGTGATGATCGGCCTGGCCCTGTTCATAGCACTCCTGCTGGAGGCAGGAAGGCTCAAGGGCAGGATACGCCTGCCAGAGGTTAGGGACCAGGAGGAAGAGAAGGTTGCAGGCTACATTTATTACATCGTGGGCAGCCTGCTTACAGTTGTTCTCTTCTCGCCAATGATTGCTCTGGCATCCATGCTTTTTCTCTCCCTGGGCGATACGGTGAGCGGCCTGGTGGGCTCCATACTGGAGAACTCCAATGTGCGGGGTCGAAACGAAAAGTGGCGCATCAAGCCCTTGCCAATTGTCGCAGTCATGTTCTCTGCCTGCATCCTCATAGGCTACCTCTCCTCAAGCCTGACGAAGCTTCCCATAGGTGTATATTTTGCAGGCGCCGTTGGGGCGACAGTTGCAGATTCTGTTGCAATCATCGTCCGCCGTCGAGGTCTGGACGACAACCTCACGATACCGTTATTTGCAGGCGCTCTTATGAGTGCGGCAGCGCTAGTAGGCTAGAGTCGCTCTAGAAAGGTTTTTTAAATATGGGATTGTATCCTAAACTCGCTTGGGCACAAGCGGCAATGGCTGCTTTGTCAAGGGAATAGGAGGAAGCTTTAATGGATATTATTCTGCTCGGTCCACCAGGATCCGGTAAGGGTACACAGGCCAAGATGATCGCTGACAAATACAAGGTTTTGCACGTCTCCACCGGAGACATACTCAGGGAGAACGTTCGCAACGGAACGCCCTTGGGAGTCGAAGCCAAGAAGTACATGGATGCAGGAAAGCTCGTTCCCGATTCGCTTCTCATCGATATCATAAAAGATAGGCTGGCCAAGCCAGATGTCAAGGGCGGCTGGATGCTGGATGGTTATCCGAGAACCATTCCCCAGGCAGAGGCCCTGGACAAGATCCTCCCGGCGCTCGGCCAGAAGATCGATGTGGTCTTGAACATAGATGTTCCTGACGAAGAGCTGGTCAAGCGCGTCACAGGAAGGAGGATGTGCAAGTGCGGAACAACCTATCACGTCCAGTTCAACCCGCCAAAAGTCGCTGGAAAGTGCGACGCCTGCGGTGCTGACCTCTATCAGAGGCAGGACGACACCGAGGAGACGGTCAAGCAGAGGCTGCAGGCCTATCACGCCCAGACCCAGCCGCTGATCGACTACTACAACAAGAGGGGACTTGTCAAGACAGTTCTTGGCGTGGGGGACATCAAGGCCATCTTCGCCGAGATCACGAAGGTTCTGGGATAGGTCCAGCAATTACTTCTCTTTTTTTCCGGAGCCGTTTGGCTGAGCTTGTGGTCACTTCATTTTGCCACAAATCAGAATGAAACCAGAGAACTTAGTTCCTGATCTTCTCCTCCTTTATGGGCTTCCATGGCCTGCGCCCGAAAAGCCTGGATCTAGACCGCTGGCAGTGTTGCCGCAGCAAGCGTAGGCGCCGACGAGTACCTGGATATTCACATATCACAAGCAACCTTTTTATTCAAATCAGGAGTTCGCCAGTTCCATGATATTCGTCTATTCCCTCGGCGGCTCCATACTGGCCGGAAAGGACTCGCAGAGCCTGCGCCTCTATGCCCAGGCCCTAAAAGAGCTTGCAGCAGACCATCAGATCTACGTCGTCGTTGGCGGCGGAAGAATTGCCCGCGAGTACATCGAGAAGGCCCGCGCCCTGGGCGCCAGCGAGGTCTTTTGCGACAATATTGGCATCGGGGCCACAAAGCTCAACGCCCTTCTGCTCGTGGCAGCTTTGGGCAAAGCCGCGCCCCAGGAGATCCCCGACTCATACGAAAGGGCAGCACAGCTGGCCAGGGACTGCAAAATAGTGGTCATGGGCGGGCTCGCCCCAGGCCAGACCACCGACGCTGTCTCGGCACTGCTGGCGGAGTATGTCAGAGCAGACAAAATCATTGTGGCCACATCAGTTGACGGAGTCTACACTTCGGATCCCGAGGCCGACCCCGACGCAAAGAAGCTGGAGATGATGACGCCACGGGCCCTGGCCCGGTTAGCTGCCACGACTGAGATGAAGGCAGGCTCGCGCTCGCCCGTGGACCCTCTGGCGGCCAAGATCATCGAGCGCAGCTGCATCCCTACTGCTATTGTGCTCGGCAGCGAGATAGAAAATTTAAAGAAGGGGGCCCTTGGCGGGCACACAGGAACAGAGATCAGGCCGGAGTGAGCGATTTTATGAGGTCGCCTGGGTTGATGATGCCCCAGAGGACTCCGTCCTCGGAGACCACTAGCTGACTGGCGCCCGTCCGACCCAGCATCTTTATGGCCTCGTAGATTGGCTCCTCGGAGTCGATGGTAAGGAAGCCGCGCGTCATGATCTCTCGCACCTCCTGCGCAGTACTTCCGTCAGCCACGGCTCGGGTGATGTCGACCAGATTGATCAATCCAGGCGAGCTGTCATCCACCAAAGCTTCCTGAACGCCGTTGTGAACAAGGATGCGTGAAGCCTCCTGAAGAGAAGCATTGGGCTGGATGCGCACAGCGCGACGCGCTATCTTCTTGATGGGCACTTTGGGCACGGATATCATCTCAGCAATATGCAAAATGAGCCTGCTCATGGTATCGTCTCTGCCAACCACGGTTCCTCTGATGTAAAGCTTGTTTACAGGCGTGGGCCCAACCTCGATCTCATCACCTATATCGAAGTTTCTGATGTTGCCAATAACCCGCACAACGCCATCGCATTGTTGGGAATGCATGACCTTATTGAAGACGATCTCGCTCGCGGTCGCGCCCTCAACCAGGACTCCGTTCCTGATCACGGGCACGGTTACTACGTCTCCGCTGGCATCAACATTGAGTGCCTCGTAGGCTGCGCCTGTGGCTTTGTATCCGCCTTTAGGCCCTGGAACGCCCTCTACCAGGTTTAAGGCCTTCAAGGATTGCATTTGATTCCTGATGGTCCCAGGATTGCGGTCTATCAGCTCGGCAATCTCCTCGCCTTTTACTGCTCTACCCTCGACACGATGAATGTTTATCAGTGCAGTCAGTATGTCCCTTTGAACTGGTGTTAGTTCCATAATTCGATCGCATTGTTCATGATTAATGTCCTATATAGATTTATTGATCATCAACGGATAAACAAAATTTTGGTTTGATTTGGATACTGGTTTTGGCTGCATTAAGATTAGCATTTTTTGTTTGGGGCCTAAAAAGAAACTTAATTCTCGCGCATAGGGCATTTCTTGCGTCCTTTATGCGGAAAACCACTCATACGCTGCCAGATTTTTCTCACTGGCTCCTCGAATATACTGCCCCAGGATTGAGGGTAGCAGGCACAGGGGTATACATCTCCTGCAGGCGTAACATGCATCCAGCTACTCGCCGCGAAGCAGCCGAAGCGTCTGTAGGCTTGTGGAACTGAGAATATCCTTGGAGCCCCAGAGCTTGAGACGAACCTGTCCAGCATATCGTGATCTTCTGGCAGGAGGACAGCCTCCTTTCGGCCCGACCATCGTCCTGTGGGCACCACCTCAAAGAACGTCAGCTCATGTGCGCCTTTACAGCGAGCCAGCTCATGGAACTCTTTAAGATGGTGCATGTTCTCGCGGCGCAAAACCACGTATAGGTCTACGAGCAGGCCAGCTTGAAGGGCATTTTCAATTGCCTGCATTGCATCCAGGAAAACTCCCTTGCGACCGCGCATGAGATCATGCTCCTCTTCGATGGGGCTGTCCAGGCTGACGTTGACCGCATACAGGCCAGCATCTTTTAGCTGGGATGCAAGCTTTGCAGTGAATCCCGCCCCAGAGGTGAATATGGTTGAGATGGCTCGATCATCCACGAGCTCTACGAGCTTTGGCAGCTCGCGGTACATTGACGGCTCTCCTCCATCGAAGATCACGAGAGTGGTTCCCATATCCAGGACCTGTCTGATTATGTCCTTGACGGTCTGCAAAGAAAGCTGCAGCTTGTTTCCTGAATTTGGCAGGGCGCAGTGAGCGCAGCGGTTGGGGCACTCCTCAGTGATGGAGATTGTCACCTGGTCTGGCGTGCGCATGCCCAGCATGGCCTTGATGCGGCTGCTTGCCAGCCGATCGAATGCCAGGCTTGGAACAGGCGGAATCCAGGTGGACAAAGAGAGTTTTTCTTCAGCCCGGGCTGGAAACTGTCCCTCGAACATCTGCAGCGCAAATTTTATTTGAGGCAGCATGGACAGCGGCCCTGCAACATCGATTTTCGTCCGTCCTTGCAGCAAAGAGGCCCTGGCCTGTAGAAAGGGACTCTTGTAGAGAGAGTAAGATCTGCCAGCGGACTTCATCAATAGACGTCCTCTGGATTGAAGACCTTCTCGCCCACGATTTTACCATCTATTGTGCGGAAAAAGCATGACCTGTATCCTGTGTGGCATGCCCCGCCCTTCTGCTCAACCAGCAACAGTATCGCATCCTGGTCGCAGTCGATCCGGATCTCCTTCACAAGCTGAAAGTGCCCTGAAGACTCGCCCTTTAGCCAGAGCTTTTTTCGGGATCTGGACCAGTAGTGAGCCTTTCCAGTCTCCCTGGTCTTGGCAAGCGCCTCCTCATTCATGTAGGCCAGCATCAGCACCTCACCGGTCTTCCAGTCCTGGGCCACGGCCGGCATCAACCTATCAGTCATCAGTGAAATGATAGCTGATATATCCTATAAGGTTCTTGCTAAAAAAGAGATGAATTGCGTTGTCTGCAAGGGCCGCGGCCTTTGTGGCAGGCCCTGCTGTCCCGTGCTTCGCCGTCTGGAGGAGATCCAAGCATTGCCAAAGCTAGGTGAGCGCATGGAGGGCGTATCACCCCCTGAGGTCTTCGTTGGCAGGCATGGCTACCCTCTGGTTCGGGCAGGTCCGATGGTTCCTGCGGGCGAGTTTCAGCAACCATCCCTTGACATGGACATAGGAGAGATCATATCCTTGCGCTCTTCCATGGTCCGCACAGAGACGAAGATAGTTGTAAAAGAGGCTGCATCTCCCGGAAAGCTGCTGGCTTCCTGCCAGCAGATAGCATTGTCACAAGCACCCGTAGGCACAGAGATCTCTTTCATCAAGCCGCCCAAAGGAAAGCTGCGCTTCGACGGTATCTTATTGCCCTCTGGCCCTTCGGGAGAGCTGAAAGGATTGCAGATAACCACCAATCCGCAGATTCCAAGGAAGGTGGACAGGATCGTTGAAGACACTGATGTGGGCGCGGCGGTCGCAGCAGGAGAGCTTTACTCCTCGGGAATTGGCATAGAGCATATCTCTCGCATGCTCTCCTTGGGCCTGCTCGGCAAGAAGAGAAAGCTGGTGCCGACGCGCTGGTCCATTACCGCCTCGGACGATATGATCGGCAAGGCATTGAAGGAAGATGTTTTGCATCAGCCTCTGGTAAACGACTACTATCTTTTTTCTGGGGAGGATCTGGGCAATCATTTCGAGATCCTGCTCCTGCCGCGCCCCTTCATCTTCGAGCTGACAGAGATCTGGATGCCAAGATCCATCTGGGCTCCCGATGGCTTCATCGGCAGCGATCGGGAAGACTGGAGGCCCAGGAAAGAGTACAGCCAGCTTTCTGGAGGATACTACGCGGCGCGTCTGGCGGTTCTGGAGCATTTGGCAGGGCATGGACGACAGGCAGGAGTCCTGGCGGTGCGGGAGATCTCAGATGCTTACTGGGCCCCTCTGGGGGTCTGGGTGGTCAGGGAGGTAGCCCGCAGGGCCATGAAGTCTTCTCCGTCACGTTTTGGCAGCTTGCAGGAGGCTCTATCTGAGATGGAAAATAGAATAAAAACGCCTTCTGGCCGGTGGCGTGCAGCCTCAAAGCTACTTGCAGCACCAGCACAAAGAAGCCTGGATGAATTCATGACAAGATGAAATCAACTGTGCTCTTTCGTTCCTGTTGCCAGAGCCTGAAGATCTGATTTTAGTCTATCCGACATTATCGCTCCATCCAGTTTCGCCTTCGCAAGAGAGTAAAGGGTGAACTGGTCGTAGCTTATGTCATTTAGGTTAGCATGCCGCAAGTCCGCCCCGGTCAGTTCAACCTGGCAAAATTTTGCGCCATTCAGATCTGAGCTGCTCAAATTAGCATTTGTCAGGTATACTATATCCATGCTAACCGCTTTAAGCGATGCACCGCTGAGATCCACACCACGCAGATCGATTTGGCGCAATAATACGCGATCGAGCCGGATGTTGCTCATCTTCGCGCCATTTAGTCGCACAGAGTCCATGCTAGCGCCTGAGCAATCAGCTCCTGAAAGGTCAGATCTGGTCAGATCTGCATACTGCAACCCTGTGCGTACCATGCTAGCGCCTTTAAGATCAGTTTCCGTTAAATCGGCATATGCCATGCTAGCCGAATCCAATTTCGCACCGGCCATATTTGATCTCATGAGATATGCCCTGGTAAAGTCGGCATCAGTCATGTCCGCACCGCTGAGATTCGAGCTGTAAAGTTCCGCCCTTGAAAGCTGAGCACGAGATAGCAAAGCTCCACTGAGATCTGCCCAGCTTATATGAGCTCCAATCAATTGGGCGCTGAAAAGATAGATCTCCTTGAGTTTAGCTCCAGTAAGGTCTGTTCGAAAGAGCCTGGCATCGGTCAGATCTGCGTTCGACAGGTCCGAGTCAGACAGATCTGCATCAGTCAGATCCGATCCAGCAAGACGGGCATTATTAATCCTGGATTTAGTGATCTGTGCTCTTTTTAATGTAGCTCCAGTTAAATCCGACCAGCTCAGGTCTGCGCCATTAATGAATGCTCCTGTGAGGTCGGCATTTACCAATCTCGCCCCCGAAAGATTGGCACCATTGAGCCATGCAGACCTCAGATAGGTACCATTCAAATTAGAATTTTTCAAATCAGTCTTTTGCAAATCCGACTGATTCATATGCATGTTGTTCATCTGCAATCCGGTCAGGTTCATGCCGCTCATGTCGGCACGGTCGGATATCTTGTTCTCGAAGGCTCTTGGCTCTGCAGCACATGTTATTTCGAAGAGAATCATCATGCTTAACATAAAGTGCAAGAGCAACCTGAGAAACATTGGTATCCTCCATTTTCGTTGTTAAATTTCTTGATGGGTATTATGCTCGAACATATTAAATATGTTTCTGTTGTAGGTTTACTGAGTCGTCTTTATTTTGGGGTGGCTAGGGTCAGATTCCCATAGGGCATGACAAGAACTCGGGCGTCCTTTCCCTGTCTATCCCTCGCCAGGGCCAGGGCCTCTGCGAGGGTCCTGGCCGGCTGAAAGAAGCACATCCTAGCCACATTTGCAGGCAGAGACGAGACCAGTATCAGTTGATGTTTCAGAGACTCCCTGGCCAGGAATGCAGCCTTATGCCCTCCGAATTCGTACTCCCTTCCGAAGCGCTCCCAGCAGTCTTGCGCAGAGGTTGCCTGCCGGGCCCAGCGCTCGAAGACCTTGTTGCCCAGGCCTTCGCAGCACTCCGCTACCAGTATGATGGTGCCTCCGGGCAGCACAGCGTCTTTGGCATTGTCCAGGGCCTTTTGGGCCTGGAAGAGGTTAAGGTCTTTGGGCCTGCCGCCGGCACACGTCACAACGATCTCAGCTTGGTTCACGACCCGCCGATACATGGCATCAACAGTGGCTGCTCCTGCCCTGTGAGCCTGGATAAAGTCTCCTGCCACAGATTGAACTATCTCTTTTTTGCTGTTTTGGACCACATTCAATATGAAATCAAGGCCAGCAATCTTTGCAGCATCCTCCATATCCTGCCGAACTGGGCTGTCCAGCCTTCCTGTGGCGGCTCCAGGGTCCCTCATCAGCTCATGGTTCTTGATGACGGATTTCTCTGAGCTTACGCCTGGCAAGACAGCTTTTGCCCCACCGCTGTAGCCTGCATAGTAATGATATTCAATGTTGCCAGTGGCAATGATCAGGTCGGAGGAGGCCACGCGGTCCAGGATCTCCACTGGAGTTCCTCGCTTCGTGCAGCCCAGGGGAACGCAGGACTTTGGATCATGCTGAATATGAGGCAGGCTCGCACTGCTTTTCAAAAGGAACTTTTCTTCGTCAATCGACATCCTCCGATGCGTTCCCAGGGCAAATACGACCATAAAATCCAAGATGCCCATATCTTTTAGCACATTGATCAGTGGTGGCAAGATGAGATGAGTTGGAGATGGACGGGTGATGTCGCTGACCAGTATTGAGGCTGACCTGCATCCATGGAACGCCTCCAGGCTCTTGCCTACAGGATGATTCAGGGATCTCTCGATCTCTCCTGGGCCTGCGGCTGCAAGCTCTTTTGGAAGCACAACCTCAATGCCGTCTTGCGCCTGCAGTTCTAGAAAAGTTTCGCCATAGCCGAGCTTCACATTCACCTTTTCGTCTCTCCCTTGGGCCTTTCCACACGGGCTGTCTTTTCAATTATGTCTTCCAGATCAATGCGCGTGTCAGCATCTCAGAGAATGCCTCGAAGATGGGCATGTCAGTCCTGAAGCTGAAAAAGTCCGCTCCGACCTGGTTGCATGTAGCAGCAATGCGGGAATTATGCTCTTGCAGCTTCCTTTGATATTCTTTGCGCTCTCCTTCGGTTATGCGTGTGACAAGAGGCTTTTTCGTCTCCAGATCTACGAACTTCATGTCGCCGCCGAAACGAAGATCTACTTCCTCCGGCGCCAGGACTGAGATCACAACCAGGTCGTGCCGAGAAAGCCGATAGATGCTCGATACTATCTCCTCGGTCTCGCTCAGCAGGTCGGATATCAGCACCACGAGGCTGGTAGTTGTGATCAGTGATTCAAACTGATCTGAGATCAACTTGAGACTGGTTCCACCATGAGGTGAGACCTTGTCCAGATAATCGATGGACTGGAATAGATGCCTTCGTCCGCGCTTCGGCTCGCCTGGATAAAGCTTCTTGCAGAAAAGTGATATTGCATACTTCTCGTTCTCCAGGGTCGCAAGATATGCAAACCCCGCTGCCAGGCGAGATGCATAATTGAACTTTCCTTCGTAGCCCATGCTACCGCTGCCATCAAGGAGAATATGCACCACAAGGCTTCGCTCCTCCTCATGCTCCCTGATGTAGAGCTTCTCAGTTCGCCCGTAGACCTTCCAGTCCACAAGCTTGAAGTCATCCCCTCTTCGGTACTCCCTGTATCCGACGGGGCTTATGCCGTGGCCGAAGCGAAGCGACTTCCTGCCACCGCTGTAAGCCGTTGAGACTCGCTTCTTTACCAGAAGGGAGAACCTCTCCAGCTCTTTGAAGAACTCAGTGTCCATAACTAAAATCCATCAGAGGTTTTGGCTCCTCAGCAGATCGGTTATCACCTGATCTCGCGTCAGGCCTTTGCGCTCCGCCTCGAACCCCAAAATGAGCCTGTGCCTCAGGACCGGATAGGCCATGACATGCAAGTCCTCCTTGGATACGTAATTTTTGCCCTGCAAAAATGCCCTGGCCTTGGCAGAGACGATTAGGCCGATGGTTGCCCTTGGGCTTGCTCCGTATTGGACACCTTCCCACTTGCGTGTGGCCAGCACGAGATTCACCGCGGATCTTTTCAAGTCATCTGAGACGGGTATGTCGCGGCAGAGCTTTTGCAGCGAGAGGACCTCCTCCTTGCTGACCACTTTTTCCACCACAGGCTCCTCACGGCCTGAATATCTGTCTAATATCTTTAATTCTTCTTCCAGGGTGGGATATTCCATGAATATCTTGAGCAAAAATCTGTCAAGTTGCGCTTCAGGCAGAGGGAATGTGCCTTCCATCTCGATTGGATTTTGTGTGGCCAGGATGAAGAAGGGCTTATCCAGAAAATAAGTCTTATTTCCGACGGTTACCTGCTTCTCCTGCATTGCCTCCAGAAGAGCGCTCTGTGTCTTTGGAGAGGCTCTGTTGATCTCATCGGCCAGGACGATGTTGGAGAATACAGGACCTGGCTCGAACCTGAATCTTTTGCTGCCATCCGCCTCTTCGATGATAGTTGTGCCAGTGATGTCTGCAGGCATCAGATCGGGTGTGCACTGAATCCTGCTGTATCCAAGGCCCATGCACGATGCAGTCGTCTTCACCAGGAGCGTTTTGGCGAGGCCCGGATTGCTCTCCAGGAGGGCATGGCCGCCGGATAGAATGGCGACCAATAGCTGCTCTATGGCTACGTTCTGGCCGACTACGACTTTATCGATCTCTCTTTTTAGCTTCTGGAAAATCTCAGGAGCTGAATTGTAGACTGCTTTGAGGTCCTCCGTCATTTTTATCTCCTTTCAACGATTTACTGTCCGGTGCTGCCCGCCATATGAATCGCAAATTCTCTGTGCCTCTGTGATCAAACGTGATGCTCCAGCACAGAGGCACAAAAGGCACAGAAGAGATGTTTTTGCCCGATTTCACCTACACGAGTTTAGCGAAGACCCATTTTTTTGAAAGAGCAGCTAAATCTTCACCATACATAGATCCAAACCACATTGCTCCAGCCAGATATGCTGCCCCACATGGCCAACTCGTGCCAGCCACGGGCATCGCCTATGAACCTGCCGTGGAAGTACCCTGGCATTCTGTAACCCAGGTTTCGCCAGCTTTGCTGCCCGTTGGGATATCTCTCCCAGGACCACACGGTCTGAGCCTGATCGTTGTAAGAGAGCAGGCTTGTGCTTCGCCAGAAGAATACTGCGGCAGGATCCGTCGTCCACATCCCATTGTATCTTGTCCAGACCTGCAGACCTGCGACTAGCATGAAGGCCATATCTCCGCTGCCAGAGCCACCACTAAGCCCTCCGCTAAGTGCCACGTCCTGCTGGCTCAATGACTGCCCCTCAGCATAGCTGAGAGCCTCCGTATTGGAGCCCGATGGTGCAGAAAGAGGCTGCGAGCTATTCGGACCTGTTGCAGGATGTCCACCTTCACTATCCGCTGGCAATGGGGTTCCAGGTCCATTTTGAGGTCCCTGATAGCCAGGGTAATTTGGTCCTTGGTTGCTCATGTCTGGTGGATAGCTTGGTCCTAGATAACCAGGACCAGAAGGATACTGTCCATCCGGGGCGGGTTGGGACGATGCGGTTACAGTTAAAAAAATACATATCCCAAGCACCATAGGTACGATCCACTGCTTTGGTTGCATACTTTTCACCCTGTATTTTTCAGTTAAATGACATCAAAGGCCACTGCATTGCTCGGCAATCTATCTACAGTTACTATGCATGTGTGGCGTCCAGGCGTGTCTCCGTTGAACCAGATGTAGTGATAACCCGGGGTTGCATAGCCGTAATCATAAAATTTGGTGGTCCTGTCGGGATAGATCTCGTATACTCCAAGGGCTCCTGTCTGAGGAATAAACATGATCTCCTGAGCCCATCCTCCCAGCGGGCAGGTAGCATACCACTGCCAACCTGCTTGGGTGTTTATCCAGAACATGGGCATGTTCTTTGGGAAGGTGGAGACAAATGTCTGCCAGGGCAGCATGACCTGATTGTAAAAGACACTTGCAGGCTGGTTTGCCAGGATGTTATACGCAAGCAGAGTCTGCTGATCCGATGGCTGGGGTGCCTGGAATGTCTGAGCCAGGGTGCTTGTCATGCCCTGCTGGGTTGCAGTCTGCGAGACTGCTTGTTGTTGCGTATTTGCAGGCTGTGTGCTAAATGATGTTTGCTGTGGGGTGCCCGGATAGCTAGAGTAGCCTCCGGACGTGCCTGAGTAAGACGAAGAATAGGTGATAGATGTCTCTCCGTAGTTTCCCGAAGAGACCTCTCCTACGTCAGGACTCATTCCATAATACACCTGCCCCTGCACTGAAGGAACTGCTATACAAGAAATAATCAATAAGATCGAAAGGCCTAACTGAACGATAATCCCTCCTCGTCAATCATCAAGCCAAGAGCGTCAAAGAACTATATTAATTTGTTCACCTCGTATTCGTGTACCAGTCCATAGGTCCTGCTCCTGGCGGAATAGCCTGTCCTGGCGAGACCTGAATTGGAGCAACAGAAACGGCGCTCGAGACCTCGGGTTGTTGATACGATGCCTTCTCCTGAATAGTTGACTGAGGCTGCACCGAGGATGCAGTGGGATTTTCTGGCAGGTTCAATGGCGTCTTGCCGAAGCGGTCTCTTACGTTGAGATTTATGTATCTGTCACCTTGAAAGAAAGGCCCTCCGGGGTGTGCATACCCCTTCTCGTCCGCTCCCCAATCGAGGTTCAGCCAGACCTCTTTGGTCTCGGTATCAACGTGAGTGTAGATTTTATCTATGTTGAGGTTTTTTCGCAGCCATTCGAGGACGTCTTCCACATGACCATTTTGGCTATCCAGCTGGCCGATGTAAACCTCTGTAAAAGCATGCCCTCCAGTGCTATTGTTGTGAGCTAAAATAATTCGTGTAGTTCCTCCGACAGATTCGATGAGGGCCGACATAAGAATGGCAAAATCATCGCAGTCGCCAGCGCCTATACAGCTTGCCTTCTCTCCAACCCTCAAGCTCTCATTGGCGTACATGAAGTAATCTACGCCTCTTGGGTCTCTCACATAGCGCCAGCCCTCTTTCAGAAAATCATAGATAGAGCAGATCTGATCAATTGTATAATCACCTGGACTCTTGGCTAAAAGCACGATTGCCTTCTCATGGACATTGGAATTTTCTGGCTCCACCCTTGAGTTAAAGATATCCTTCAGCTCTCCAACCTTTTTTTCTGTCTTGCTTTCTGGAGCATTTCCCCCGCCCGTAACAGGAAATTCGAGAACCTCACTGTCTGCTGGATTAGATATCGACGGCATATTCGAGATATCAGAGATTGAAGAGCGCATGCTTTCTAGCCGGGCGGAGGTGAAATCAGATGCGCCAGAAGATCTCTCGTTGAACACAAAAGGGATATCTTCGCCGATTGCTGCATTTGCACTTAGAAATATGGCACATAACAGAATGAGGGCGTGGTTGGACATCCAATAATCACACAACTCTTGCTCAATGAAAAAGTTTGCGATCCGGCACTATCTGCTCAATACCCACCGATTACATCCCATGCACTTGTTGCATCAATGAACCTGTACCCGCTTCTCTGGGCGTCTTCGAGTTGAGCGCGGAATGTGAAAGGATACATGTACTCATACTCATTTCCATCCATTGTTGTGACAGTGATGGGCATCACGAAGCGCCCCCAGGACCACAAGATCATCTCGAAGTTACTGGATGCATCGGTGCTGATATGCTCAGGCTTCTGGAAGGTCTGATGAAGGGAGTACTTGACCGACTTGATCCTGGCAATATCCGGGCCTGTGATGTAGACCCTTATCTTGAAGACCTGGTGGCCTTCTGTGTCCCTCGTGTAGTAGACACAACGCTTGACAGGGTCCGTCGCTTCAGTGACGATCTGGATATTGGGTGCATTTTCCCGGGCGCCTGTAAGGTCGACAGACGCCTCAAGGTCCTCCAGCACTGTCACTGTCTTCGGTTCGAATTTGTAGCCGGACTTGCTTGCAGTTATTGTGTAATCTCCAACTGGAAGCATCTCTCGGAATTTGCCTGAAAGATCGACGCTGATGGGAATCTGTCTGCCTCCGCCCGAGACCGTCACAGTGCAGGCGAGGGGATTGCCATCCACATCCAGAACTTTGCAATTTAAAATGCCCATTTTGACTAGAGGGGCGTAAGTTGGTGGAAGGCCCACGGGGGCTCTTATGTAGTTCTGGCGCACGAATGCTATGGACTGCTTGGGCGACTTGAAGAGCGGGCCGCCAGGATGAGTGCTGTTCCAGTCGAGGTTGAGCCAGAAGCTCTTGTTCTCCTCAGTCAGATGGCCATAAATCAGGTCGCAACCATACTTTTTCTGGAGAAGGTTGAGGATGGCCCTGGTGGAGTTTGAGCCTGTATCGCCCAGATACACCTCTGTGTAGGCATGTCCCTGTCCAGCGCCGTAGGCTAGAACAACTCTGGTGGCGCCGCCGATCGCCTCTATGAGGGATGCTGTGAGCACAGCATAGTCGTCGCAATCGCCTGCTCCAGCCACGCTTCTGTTCTGTCGGGCTGCGATCTTTTCTGCGAGCGTTATGGTGTTGTTCCCAGAGCTGATGTAATCGATGCCTCTTGGATCTGAGACGTACTCCCAGTTGTCTTTGAGGTATTTGTAAAGGTAACAGATCTGATCGATGTTATACGGACCTGGAGCGTCGGATGCTATCTCCACCGCCTTGTTGCGGGTGATGGTATTCTCGGGGTCCACAGCTGCCTCGATCAGTTTTATATTGCTCTTGACCTCTTGGGAAGGATCAGATATGCGTGGAACGCCTGACACGGATGAGCCCTGATCTTGGGCCGGGGCGCTCAGAGTGGTGGACCCGGATATGACTGTTGCCGTGTCTGGCGATGCGATATCGTGAAAGCCTGTTTCGTTGTAGCCGCAGGGGATGTCTGCAGCCAAGCCGAGCCCAAGGAGAAGGAAAAAACAAAGCAAGAGCGATCGAGGCGACATAGTTTTCCGGGTTATTCTTAACTTATGTACTATATGTATTTTTCATTGATGATAGAAGCTTGAGCATGGCTAAGTTGCCCTCATCATCTTGTCGCGTACTTGCTTTACTGAAAAATCATCGCTAGAATCAAATAAAAAGAGCTGATCTTACAAAAAAGTCCATCGCCTCACAGGTTAGCGCTATTCAGCAATCTGACTTACGCAAACCAGAAATTCAGGTATTAGAAAAGCCAGATGATCCACGCCAAAAAGACAGCTTGGCAAAAGAGCAACGCATTGCCCGCCCACATCCTACAGGCGAGCGCACTCCCTCATGCCCGCAGGAACTCCAAGAAATTGAAAACATCCGAACAGGGACTCGCATACATCCTCATATCCTCCTCAGCCCGTGGCACGCTCCTCTGCCCTGCTTCTCGAAGTAGTCCTGATGGTACTCCTCAGCTGCATAGAAGGTCGAGGCCGGGACGATCTGGGTTGTGGCCCGATTTCCATAGACCCCAGAGCGGTCGAAGTCCTCTTTTGACTTTTCTGCAGCTTTTCTCTGCTCCTCACTGTGGTAGAATATGGCGGAGCGATACTGAGTTCCCACATCCGGGCCCTGCCGGTTGGGAGTGGTGGGATCGTGCATCCTCCAGAAAAGTGAGAGCAGCTCCTCGTAGGACACGATGCTGGGATCGAATTTTATCTGCACCGCCTCGGCATGGCCAGTGATGCCGGTGCAGACCTGGCGGTATGTTGGATCGGGAGTGTTTCCGCCTGTGTAGCCCACTGTGGTCTCCACCACGCCCTTGACCTGTTTGAATAGAGACTGCACGCCCCAGAAGCAGCCCGCTGCGAAGGTGGCCAGCTCGTATTTCCGATCGCTTTCCGAAGAGCTTTTTGCTGATTCCATTCCTTTGTTGGAAGTCTCCCCGGCAAACAGCTTGCTGTACTCGCCGTATCCCTCTTTTTCCAGATCCTTCGCGGGGATAAAGCGCAAAGAAGCGGAGTTGATGCAGTAGCGCAGGCCCGTGGGGGCGGGGCCGTCTTCGAAGACGTGACCCAGGTGGCTGTCGGCCTCCCGGCTTCTCACCTCCACTCTTCTCATGCCGTAGCTGTTGTCAACCTTGGTGACAACGTTTTCATCCTTTATGGGCCTGGTGAAGCTCGGCCAGCCTGTTCCAGAGTCGAATTTGTCCAGCGAGCTGAATAGAGGTTTGCCTGATACCACATCCACATAAATGCCCGGCCTCTTGTTGTTCCAGAATTCGTTCTGAAAGGGTGGCTCTGTGCCGCATTGCTGGGTTACATGAAACTGGAGTGGAGTTAGCCTCTTTTTAATATCTCTTTTTGAATTGTCAGCAGTCATTTGCACACCTCAGAAGTTTGATCTCATGTTCGTTTTGACCGCAACCACTTTTTGAGCGCAACCAATATATTTATTGGGATCGGCAGAGGCGACCTCCTCCCAAACCCATAAACGGGTTCGGGCTTCCTGATTCATGGAACACCTTCGATTTCTCCACAGGCTTGAATATACCTCGATTACATCGAGGCTGCAGTCGGCACAGTCTCAGCACGACCCAGTCCGCGCCTAACATGTTGTTGCCCAATCCAGGTTCAACTTTACGGGGTATATGGTTGCGGGCAACCTACTTGTATTCCAGACCCTGCGAGTCTGAAGATTGGCGGATGCACGAAAGATTGCTGCCAATGAAGATATAGTTGATCAGTCCGGTGCGAAAGTAGTGAAAGGGGTATGATTCATTCCAGACTCACTGTGAGGCCGTGTATCAGGAATTGAGAATCGATATCAAAAGGTTACCCACAGAAATTTGCGAAGACAAAAAAGTTTGCGAGTAGATTCGTATATATCATATGATGTTTAAACCATAAAATTCAAAAAAAGAATGTGGGAGGTTTAAAAATTGAGAGACATACAGCCGAATTCATTGTTGGTCCTATGCATTTTATGTCTAGGACTTATGTTGACAGGAGTTGTGACAGCCCTGGATGAGTCAACAACGTATGGCGCTTATCCAGGTGCGCCCACCCAGGTACCTACTCCAACACCGTCTGCGACTACAACGCCGACGACTGCCGCCGCATATCCGACGCAGCCCACCACTGTCACAACAACGCCTTCAATGCAGCAAGTGACAACCGAAACAAGCTCCATTACGACATCTGGCCAGGGTACTGTAACTGCTTTGTATTACACTCAGGCACCACCAGCAATGCAGCAGAATGTATTGCTTGCTTATGATATCCAGACCGCTCCACCAGCGGCAGTATATTACGGTGGCTCTTATTTGCCCTGGACATCATTTTACCAGGTATTCCCTGCGAACTCCCCTGCGCTCTGGATCGCATCATCGGTTGGCTGGTCCTGGTATGCAACTTGCCCAGTAGGCGGCTGGATGCAAGAACTGATGTACGTTCCGGTTACCGGAGCTATGAAGGTCTATGATCTCTATCCAGATGGAACTACAAGGTACTACAGCTATGGCTTTGCCACGCCGGGCTACAAGTACAGATGGTTCCGTGCGGACACGCCTGGAAGGTACATAACAATGCTAACAATAGCCGACATTCCGAGCAATTATATTGTGATCGATGTGGCATAGCTCATGGATCTCATGTCAAGCTACAATTGTGACGAATTTAAATGAGGGATAGGAGAGGTTATATGAGCTTCAACTTGCGTGCAGCTTTGTTGCTGTTGAGTATTTTATTCCTGGGCATCTCATTGGCAGGAATTGTTTTGGCCGGGGATGATCAGACGGGTCTTGGGACATTCGGCGCTTATCCTGGAGCGCCCCAGTCAGCTTCCGGGCTGCCCACTCAGACAACAGTGGTCAGCACTACCACACCTGGAACGGCCACTACAGTCGTTCAAGAATCGGTTACCTCAACAGTCCAGACCGGAAAGTCGGTGATACCGTTGGGATCTGTTGGGAGGACGTCAAATACCGTGACAAGCAGCAAGATAACTGCGACATACACCACCCAGGCTCCGCCGGTAACTCAACAGAAGGTTTTGTTGAATTACGATGTGTTGACCGCTCCGCCAACTGCAGTGTATTACAGCGGAACTTTCATGCCCTGGACCTCGTTTTCTCAGACGTTTCCGGCAAACTCGCCAGCGCTGTGGGTCGCGTCGTCTGCTGGCTGGTCGTGGTACGCTACATGTCCCACTGGCGGATGGATTCAGAACCTGATGTATGTGCCCTACACTGGAACGATGAAGATGTATGAGTTCTACCCCGACGGAACCATCAAGCTTTACAGCTATGGCTTCAATACTCCTGGTTACAAGTACATCTGGTTCTATGCTGACACGCCTGGCAGGCACATGTCGCTGTTCACGTTGTTCGACAAGCCGAGCAACTACATAACAATCGATGTGACATAGGTTCTGGATTTGGAGTCCAGAATTATTTTTTTGGCTCCTCGCTGTTATGGGGATCACAAAATTCTCTGTGCCTCTGTGGTGAAACGCGATGCTCTAACTCAACCACAGAGACATAGCGGAGAAAATTACGCCAGAATTCACCCACACAATTTAGCGAAGAGCCCTTTTTCGAAACCCTCTTATCTCCAGAGCTAAAAAATATCGATTTGATGTGTTCCAGGAATGGTATCCATATTAAATCTGTATTGAGCGAAATTCAGACCATGTATAACGAAGCAGACCCTGCCCACGACTTTTCTCATATCATTAGGGTCTACAATAACGCTCAAATCATCGGAGAAAAAGAGGGCGCTGACATGGAGGTGCTGCTTTTTGCAGCTCTTTTGCACGATGCAGGAGATTGGTCAAAACTATCCGATGGGACGGAATCACAGCGCGCAAGAATCGTCGATGACTTCTTGATTAAGATCGGACGTTCAATGGAGGTCAGGCAAAAAGTGCTTTATGCGGTGGATGTTCACCGATTCTCCAAGGGCATCGTTCCTGCCACCCTGGAGGCCAAGATTCTTCAGGATGCCGACCGGCTGGATGCCATGGGTGCGATAGGAATTGCCAGGGTCTTCACGACCGGAGGAACACTTGGAAGGGCGCTTTACAATCCTGACGACCCATTTTGCAGGACCAGAGAGCCTGACGACAAAAAGTGGAATCTGGATCATTTCTTCAAAAAGCTCCTGAAGCTTGAATCAGGGATGCATACCAAGACCGCCAGAGAGCTTGCCAGCCAGAGGGCTGAGGTGCTTAGGAGATATCTTTCCGACCTGGAAAGAGAGATTGGTGAGGTTAATGAATATGGAATCTGAGATGACACAAGCGAGAAGCGGACAGAAGCGCAAAGACATCCGCCCTGGTCTGGTGGTGGACATAGTCCTCAAGAAGGACCAGCGCACCGGCAAGAGGACTAGAGGAATCGTGAAAGAGATCCTGACGAACTCCAACTTTCATCCGCACGGCATAAAGGTAAGGCTGCAGGACGGCAATGTGGGCCGGGTGCAGGAGATCATCGCTAGGTAATCCCGGGCGTTCTCCGCCAGCAGGCCCTGATCGATCATCTTTGGCACTGGACCCCTAATTATTTATTCTTCACGGGGCATGATTGCTGATAATGGTAAAAGAAGTACATGCTGCACATATCCTGTGCAAGACCGACAAGAAAGCAAAAGAGGTTCAAGAAAAGCTTGCTGCGGGCCAGAGCTTTGCCGAGATGGCCAAGAAGTACTCGCAATGCCCATCGAGCAAAAGTGGCGGAGACCTTGGTTGGTTTGGCAAAGGCCGCATGGTGCAGGAGTTCGAGAAGGCAGCTTTCGAAGGCGAAAAAGGAAAGGTACTGGGACCCATTAAGACCAAGTTTGGATATCATCTCATAAAAGTTCTTGACAAGAAATAACGTATATATCTCATGTGGCATGCATAACGAATATCCGCTCGAAAATACAATAACCTATGACATCAGCATATCTCTGGGATGTGTGGCCACATATCCTGGTGACAGACAATACACCCTGGAGTGGATTGCAAGATTACAGAACGGTGCAGGGTACAGTCTCTCAGCTCTTAGCATGAGTTCGCATGCAGGCACCCATATTGATGCTCCATCTCATATTATTAAAGGTGGCAAGTCCCTGGAGATGTACCCACCAGGTCGTTTTATCCTTCCAGCTCAGGTGATATATTTTGATGGCAAAGACGAGGGCGGCCCGATTCCCGTTTCTGCTCTGAATGACATTGTGGTAAATAGAGGGGAGGCTCTGCTCTTCAAGACGAACAATTCCTCTCGCCGCCTATTGCACAGCCCCATGTTCTCAAAAGATTACGTTCATCTCTCCAGGGACGCGGCCCAAGTTTGTGTCTCCATGGGAGTCAGCCTGGTGGGCATAGATTGCCTCTCTGTTGACAGATATGGTGACGATTCTGTTCCTGTTCATCGAATTCTCCTGGAAAATGACATCCTTATCCTGGAAGGCATCGATCTTGCAAATGTCTTTCCCGGAAGATATTCCCTCATCTGCCTTCCTATCAAAGTAAAGGATGCAGAAGCCGCTCCTGTCCGAGCTATTTTGGTGAATCGCCCAAAGGATCACCGTCCATAGGTCGCCATGGCCTCCCCCTGTGCCAGCAAGTGGCCTAACATGGCTTTCTCCAGGTCCTGGCGCGTTGATCCTGGCCGCAGGTTCAACATGCTGTCCAACCCGAAGACGCGGAAGAAGTACCTGTGCGGTTTTCCGGGTGGCGGACAGGGGCCCGCATACCCTATCTCTCCGAAGCTGTTCGTTCCCTGAACTGCCTGAATGGGCTTCTTGATCGTGGCATTTTTTGGAATCGCCTCAGGTATAACTTCTGTGGGCGGTATGTTCCAGATAAGCCAGTGGGTGAAGGTGCCCGACGGTGCATCAGGATCGTCTACTATCACTGCCATGGATGTGGCATTCAGCCCAAGAACCTCAATCTTTGGCGAGATGTCCTGTCCTTTGCATGTGTGCACATCTGGAACCTTCTCAAAGCCGAGATTAACCTTAATGCTCTTCATTGCAATCTCCTCAGCCCAAACTGCTGAAATCAGCATTATTGTGGCCAGCAAGGCGGCCACGAGAATATGCTTCATAATATGCTCCCTCAAGATTAAATCGTTTTTTGCTGGCTCCTAATGGACAGTATCCGTCCATCTCCTAAAACTCTTTTGCCGTCCCACGAAAGTCGGGTTTCATAGCATCCATCGTCTGGGCTCACGCGATAGCATTGCCGAAGAGATAAATTAAAATTTGCAAGACGCGAATGAGCATCAGTTTGCGGATGTGATAGCATAAGAGCGCTCATTTACGGAGCGGGAGCGATAGGATCTTTTGTCGGCTTTCTGCTCTCAGATATCGAGTCATCAGAAGGCAAAGCAGTTGACGACATTGCGCTTCTGGGAAGAGAGAACCATATCAGGGAGATAAAAGAAAATGGCTTAAAAGTAAGCCTCTTTGAAGGAACAAAATCCCTCAAATTCAAGCATTGCTTTTCAAGCTTGTATGAACTAAATGCTTCCACATTCGATCCAGAACTTGTGATCTTCTGTGTCAAGTCCCATTCTCTGCCGCAGGTGTCCCGGGAGATAGATGAGCATGGCCTGCTAAACGGTAAATTTTCGCGCGCAACATTCATCCTTTTAATGAACGGCATGGGAAATAAAGAGATTCTAAAATTGCCAACCGAAAGGGTCTATGAAGGCGTGACCTCCATTGGAGTCAAATTTTCGCAGGACGGAAGGGTTGAGCTGAAAGGATTAGCAAAAACAGTTTTTGAGGATCGGATAGTCAGCGACGTGAAAGATTTCCTCAAAAAAAGATTCGAGCAGAATGGATACGAGATAGAATTTGCGCCGGATTTCAAAAAACAGCAATGGAATAAGCTTTTCGTGAACTCAGTTATAAATCCGATTACTGCTTTGACCGGAAAAACCAACGGCATAGTTCTTTCCTGCCAACTGAAGGGCACAGTCGAGAGGATCATCGAAGAATGTGTAAAAGTCGGCAGGATGGAGGGAATTGAGGCCGAAAAGGATGATGTCCTCAAGCTCGTCAATTCTGTCGCCTCAAAGACAGCGCTGAACACCTCCAGTATGCTTCAGGACGTGCAAAAGGGAAAGGTCACTGAGATTGATTCGATAAACGGCCATGTGATCCGACTGGCAAAGAAACATGGCATATCTGTGCCTGCGAATGAAACTCTTTACGCGCTGGTGAAAGCAATTGAAGGCTAGATTTTGCAATCATGCAATTCAGACCACGCACTCCGACTACCTCTCCTTCTGCCATGCCTGGTTCTTGGATTATACCAGATGCTTTCACAGCCCTGACCCGGAGCTTGAGAAGAACATAGACCTCAAGCTGAAGCACACCGCCAGAGTCTGTGACAACATCACAAGGATAGCGAAATCCCTGCACCTCGGGCAGGAGGACCTCGCTCTTGCCGAAGTGCTTGCCCTCTTGCACGACGTGGGGAGGTTCGAGCAGCTCAAGGACTATGGATCTTTCGACGACCGGATCACAACAGACCACGCGACTCTCGGGCTCAAGGTCTTGAACCGCGCAGGCGTCCTTCGCAGTCTGCCGAAGAATGAAAGACACCTGGTCCGCAGGGCGATCTGGCTGCACAACAAATATGAAATCCCAGAGACTGAGAGCGCCCGCAGCCTTCTCTTCTCCCGTCTGATCCGGGACGCAGACAAGCTTGACATCCTTGGATTAATTGTCGAGCACTTTGAGGCGAGGTCTAAGAATCCCAATCCTGCTTTGGACTTTGGGCTTGAAAACTGCCCTGGATATTCCAGGGAAGCGATCTTGGACATACTGAAAGGAAGGATGGTGAAGATTGCGACTTTGAAAAACCTAAACGACATGAGATTGATGTACTTGAGTTGGGTCTTCGACATCTACTTTCCCGTTACCCTCTCTTGCATAGAGGAGAGGGGCTACCTGAAGAAGCTGATGGACAGCCTTCCCCAGGACAGCGAAATCGTCGAAGCCGTGGATTTCATCATAAACTACCTGAATTGGAGAAGGCTGATATTCATCTGAAAATGATCACGCCGCCCTGACCAGAGCTGCACCAGCTTCGCCCAAATCCTTGACTGCCATCTCCTCCTCCATCCTGCACCTGTGCACTTGTGAGCCCACGTGTGCATTCATGGCCTGTCTTTCTTCATCCCTGAAGGCTTGCAGACGGTCTGTAAGCTGATCGAAGTCGACCTCATGCCCATCGAACTCAGGCCCATCAACGCAGGCGAATTTGACCACGCCACCCACCTCCACCCGGCAGCTTCCACACATGCCGGTTCCATCGATCATGATAGGGTTGAGGCTGACGATGGTCTTGATGTTATTTGGCCTGGTGATATCGCAAACGCGTCTCATCATCGGCACAGGCCCAATTGCCACAACGACTCCTGGAGTCTCTTTTTTCAAGACTTCCTCCAACAGTTCAGTGACAAGTGCATTGCGGCCAAAAGAACCATTGTCCGTGCATATCTGCAGCTCATCGGATACCGCGTCCATCTCCTCGCGAAGGATTATGAGCTCCTTGCTGCGGGCTCCTATGATGGTGATAACCCTGTTTCCCAATTGCTTGAGCTTCTTGGCAATTGGATAGAGAACTGCCACACCAGTTCCACCGCCAATGCATATCGCCGTCCCCACTTTCTCCAACTGAGTGGGGCGTCCCAGAGGTCCCACAACATTCTGGTAGGAATCTCCCTCTTGAAGCTCACTGAAGAGGATTGTAGATCTGCCAACCACGGCAAATTGAATGGTTATTGTTCCTTTCTCAGGGCTTGAATCCACCATCGTCATCGGTATGCGTTCCCCAGTTTCGTTCGCTTTGAGAATCACGAACTGTCCTGGCTGGGCCTTGCGGGCAATGATGGGCGCCTCGATCTCATTGAGGATTATATTCCCTCCTGCCATTTCTTTGCGCCTGACTATCTTAAACATGCAGATCCCAAATCATTATGTTATTCAAATTAAAAAAACTATCGATAAAAATTTATCATTAATTACAATTATTGACTTTTTTTTGCTTAAAATGCAAAAAGCCAGGTCACTGTTGCGAAAAATGGTCAAGGGCCAAAAAGGCATCAGGCAGTCTTCATCTTAGCTACTTCCTCCAGGCCCAGTTCCTTAATTGACATCTCTCTCATTTTGAATTTCTGAATCTTGCCGCTTACGGTCATGGGGAAGTCATCTACGAACTTGATGTACCTGGGAATCTTGAAGTGCGCGATCTTCCCGATACAAAAGGCCTTTATCTCCTCAGGAGTCGTAAAAACGCCCTTCTTCAGCTTCACCCAGGCCATGAGCTCCTCCCCATACTTCGCATCGGGAACACCAATGACCTGTACGTCGCTTATAGCTGGATGTGTGTAGAAGAACTCCTCTATCTCCCGCGGATAAATATTCTCTCCGCCTCGGATCACCATGTCCTTCAGCCGGCCGGTGATCTTGCAGTAGTCATTCTCATCGAGTATGCCAAGGTCTCCCGTGTGCAGCCACCTGTTTTTATCCACGACCTGGTCGGTCGCTACGGGATTATTATAGTAGCAGCGCATGATCATGTAGCCCCTGGCGCAAATTTCACCCGTCTCGCCACGTTGGACAATCTTACCGGTCTTGGGGTCCACGATCTTTATCTCAGTATGCGGCATTGGCCTGCCGACGGTCGAAACCCTCATCTCCAAAGAGTCGTCTGTCGAAGACATTGTGATTCCGGGCGAAGCCTCGGTCTGTCCGTAGGTTATCACGATCTCCTTCATGTTCATTAGGGTATTGACCTTCTTCATGTACTCTATTGGGCATGGAGACCCTGCCATAATCCCAGTGCGCAGGCTGCTAAAATCGTATTTGGAGAAATCAGGATGCTCTAGCTCCGCCACGAACATCGTTGGAACGCCATGCAATGCCGTGCAGCGCTCTTTCTCAACGGCGGCCATTGTGGATACAGGATCGAAGTACTCGGCTGGGAGCACCATTGTCGCGCCATGAGTCACACAGGCCATGTTTGAGAGAACCATCCCAAAGCAGTGATAGAAGGGCACAGGGATGCAGAGCCGATCCTTTTCTGTGAACTTCATGCACTCCCCGATGAAGTAGCCATTGTTCAGGATGTTGTGATGCGTCAGCACCACTCCTTTTGGAAATCCCGTTGTGCCAGATGTATACTGAATGTTTATGGGATCGTCGAAGTCCAGGCTATCCTGGCGCTCTCTTAGCACCTCATCGGGAACTGCCTCACCCATCGTCATGACCTCATCCCAGGAATACATGCCAGGCTGCTTCTCACCACGAATCATCACCGCAGTTCTCAGGAAGGGGAGTTTATCTGAATGAATATTCCCTGGCTTGCTGGTTTTAGCCTCTGGACAGACCTCGTAAAACATCTTGGCGTAATTTGATCCCTTGAATCGATCGAGCAGCAATAGCGTCTGAGTCTCCGACTGGCGCAGTGCGTACTCCAGCTCATGAGTCCTGTAGGCCGGATTTATATTCACCATTATGATGCCGGCCTTCGCCGTGGCAAACTGAGTGATGATCCATTCCGCTATGTTTGTCGCCCAGATTGCCAGGCGGTCGCCTTTTTTAATGCCCAAGGCTATGAATCCTTTCGCGGCACGGTCCAGCTCCTTTTGCAGCTCCCGATAACTATATCGCACGCCCTGGTGCAGTGAAACAATTGCGTCATTATCAGGATAAGTTTCAGCAATCTCGTCAAACATATCGCCTATTGTCTTTCCAATAAGTGGCTTTTCTGAGCCACGAAATGCATAACTGTGGGAGACTTTGCCTGGCATGAAGTTGCCTGTCAATCATTAAGGGAATATAACAGTATCTTAAGCAAATTTTTAAAAGAGTATTTGTGTTCATAATTTTTCACAAATTTTATGAATAGATCTCAAATACCTATAAATTTAAACTTCAGGTTGTAACGTCAAGGAGGCAAGTAAAATGCCAATACAGACGAAGACTAAAGATGATGTATTTGAGGCAATTGACAAGTATAATGTCAGATTTGTCCGATTCTGGTTCACAGACATTCTGGGATTTCCCAAGAGCTTTGCAGTAAATACAAATGAACTGGAGGGCGCCTTCAGTGAGGGCATGGGATTTGATGGCTCATCAATAGAGGGTTTCGCTCAGATCCACGAGAGCGACATGGTCTTCAAGCCCGATCCATCCACCTTCAAGATCATTCCCTGGAGGCAGCAGGAGAATGCAGTTGCCAGGATGTTCGGCGACATACTGAATCCAGATGGTTCGCCTTATGAAGGAGACCCAAGGCAGGTCCTCAAGAGAAATCTGGCGCGCCTCAAGGATAAAGGCTATACCTTCTACACAGGACCGGAGCTTGAGTTCTTCTACTTCAAGGATGAGAATGGTACAGAGATCCTCGATAGGGGCGGCTACTTCGACCTGACAACTCTAGATGCCGCATCAGACCTGCGCCGTGATACTGTTTTGGCTTTGGACGCCATGGGCATTGATGTTGAGTTCAGCCATCACGAGGTGGCTCCCTCCCAGCACGAGATCGACCTTCGGTACGATGATGCTCTTGCAATGGCAGATACCGTCATGACCTACAAGATAACAGTGAAGGAGATCGCTCACAGGTATGGCTACCACGCCAGCTTCATGCCAAAGCCCATCTTCGGCCAGAACGGCTCGGGAATGCATGTTCATCAGTCCCTCTTCCAGGGCAAGAAGAACATAATGTACAGTGCAGGAGACCCATTCCACCTATCAGACGAGGGAAGATGCTATATCGCAGGCCTGCTCAAGCATGCGCCTGAGATCACTGCTGTAACCAACCAGTGGATCAACTCCTACAAGCGGCTAGTTCCGGGATATGAGGCTCCGGTATACATCTGCTGGGCAAGGAGGAACAGGTCAGCACTGGTCAGGGTCCCGATGTACAAGCCTGGAAAGGAGGTTGCGACGAGGGTGGAGTTCCGAAGTCCCGATCCAGGAGCCAACCCGTACCTGGCCTTCTCAGTCATGCTGGCAGCAGGCCTGGCAGGGATTGCCAACAAATACGAGCTTTGTGAGCCGCAGGAGAAGAATATCTTCCACATGACCGAGAACGAGAGGATTGCAGCAGGAATCTATTCTCTGCCCGGCAGCCTGAACGAGGCTCTCCAGATCACCGAGAAGAGCGAACTTGTCAAGGAGGCGTTAGGAGACCATACGTTCAAAGCTTTCATAGCCAACAAGAAAGCAGAGTGGGACGCCTACAGGATCAACGTCACCAAGTGGGAGCTAGATAGGTATCTGCCTCTGCTCTGAGCCCATGCCGGGCTTGCCATTTTTTTAATATCATTATACCTCAGAATCGTGCAGGGACACATCATGACAAACGCCATAGTTTCAGCAGATGGTTTCGTTCATAAGTTTTATGAACATTTCTTAAATAGCTATAAAACGTTTGTCATGGCCTTTTCCAAACTTACACCCAATGGATTTTGTGACGAGCGGGGACACCGGTGAGCAGTTATTTATGTAGTGTTAAGGTTATGTACGGAGTTCAAGATTACTATGCCGAGGAAAAGAAGGGAGCTTTATAACAAGGAGATCTGCTCCTGCTCAATTTTCGGGGCAATGAACAGAGATGGGGAACGATTTACAGGCGTTGGAGTCATGTCGGCTATAGCCAATATGCATGTGAGAGGCAACGGCTTGGGTGGAGGTTTTGCAGCCTATGGCATATATCCTGAATACAAGGATTATTATGCTTTTCATCTCATGTTCACAGGCAGCAATTCGGATGCCAAGAGATCTGCAAAGCAGGATTTCGATGTTTTCCTTTGCGAAAACTTCGATGTGGTCTACGACGAGGAGATCCCTCATGGCGATGAGGCTACAGTGAGCGATCCCCCATTGGTCTGGCGCTATTTTGTTGCTCCCCGGAAATGTGGCGATGAGACAAATCTCTCGGACGATGACTATGTGGTCATGAAGGTCATGCACATAAACACTAAGATCGAGAACGCCTACGTGTTCTCCTCAGGGAAGAACATGGGTTGCTTCAAGGGCGTGGGCTATCCTGAGGAGATCGGCGAGTACTTTATGCTGGACCGGCTTTATAAGGCCTACACCTGGACGGTGCATGGCCGCTTTCCCACCAACACACAGGCCTGGTGGGGAGGAGCTCATCCATTCAGCCTCCTGGATACAACCGTGGTTCACAACGGCGAGATATCCTCTTATGGCACAAACCGCTGGTATCTGGAGATGTATGGCTACGCCTGCACTCTTCAGACAGATACAGAGGTCATAGCCTATGCGGCAGACCTTCTCATGAGGAGACAGAAACTCCCAATAGAATTGGTGGCAAAGATCCTGGCTCCGCCCATCTGGAACTGCATTGATAGAATGAACGAGAGGGAGAGAAGGCTGTTCACTGCCCTGAGAATGGTCTACGCACCTCTGCTCATGAACGGGCCTTTCTCCATAATCATCGGTCAGACAGGAAAGATGATCGGACTGACGGACAGGATCAGGCTTCGCCCTCTCACGGCAGCCACCAGAGGATCGATGTTCTACCTCTCATCTGAAGAAGCATCAATCAGGCTAATTTCGCCGAAGCTCGACTCAGTCTGGACGCCCAACGGAGGCGAACCGGTCGTCGGAAAGCTAAACAATATGACATGAGGATGGTAAAGGATGAAATCATTCGTCTTTCCCGAGTTCCATATCATAAGGGACGAAGCAAAATGCGGGCAATGTCGAGGATGCGAGCGACAGTGCGCTTTTGGCACTCACACCTACGATCCGGTTCAAGATCGGTTGATATCAGACGACTACAAATGCGCCGGTTGTCAGAGATGTGTAGTCTTCTGTCCCAAGGATGCCATTGAAGTTCGGCCAACTCAGTCTCCTTACCGGCAGAATGCCTCCTGGTCCCGTGAGAAGATGGAGGACCTGAAGAAGCAGGCGGAGACCGGTGGTGTTATCCTTACAGGATGTGGCAATGATAAACCATTCCGCATCTATTGGGACCACATTGTGCTCAATGCTTCACAGGTGACCAACCCCAGCATCGATCCCCTGCGTGAGCCAATGGAGCTTCGCACCTTCCTTGGCGCCAAGCCAGACTTCATGGACATCAAATCAGAGGGCGACGACGTGCAGATAGAGACGAAGCTCAGCCCGAATCTGATGGTGGAAACTCCTATCCTCTTCTCAGCGATGTCCTATGGAGCAATAAGCTACAACGCCTTCAGGTCGCTCGCCACTGCAGCCTGCAAATCAGGGACGTTCTTCAATACTGGAGAAGGCGGCCTGCCAATGGAGATGAGAGAGCAATTTGGAAAGTGCGCCATAGTGCAGGTTGCCTCGGGCCGCTTCGGCATCGACGCAGAGTACCTCAACTGCGCAGCAGCTGTGGAGATCAAGGTCGGACAGGGGGCGAAGCCAGGAATTGGAGGCCACCTTCCAGGCGAAAAGGTCTCTGGGGAGGTTGCGGCCACGAGGATGATTCCAACTGGCACTGATGCCATATCCCCGGCACCTCACCATGATATCTATTCCATCGAAGACCTCTCGATGCTCATCTATGCTATTAAGGAGGCAACCAATTACGAGAAGCCTGTATCCGTAAAGATTGCAGCAGTGCACAACTTCGCAGCCATAGCCTCAGGCATTGTACGCGCCGGGGCTGATATCATTGCCATAGACGGCCTGCGTGGAGGCACTGGTGCAGCTCCCAAGGTGATCAGAGATAATGTTGGAATACCCATCGAGCTGGCCATATCATCAGTGGATGGGCGCCTGAGAAAAGAAGGCATAAGGAATCGATGCTCCATCATCGCCGCGGGTGGGATTCGCTGCAGCGCCGATGTAATAAAGGCTATTGCTCTTGGTGCGGATGCCGTCTATATCGGCACAGCAGCGCTGATCGCAATGGGCTGCAACCTCTGTCAGAAGTGCTACACAGGAAAATGTAACTGGGGGATCTGCACTCAGGACCCGCGCCTCGCTGGGAGGCTCAATGTCGATATAGCTTCGCTGCGCCTCTCAAATCTCATTTGTGCCTGGTCACATGAGATCAGCGAGATGCTGGGCGGCATGGGAATCAATGCCCTGGAAAGCCTGCGCGGCAATCGCGATCATCTGCGTGGCGTGGGACTATACGAGTGGGAGCTTGAGGTACTGGGAATAAAGGGAGCCGGAGAGTGAAAGGAATATGGCGAGGGCTCATTTGGCAGATCCACATATGAAAAAGACGGCACAAGGCGAGGAGGGGATAGAAACGGCAGAGATCGATGCCACTAACATGGAGACCAGGGAATTGAATGATCTCCTAAGGGATCTGATGCTCTCAGGAGTGCAGAAGATCGCGCTGAGGAACGTATGTGGTCAGAGGTACATCGGCACTCGCCTCTACACTCCAGAGCGCCGAAAGGTTGAGATCGAGATATTCGGGACCCCGGGAAATGACCTGGCGGCCTTCCTTTTCGGCCACAAGATCATCGTGCACGGAAATGCTCAGGACGGCGTTGGCAATACCATGGACGACGGAGAGGTTGTCATCGAGGGTCGTGCAGGAGATGTGCTCGGATTTTCCATGCGCGGAGGGAAGGTCTTCGTGCGAGACAGCGTTGGCTACAGAACTGCTCTTCACATGAAGGAGTACGAAGACAAGAGGCCCGTTCTGGTCATAGGCGGTACATCTCAGGATTTTTTAGGAGAATACATGGCCGGGGGAATCGTCATACTCCTGGGCTTGGGTTCTAAATCGCATAAAGGCAACTTTCTTGGCACCGGCATGCACGGTGGCGTGATCTATCTTCGAGGCCGTGTTGATAAGGCACAGGTTGGCAGCCAGGTGGAGATCTCACCCCTGGACGGCGCTGACAGGGAGATCGTTGATCATTATGTCTCCGAGTTTATCGAACGCTTTCCTGAGCTTGGGCTGAATAAAGAAGAGATCTTGAAAGATGAGTTTATGAGGCTCTCGCCCAGATCGAAGAGGCCATACGGAAAGCTTTATGCCTACTAGATAAAAAAGTTGGGGATTAAGATGCCACAAGTGCTTGTTCCAACTGTCTGTCCATACTGCGGTGCAGGCTGCCAATTTTTTATTTCAGTTGAAAAGGACCGCGCCACTGGAATTGAATATATGCCGGAGCACCCTGCGAGCGAAGGGGCTCTCTGCTCCAAAGGCAATGCAGCTTTAGAGATCCTCTACCACCAAGATCGCCTGCAGCATCCCCTCAAGAGAAAGGGCGATGGCTGGGCCAGGATATCTTGGAAGGAGGCCCTGGAGCTGGTCGCCAGGGGGCTTGGAGGAGCTCTCAAGAGGTTCGGCCCTGAGTGCGTCGGGTTTCTATCATCATCCAAATGCACAAATGAGGAGAACTACCTGATCGAGAAGATGGCTCGCTGCCTTGGATCGAGGAATATTGACAACTGCGCGCGGCTCTGTCACTCTCCATCTGTCGTCGGCCTGAACAGGACCCTTGGAGCAGCAGGAATGACCAACCCAATATCCGACATTGCTAACTCCAAATGCATCTTCATCATCGGGTCGAATTTGGCGGAGAACCATGCGATCCTCTCGCGCTGGATCCACCGGGCCAGGGACTCCGGCGCTGTGGTGATAGTTGCCGACCCGCGCATGACGCATACTGCATGGATGGCGGACATCTTTTTGCAGCTAAAGCCGGGAACGGATGTGGCCCTGCTCTGCGGCATGGCCCACGTGATAATCAAAGAGGGACTGGTAGACAGAGAGTACATCGGCAAGTGGACGCGCGGATATGAGGGGCTGGTGGAGGCTGTCTTAGATTATACACCCGAAAAGGTATCTGAGATAACCGGCGTTCCGGCAGGCGACATCGTGCGGGCAGCACGGGCCTATGCCATCTCACCTGCATCCAGCATTCTCTATTCCATGGGAATCACGCAGCATTGCACGGGCACGGATAACGTTCAGGCCATCGCTAACCTGGCCCTGATCTGCGGGCAACTGGGCAGGCAGGGCACTGGAGTCATGCCCTTGAGGGGTCAGAACAATGTGCAGGGAGCCTGTGACATGGGCGCCCTGGCAGAGTTTTATCCAGGATACAGAAGAGCCGATGACCCCGAGACGGCCAGGTTCTTCTCTCAAGTCTGGGGAGTGGACCTTCCTGTGGGACGAGGGCTCACTGCCACTGAGATGGTTGACGCTGCTGCGAGGGGCGAGATCAGGGCAATGTACATTGTAGGCGAGGACCCTGCCAACTCAGATCCCAGCAGCAGCTACACCAGAGATGCTCTGGAAAAGCTGGATTTTCTCGTGGTGCAGGACATCTTCATGACAGCAACTGCGCAGTTGGCAGACGTCGTTTTGCCTGCATCGGCCTGGGCTGAGAAAGAGGGCAGCTACACAAGCACTGAGAGGCGCGTGCAGTGGAGCTGCAAGGCCATAGATCCGCCCGGAGAGGCCAGGTCGGATCTGGAAATAGTTTGCTCGCTTGCCAATAGCCTGGGGCTGGAGTTCAACTATCCGGATGCAGCATCGGTGCTCTCGGAGATCAACCGACTGGTGCCCCAGTACGGCGGAATTATCAGGGAACGCCTGAATGGGCCCGGGCTTGTCTGGCCCTGCCCGGATCGGGACCATCCTGGAACGCCCATCCTGCACACACAGGGCTTCAAGCTACAGGATGGTCGGGCGTCCATAGTGCCAGTGCGATACAGGCCAGCAGCGGAGGAGACGAGCTGGGAGTATCCATTTATCTTGACCACGGGCCGCGTGGCAGTGCATCACAATGCCGGGTCCATGACCCGCCGCAGCCCCTCGTTAATTGAGCGCGATCCTGAGCTGTTCGTCGAGATCAACACGCAAGACGCCGCCAAGCTCAGGATTGCTGATGGCGATGAGGTGAGGATAACCTCGTCGCGCGGCTGGACTACAGCTCGTGCGCGCCTCACAGGTCGGATGAAGAAGGGGGTTGTCTTCATGCCTTTCCACTTCCCCGGAACGAACATACTCACCACAGAGGCAACAGACCCGGAGGCCAAGATACCTGAGTTCAAGGTCTCTGCCTGCAAGATATCCAGGAGGGATTAAATGCCGGTTTACGTTGACATCAGCAGATGCATAGGTTGCAGGTCTTGCGAGGTGGCATGCAAGCGCGTGCATGGAGGCAAGGGGCATGTGAATGTGCATATGGCAGGAGATCATGCCTCTGTTCCGATATTCTGCCACCACTGCGAGGAAGCGACATGTGCCATGGCATGTTACACAGGAGCGCTTTACAAGGATGAAGAGCGCACTGCTTTCGACGTCGAGAAGTGCACAGGCTGCGGGCTGTGCCAGCTGGCCTGCCCGTTCGGCGTGGTTTGGTCGGACAAGATAGCGCACAAGTGCGACCTGTGTGCTGGACGAGAAATTCCCACATGCATCATTAGCTGTCCTGCCAATGCATTGAGCACCGATTTCGAGATTGCCTCACGAAGGGCTCGTGCCAGGGCGGCCATGGCAGTGGCAAGAGGGAGGTAGAATATGATCAAAGTCGATGTGAGCAAATGTCTGGGCTGCTTCTCATGCTCTAACGTTTGTCCAAACCAGAACATCATCCGTGAAGAATCACCTGAGACGAGGTCAATTCACTGGAAGAAGTGCAAGGAAGAGTGCGATCTGTGTGTCGAGTTTTGTCCGGCCAAGGCGCTAACCCTGGTTCCATTCGATCAGGCAGGAGAGGAGCCCACAATTACTTTCGATCTTGTGGCCTGCAAGATATGCGGCGCCAGATATGCCACCAGGCCCATGCTGAAGAGGATCGAGTCGAGCCTGCCTGAAAAATTGCAGAAGGATTCGACGGGCCTTGACTGGATCTGGATCTGCCCGGTGTGCAGGCGCAATATCGAGGCAGAGCGGGCAACCAAGCAGATGGTGCTGGGAAGAACCAGGAAGAGTCCGTGACGGCTCGCGGCGACTGAAGTCGCAGGCATCCCGGATCTTTCAACCAACGCCATGCCGCTCCAGGGCGGCTATACAATGGCTTTGATGTGTTGCGATTGCATCGCAACTCCCGTTAACTTCGCAAAGTTAACGAGACTCGCCATTCCAGATCTCACTCGCCCAATATCTCGTAAGTATCTTTATGTGGGTTGATCAGCAGCCCTTCTGCGATCTCCTTTGCCTTGGCAGCTCGGTCCAATCCGCCAAGGTACAGCTTCCAGATGGTGGCCTTCTTGACGTCTACAACGCTGGTGAATCCCAGGCGGCCCTGAAGCCTCTCTTTGGTGGATATTGCTTCACCGTCCTCGATCTTCAGGGCGACCTTAACTGGAACATATCCCTCTTCAAATCTCAGCTCGTCGATGAGAACCTTGTAGCTCTCCTTGTTCTCATTCACCAGCTCTCTTGCAAAGCCCCTGGCAAGCTCCTGCGGGTCTCCTGAATCGACCTCGATGCTAAAGAGGCGTTCCTTCAACACGTCATAGAGCACATCTCCAAAGCCCATTCTCCTGGTCAGAGTATTTTTCACGGTGGCAGCTTCTGCATCTGGTATCTTCAGCCAGACTCGAAGATTGATCTTTTGACTCATGCATTCACCTCGATGTAGCGCTTCACAGACTCGAAGACCCTTCTGCCTGGGCCCGGATCGTCAGGCCTCTGCTTCCTGGGATCAAAGGCAGGGAGCTGCCAGGCGAAGAAGGCCCTCTCAGGGTGTGGCATCATGCCAAGCACGTTTCCTTCTGGATTGCATATGCCTGCGATGCTCTCTGTGCTGCCGTTCACATTTACCGGAAACTCGTTTTTAACGCGGCCATTTTTATCGCAATAGCGAAAGACCACCTGCTTTTCGTCATTCAGCATCTCTATCAGCTTTGGCGTGGAAGTGACAAGGTTTCCCTCACCGTGGGCTATTGGTATCTTGAAGAGGCTCCCCCTCTCCATGATGAACGAGCCGCTGCATCTTCTGGGCGGAGCCTCATGTCTCAAATTGACCCAGTCGCAGTAGTAGCCCCGGCGCACGATCTTTCCTTTTGAGACCATAACGTTTTGTGCCAGGGCCATGTCTATCTTGCCAGTCCCCGGCAATAGGCCAGCCTCTACAAGGATCTGAAATCCATTGCAAATGCCGATGATGGGCTTGCCTTTAGCTGCCTCCTCCAACAGAGCCTGCATGACGGGCTCTTTTGAGGCGATAGCTCCAGCTCGCACGCGGTCCTGGTAAGAGAAGCCGCCTGGAATGAAGTATCCATCGAAGCTGGAAAGCTCCCCTGCTGATCTATTCCAGCGAAAGATCTCGCCATCCATTCCCACGGCCTTCACTGCTACAAGCGTCTCGTACTCGCAGTTAGTTCCAGGGAACTGCATCACTGCAATCTTCATCTCATCGCCTCCACAAGGCCACTTGTCCATGCGAGCCTCGCCTCATCCAGGTCCAGGTCGGCCACAGTCAAGCCAGCCCTTTTCATGACGATCCTTCTTTTCCGGGACACCTTTCCAATCTCCATCGGCTCCAGGTCGTAGCTTTTCAAGAGCTCGATCAGACGCCCCTCTTTTCCAGGCCTTGCTTCCAGCACAAATCCAGATGACTCGGAGAAGAGGAGCTTGTCGGTCCTCATGCCAGCGTCTCCGGCTCCGTCCAGGTCCAGATCAAGGCCGAATTTGGCAGGCCGGACCAGCGCCATCTCCATTGCAGTGCAGGCCAGCCCGCCATTGGAGATATCATGGGCCGATGCCAGAAGGCCTTCATCTATTGCGTCGATGACGGAATAGATCATTCTCCTCTCCAGGTCGAAACGAACGATGGGAACGTTGGCTCCAGTAATGTTGAATATGGTCCTGTAGTACTCAGAGCCTCCCAGCTCATCGAACCTTGGGCCGATGAGGTAGAGCCTGTCTCCTGCAGCCTTGAATTCCTGAGTTATAGCTTTTCCAATATCCTTGATTATGCCGACGCAGGCGATGATGGGCGATGGGTCCACAGAGCCCTGCGGCGATTCATTGTAGAAGCTCACATTTCCAGATACTATTGGAACGGGCTGGTTCTCATAGCCCTTCAACCAGATCTGTTTGCAGGCATCTGATAGGCCCTTCACGCCCTCTCTGAACTCCCAGAAGGCCTCAGGCTTCTCCGGATTCCCGTAGTTGAGGCAGTCGGTGATGGTTGAAGGCGTAGCACCAATGGCTGCAACGTTGCGCATGGCTTCAGCAACTGCAGTTGCACCTCCCCAGTAAGGGCTGATTCTGCCGTAGAATGGATTGGAGTCCACGGACAATGCCACACCGAACTTCTCGCCTCGCACAGGTGCAATCAAGCCTGCATCGGCCTCGCCGGGCCGGATCACAGTGTTGCCCATGACTTCGGTATCATAGTATCTGTAAACGTGCTCTCTGGAAGCAATGTTGGGGGACCTGAGAAGCTTCAGAAGGACAGAGTTGTAGTCAGAAGGTTCATGCGTCTCCGGCTCGATCAGGTTGAATGTGCGAGGTGCCTCCTCGCGCTGATATCTTATGCCGCCGGTGAGATGCTGGATTGGCACATCGCAGACGATCTCGCCCTTGTGTCTGACAACGAACCTGTCGCCGCTGTTGATCTTTCCTACAACGCTCGCTCTCGCTCCTTCGTAGACATTGGGAAGGTCCCAGTCCTCGTTGTAGATCTTCAGGATCCTCTCGCGCAGGTGCACGGGCGAGATTATCAGGAAACGCTCCTGGGTCTCTGCGATGCTCAGGACCTCGGGTGGGAAATCGCCTGCTTTATGCATGTCGTCCAGGTTTATCTCCATGCCAAAGCCGCCTGCAGCGCCCATCTCGGATGTGGCACAGGTGAAACCGCCGCCACCTAAATCCTTGAAGCCTATCTCAACGCCTTCTTCCCGAACAAGTCTGAAAAGATCGTTGTTGGCCTTGAAGAGCACATTCTTAAGGAATGGATCTGGGATCTGCACTGCGCCGCGGTTTGTCTCTTCATCCTCTTCCCGCAGGGCTTCGGAGGCAAAGGTCACTCCGCCAAGGCCGCTTGAGTCGGTTGGCTTGCCGATGAGTATCACGTCGTAGCCACCCTCGCCTGCCATAGGCGGAGCACGCGAGCGGATGATCTGGTCACGGCGGACGATGCCCAAGGATACGACGTTCACAAGGCAGTTATCGTCGAAGCTCTCGTTGAACACTATGTCTCCGCCGATGTTAGGCACTCCAAGAGCATTGCCGTACTGCCAGATTCCGTCCACTACCCCCTCGGCCACCCAGCGCACTTTGTTTGCCTTTGGGCCGTATGGGTTGCCAAAGCGTAGTGGATCTGCGGTGGCCACCACGGTCGCGCCCATGCAGTTGACATCGCGGACGATGCCTCCGATTCCAGTCGCAGCACCTTCATTGGGCAAGATCTGGCTGGGGTGATTGTGGCTCTCGTGGGATATCACTACACACCACTTGTCGTCGATCGCAACAATTCCTGAATCCTCCACAGGGCCCATAATCACGTTGGGACCGTCGGTGGGCATGAATTCTTTTAAAGTGGCGCGGCTGCTCTTGTATGAGCAGTGCTCCGACCACATGGCATCATAGCAGAACAGCTCGGTTAGGGTAGGATCTCTTCCCAGTACCTGGGCAATGGAGCGCGCTTCTGGGACGGACATGCCTATGCCCGCACCGCGCAGGTTTGATTCAACATCTGAATCGGCAAGACCGATTATCTTCAATTGGGTACACCTCTGCAGCAGGCCTATCAAATCGAAAGCATTATGAATTTATCGATCCAACTAAAAAAAAGCTTCTGCATTATGAAAAAGTATGAAACCAAGTATGAAACCGAAAGCTTAATTGCTTTTGCCGGTCATTTCGGATGGGATGGTAGTGGTTCTTTGCAACGATGCAGAGATTGAGGTTCCCGACGGGGAGATCTGCCAGATCTGCGAATGCGAGCTGGAGGAGTTCGACGAGGTGACGGGAACAGGGATTCATGGCTACTATCACTGGACCTGCGTAAATCATGTGGATGCGTGAGATGCACGTGTGCCATCAGAATGGCCTCGCAAATCTGCGCAATGGTAAAATTCTTAAACCCGAAGATGCTTGAAGGAAGCTCGATCTGCGACTGATCGCATATCTGATGCGGGGATAACCAAGCCAGGCCAACGGTGATAGACTCAAGATCTATTCTCGCAGGAGTTCAAGGGTTCGAATCCCTTTCCCCGCACTCCATCGATCATTTTCCGGAGATGGATTTGCTTTTTGCGGATATTTAGTATCTGGAAGATAGCTTATTGCTAATTTCTGCAACTAACTGGATCCTTGCACCTCTGCAAAATCCCTTATGTAGGCTAGTGCTCGCAAACATTAATTTTTAACCTGAGTTCCTCATGAACGATCTTGAATTATTCCCGATGAACGTCCAAACTGATAGCGGTCTAAGAGTATATCTCTTCACCGCGTTCATCGCTCTGATATTGAGGATGAAACTTATGGGGATGATGGTTGATGCTCAGTTGTCTAAGAGGTACTCTGTCGAAGGGCTGATCACGGAACTGGAGAAGATCAAAATTCTGATCCTGCCTGATGGGCAGGAGATCACAACAGAGATTTCCAAAAAGCAGCGCGAAATCCTGGATAATCTCGGCATATGTGCCTAAATTAAGTGGAGGTCAGGGACTATGCTTGGAGAAAGCTTTTAAGATAGGTGGTCAATTTTATCCTGCCATAATTGGACAGTTTTACGCCGCCATTGACAACAATGCAGGTCTAGGCCTGTTGAAAGGATAATGGAGGGCCAAGATGGCAAAACGAGCAAACCTAGCTCTTCATTTTGGATTAATCCATCTTTTAGGATAAATTAAATTATTATTAAAATAAACCTCTTCTATATGGTCAATTATATCCCATGCTCCTAGAGCATAAGCTCTTTCTCGCAGAGATTTTGTTTTTCGTTCAGCTTCTTTTAGGAACATACCACCTCACCCCATGCTGGCTACATATAGTCTGTTCAGATATTTATATCTTACGAACATTATTCTATAAAATGAAAAATTATTATTAAATATCTTATAAACACATCATAGAGATTTATAATTAAACTCTTATGGCACATAATTTCAACAAGCCAACAATCTGATAGATATTTCGCATTTATTAAGATGCTCAACTTCGATTTAACATATTGTAGGCTATCGATATCCTGCTGAGAACAAGCAGCCTGCAAAGTCATAAGCATTTCATGAATAGCCGTTCCTTTGCAGTTGCATTATGTTCCAACTATCTTCCTCTGAAGCAGGATGTTCACGAATTGCTCTTTTCAGTTCTGTTCTTTCAGTTCTGTTATTTGTTTTGAATAAATTGCATCTCAGCTGTGGAGTGTGCCTCCGCTATTGGATTCCATGATAGTGCTATTGGCTCAACACATGCCTGCAAAAACGGTAGCTGATTTGATTGTAGAACGCGATACGCGAGTATGGCGATTCCTGGAACATTATGTTCAAGAAGCTTGGTCAATTGAGGATTACTCCAAATTTCATTCAGTAGGCGTCGATGAGACTTCAAGAGCAAAAGGTCATAAATACATATCAGTATTTATCAATTTAGATAAATCAAAAGTCATTCACGTGCGAGGTGGGCTTGCGCAGTTTTTTAAATTTTAAATATCCATCACCTTTAAATATGATTGATTGCTAGTATTAGTTGAGAAGCTTCTAGAAGCATCTTCCTCGTTTGGCATAAGTTGGTGATTCTATGGCATTTCCTGCTCAAATAATTCAATCATTAGATTCTTTCAGCCCAAAATTTTTTGGAGCCTTGATCATTCTGGTTGTTGGGTGGATCGTAGCATTAATCGTCTCCTCGATCGTTAGCAAGGCGCTACGTCGTACTGCACTAGATGAAAAGATTGCTCGAATGGCTGTGGGAGAAGAAAAAGCCAAATCCATTGATTCAAATCGATGGATTTCCCGCATAATCTATTATGTGCTGCTATTCTTTGTATTAGTGGCCTTCTTCCAGTATTTGGGACTTACTCTCGTTGCCCAGCCTCTAAATGAGCTATTGACTGTGGTATTCTCCTACATACCCAAGCTCTTTGCAGCTCTTGTGATAGCACTAATTGCCTGGATCGTTGCTGTAGTGCTCAGGAAGATCGTGTTGAAGGTTCTTCAAACAGCAAGAGTTGATGAGAGCGTGGGGAGCAAAGCAGGACTTGAGGAGAAAGAAGTGCCTTTAAGTCTGACGATTGCAGAAATAGTCTATTACCTGGTACTGTTACTATTCTTGCCGATGGTCCTTAATGCTCTTGCGCTGGGAGGACTGCTTGAACCACTTCAGCTGATGATAAGCAAGATCCTGGTATTCCTTCCCAATTTGTTTGCGGCGGCACTCATCCTCTTGATTGGCTGGTTTATTGCCCGGATCCTGCAAAAGATCGTAACCGGTCTTCTTGTCGCACTTGGTGCTGAGAGATTGAGTGAGAAGGTTGGACTGTCTAAGGTTCTAGGTAAACAGGGACTGTCTGGATCCATTGGCCTGGTGGTCTATATCTTAATACTAATACCTGTTCTCTTAGCCGCGCTCCAGGCCCTTGCTCTGGAAGCTGTTACTATGCCCGTTTCCAATATGCTCAATCAGATCCTTGGCGCTTTGCCTGCTTTATTTGGCGCTGCCCTGGTTTTGGTTATTGCTTATGTACTGGGAAGAGTAATTGCTGAATTAGCCGCCAATCTATTGAATGCCATTGGATTTGATTCAGTCTTAGTTTGGCTTGGTCTTGGCAAAGAACCTGTCGAGGGCGCAAAAAAACCTTCGCAAATGGTGGGTTACATAGTGCTAGTTGCTATAATGCTCTTTGCTCTGATAGAGGCGGCGCAGATTCTCAATTTTACACTCCTGGCGGATCTGATCTATGAATTCACCATATTTGCCGGGCATGTTCTCATGGGTCTGATCATACTTGCTATCGGCATTTACCTGGCAAATCTGGCCTACAACACAGTGATGTCAAGCGGTACTCCACAGGCAAAAATGCTTGCTGAAGCGGCGAGAATTTCAATAGTGGTATTTGCAGGTGCTATGGCTCTGCGGCAGATGGGTCTTGCAAATGAGATAATCAATCTGGCATTTGGCCTGCTATTGGGTGCATTGGCAGTTGCAGTCGCTTTGGCATTCGGGCTCGGTGGAAAGGAGATTGCCGCTCGCCAGATAGAGAAATGGTTGGAGTCGATGAAATGACTTCATCGATTGATTAGGAAACAAAATAAAGAAGTGGCATAGCATGTAGCTCTTGCCACTTTTCTTATTTGGTAACTCAAACTTCGCACGAGTACGGGATAGTCTGGAGTGAACCCCTGATAGATGTAATCAAGTGCAAAATGCAGTCTCTTCTTATTGTAAACCTTCTCAATGAAATGCTGTTGAGTTGAATGACGTTTAAATATTCTCACTACTGATACATTAAAGCAAAAGAAAGGTGCAGGCAGAGCGATCACTTGCAGGGCTTTGAAGAGTTATTCAACACAGCATTTATTTCTACTACCTTCTTATGCTTTCTTGCCTAGCGTATTCATGCCGAGGATTGAATAGAGCAGGCAGGTTCCGAAAATCCCTGTCACAAGCATGATAAGTCCGATAAGCGCAACGAGATAAGACCACGGCGCTGCAATCATATTAACCACAAATATGTACAGAAGGACAATCCCGAGAAGAATCCTGATCACTCGGTCGATCATGCCAACATTCTTTTCACCAATCTTCATCCCTTTTCACCAACATATGATAGTATGGGTGAGAATATAAAATTGATGTAGATCCTGTCTTGGGCCATGATAAAAAATTTGTCCAGGGACAATAACTTGATAGTTTGATAGAACCTTTTGTTATCGTGGGAGAGATCATAGTGGGAATAGAAAAAAACGAATCCAGAACGATACGGTTTGCTGAGGCACTGAGCAAAGGAGCAAGCGACTCCTTCAAGAAACTGGCATCAGAAATCCTGAAAGAAGGGGCACTTTCTGCAAAGGAGAAGGCACTCATCGGTCTGGCTTGCTCTGTTGCCGTTAGATGTGAGTATTGCGCCAAAAAGCACCAAAAAGATGCTATATTGGCCGGTGCCACTAAAGAGGAGATATTGGAGGCGGCAGCCGTGGCAGGTCTTGTACGCATGGGATCTGGGTTTAATACCGCAGCCATACTGCTAGATGATTTGGATAAAGAGGGGAACTATCGAAAAGAGGCAGACAGTAATGTCTGAAGGAATAAAATGCCAGAACTGAGACAAAGAAATCCCTGAGGAAGAGGTCTTTTCCACCGATGGAAAGACACTTTGCGAGGACTGCTTTTTCGATGTGGGACATCGGATCAGGGCCTGCCATCCTTGGGGGAGAGATCAAAGAAGGTATTTCGCAAAAGCCACGGTCTGGAAGGAACTGATGGCCTTACTGAGCTACAAAAGGAGATCTATGGTTACATCCAGGAGAATGGCAAAGCTACCCGTGCGGAGCTGATGGAGGGATTCCAGCTTCCTGCGCCGGAGATGGACAAGCAGTTCGCAATACTGCGTCACTGCCAGCTTCTCAAGGGCAAGAAGGAAGGTGACGCCATGTACCTGGTGCTCTGGTAAAACTATAAGAGCCATCCCAGCTTTTTTGCAGTGCTTGTAACCTGCAAGAGCCTTTCCCCTTTTCCCAGCCTTTACTTAACAAGTCCTAAATCGCTTCTGCCTGCCTGATTATTCCATAGACTATGGAATGATTTATCGACGATTGCACGTTATCGAAAAAGCTGCATCGTCTAGAATCAAATTGCGCTGTCGTATCTGGAACGCAGCTCTTTGACCTGACGCGTCAAGATCCAAATAGATAAAATTGCCAATTTAAAATTCTTGATTTAACCTCCAAGCCACTCAACTGCCCATATTGAATTGACGTCAAAATAGCATAATAGAATCTAAATGAGTATTACTGATTATGTGTTGTTTATATACTAACTTTTAGAGTTATACTTCGCAATGGCAAAGACCAAGAAAATAATCAGGGAAAGAGAAGGTCTGAATGCATAATCTTAAATACAAATAAGTAACAACAGTAAAGAAATAAAGGAGGATGCAATTATGAATGCAGAACCCCGAGAATTAGAATTCAAAAACGGAGGACGTAGGACTCTATTCATTGCTTATGCAGATATGATTAAAAGTTTCATCAAAAAAAATAACCTCAAGCCTGTATCATCAGACCCAGTATTCTCGAGTGAAATGAGAGCCGAGAAACTTACAGCTGCTACATCCACCTTGATTCCATGGTGGTACAGAGGAGGCAAGAAATTTGCACATCTGCACTACCAGGGAGATGTATATCTACTGAATGAAGAGCAATGGAAGGACTTTTCTACTTCGATAATCGCAGATATGAGCAAAAAGCTAGCCGCATCGAAGAACGTCAGCTTCACAGGTATACTTGACCTCTCAGATTCGATAAGTGAGATGAATTCGTTTATCTAGATCTTCAGCTTAGATGATCATGGCGAACACTGCCAAAGATCCCTTTAATTTTTCTGGGATTATGAAAGTTACCCTAGCCATTACTCAAAGATGCAATTTAGCATGTGATTATTGCTATATTGCTAAGAAGAATTCAACAATGAGCAAGGAAACTGCCACAAAGATCATCGATTTTGTATTCCAAAATGCTCAACCGAATGAAAAAATAGAGATAGGTTTTTTTGGTGGCGAGCCGCTCCTCGAGATCGGATTGATAAGAGAGATCATGGAGTTAATTCACTCTCATGATCTTTATGATAGAAATCGTATGATAATATCAGTCACGACGAACGGTACAATCTATTCAGAAGAGATATCTCGTTTCTTGGCTGATAATAATATAATATTGAATATAAGCTGTGATGGCCCTCAGATAGTGCATGATGCATTTAGGCACTTTCCTGATGGCAGAGGATCCTCTGAAATTGTCGAAGCAAACATAAAGCTGGCTTTGAAGGATTTTCCTCTTATTCCTGTAAACGCCGTTTATTCTCCTGAGAACCTGCATCTTCTACCAGATGTTGTTGAATACCTTGCCTCCATCGGAGTCAGAAACATCTACTTAAATCCAAATATCTCTGCAAGATGGACAAAGAAGGAAGCCGATACTCTCCCAGAAATTTACGGCGCCGTCGCACGTAAGTATATCGATTTCTATCTCAAGGGAGAGCCAAGATACATCAGCTTGATAGATGGTGCTATAGCCGTGATCCTGCGAGGCGGATATAAGCCTTTAGAGAGATGCAGAATGGGTGCCGGGGAGTATGCCTTTGGGCCTTCTGGAAATATCTATCCTTGTGAGAGGTTGATCGGCTCGGATGACGGAAAAGAGCACTGCATTGGAAATATAAATAACAATTTCATCAAGAGCGAATGCTGTAAATCCATGTCCAGTGCCGCTATAAATGAAGAATGCCAGGAATGTGGCATCAAAGACTATTGCATGAACTGGTGTGGCTGTACCAATTACTATTCAACTGGACACTATAATGTAGTCGGACCCTTTATTTGTTCATCTGAGAAGGCTTCAATAAATATAGCTTTAAAATTGATCCAGAGCATGGAGGATTATGGGCTGAACTTCTCAGATCATCTTGCAGGAACCCCATTGATGAATATTATGGCTCTTCGCTAAATTGTGCGGGTGAGACTTGGCATAAATCTTCTCCACTGTGCCTCTGTGGTTGAATTAGCGCATCAAGCCTCAGTACAAAGTCGCGAAGACTTGCGATTCATCCATACTAAATAGCGGGGAGCCTATTTTCCGGACTTCATAATTTTCCAAATGAGTTCATCCAGATGAGTTCTTTCTCATGGATTTTTCTCCCACCACATCTTCACCCGAAGCGATGAGCTTGGCAGCACGAGCGCACCCCCCTCCTCCTTGAGAACTTTGGCCAGGTAGTCCCTGAGGATCGCTTTTTGCTCCTCTGTCTTTGCCTGGGCCTGAGGCTCTAGCGCTTTTTGAGCCTCATCCAGAGAGTTGTAGCGCTGATTGTGCTCCAGCCAGAAGACTCTGATATGCGGATAGATGCCCATCTGGTAGAGCACATTGTAGAGCACATCGCACTTTGGTGCAGGCTGATATTCCCGTCCATGCAGCTTCGGCCACAGTTCCGACCACTGCCGGTCCCAGGATGTCTCCCCGGCGAAGTGGTACAAGTAGACGAACCTCGAGGATGCTCTCATCATCTTCTCGATCGCTGATCGAATGTCTGGCATCCCCAGCGAGAAGGATGCGATCACAACATCGTAGGGAGGCTGAAGATCCTCGTCCACATCCACATCCTCCCAGCGCTTCTGCACCACAGTTATATTCTGGACAGCAAATTTTGCCATCTTCTCTCGCATCACGCTGACCATGCCTTCTGCGGGCTCAACGGCAGTAACGTGTGCTACTTTTTGTGCGAAGGGGATTGCCAGGGTTCCGGGCCCAGCACCAATGTCAAGAACTCGCGACTGCGGCGTTGTATCCGTTTCCCAGATGGTCTTATCAATCCTCTTCCTCTCCTGCTGACACATATTCCAGAACTGCAAAGCGCTCTCCCGGCTCTCCCAGATTCTAGAGCAATCCCTGCCAGGACAGGATCTTCTGTTACGGTGCATCTGGCTCTTCCAGACCTCGTTCCAATCGATATCTTTCAATGGATCTTCCATGAAAACGACCTCAAAGTCAACCTGAACTTCATTTCAATCATTAAAAATAGGGGGGATAAATTAGGAGGTTGCGTCTTCTGCCGCCCAATCCATCCACTGAGCAGATCTGAGTTTCTTGGCCGTTTCCAGATTCACACCATACACATTTTGATAGAAGTCCAGCAGCCACTGTCCAAGATCGATATCCTTGAACCTGTCTGGATAAGCAGCTTTGGCAATCACCATAACGTCGATTGGATACTCCTGCCTCTTGGCACAGTTGCAGGGCGTCCAGGGCAGGGCCAAAACCCTCTTGTTCTTAACTGCATCCAGCTCCTGCAGGTTCCGGTAATATGGTGCCTCGTAGAGCTCTCTTGGCGGATGATAGCCAGCTGCTGTGGCGAGGACGATGACCTCGGGGTTCAATGCAAGAATCTGTTCAGCGCTCAGCACCTTGAAGTATCCCTTGTCCTGGTAAGCATTGCGGGCATGAACCAAATCCTCTATCAGGTATGACTCAATGGTGTCAGTCCCGAAGACCACGCCTGCTCCTCCTTGCTTTCTAGCCGATGGAGAAAGCCCGAAGATGAGCACAGTTGGCTTATCCTTATCCGTCACATTCTGCGTCCTATCTTTGATCAGATCCACTTGGGCTTGCAGATACTCAGCCATCTTCTCGGCCTTTTCTTCTTTGCCAAAGACCTGTCCTATGATGCGAATCTCATCAGAGATCCTGAATATGTCAGGGCTATCATAACAATTGGGGCCGTACAGGACCACCAATGGGATTCCCAAAGACTCGATGGTATTAATCGACTTTTGAACATTTTCGTCTTTGACATCAACAGTCCAGAAGGTGCAGTCTCCAATCCTCATGATCACGACATCAGGCTTCAAGCCAGCCAGTGCCTCGAAATTTACGCCTTCATCTGCTATCAGCGGCAAGTCCGATATCCAGGGATTGAGGTACAAGACTGGATTCATGCCATCAGCATAGGTGAAGTTCCCGCCGCTGACCGTTGGATATGTGTAGTTGAAGTTGCTTTGCAAGCAACTTGAGCCAACTCCGACGAGCTTGTCCTGAACGCCCAAAACCGTCATAACCCCTTCAACCAGGCCGTCGCTTATGGTCACCACGCGGTTGATTTCAGATGGCAACTGCACAGCCACGCCGCGGCTGTCGACAACTGTTCTGTTTTCATCTGCAGCAAGTCCTGTCCCAAGGACAAGGCAGAGGCAGGCAAACGCCAGCAAATAAGTCCTTATAAATCTCGTCATCTAAACCTCTTGTCCGACATCAACCTTTCACAAAGGATATCTTGTTCAGAGCTATTGGTATTCCATTTGCTATACCGCGTTTGCTGTAGAAGAGATCCACCTTTCCGTCATATGCCCAGTAAGAGGTCGAATAGTAAAGGGGAATGGCCGGAAGATCTTTTGCATAGACAACTTGAATCTCATCGATCAGAGCCCTGCGTCTCTCTTCATTCAGCTCTAAAACCTGGCTGCTCAGCAGCTGGTTCAGTCTCTCATCATCCAAGTACCTCGCACTGGCGAAGCTCCATCCCATTCCTATTATCCCATTCAGTGCCTGGGGGTCTCCACCCATGCCGCCAAGGCTCATCAGGGCCAGATCGAACTTCCATTCGCCAACCAGGCTGTCGAGCGTCTTGTACTCCACGCTCCGAAGATTCGCCTTTATGCCTGCCTTCTCTAGTTGTTGTGAGATCAGGTCTCAAGCTCGCTCGCTGGATGTGTCGACGAGGAGCTCTACTTCCAGAATTTTTCCGTCCTTGGAGAAGAATTGACCATTCTTTTTGTATCCCATCTCCTCGAGCAGCGCCTCTGCCTTCAGTGGATCGTATGCATATTGATCCGCTTTTGGATTGTACCACTCGCTCTGTGGAGAGTAAAGTCCTGGGCTCGCGGGAACTCCGAAGCCTCGAAGAACACTGTCAACCAGGCTCTGGCGGTCTATGGCGTAGGCGAGGGCCATCCTGAAACTGACATTTGAAAATGGTTCTTTCTTGTGATTGATGGCCAGCTTGCAGAGCATATCCTGAGTGCTCTCCAAGACCTCGAAGCCCTCCTTCTTTAGATCTTGTGCCAGCTCGGGCGGCACCCCTGCAGCGTCCACATCTCCCTTTCTCAGAGCTGCAGCCGCCATATCGTCGCTGACTTTAACGAACTTCAGCTGCTTGACCTTCGGAGCACCCTGGTAGTAGCCGTCGTATGCCTGGTAAAGATATGTCCCCTGAGCCTTGTCATAGTTCACGAGCTTATATGGTCCGGTGCCAACAAGGGCCTTATCATCCCAAAACTCCCAAGGATTGCTGACGTCCTTGTAGATGTGCTTGGGGAGCATTGGCATAGTCCCTGCTATTATGTCCAGGAAGGGTGCGTATGTATGGTTAAGGGAGATCTTGACTGTATAGTCATCCAATGCCTCGACCTTCTTCACAGGACTGGAGTCAACCCACTGATATGGGTACTGCTTGATGTAATCAAAAGTAAATACTACATCATCGGCTGTGAATTTCTCACCATCATTCCATGTCACGTTCTTTCTCAAGCTGAAAATGTATGCATCATCTCCCTCCATCTCCCACTTCTCTGCGAGGGCCGGCACGTAGCCATTCTGGTCCTTCCATACCAGTGTGTCGAAGATCATGCTCATCCTGATATATCCAGGCCCGCGAGCGTAATGTCCATACGGAGATGGATAGCCCCAGTCGCCTGTAGAGTCGGCGACTGTGAACACATCCAGGGTGTCATCAGCGCCCAAGGAAATGCTGCAGAGAATGATGAGCAGCAAGGGCGCAACTGCAACGAGGCCCCTCATGAGCAAAGCCTCCCTGTGCAAGTCAAGTCCTCTTCTCTTTTCATCTTATTGTCTCCTACATTTCTGAGATTAAGTCTCTTATATTAAGAATTTTTCTGATATTAGTATGCGTATCTTTACTTCTGATCGATCTCAAAACCAAATTTTTCTGATGTCCTGGCCATTGCCATCATTTCTGAGCGCCAAATATCCTGTTAGAGCAGATCCCGGACCGAAAGGTATATCAAATAGCTGTCCCTTTTATAAAACGCTGCATTAGCGTCGCTTCAATTGAGTTTGATGGGATGTTTGTAGCAAGGATCGATTCTAGGAATCGATGCCAAAGGTAAGTGAAATAAATGGAAAGATACGGAAGCAGAGGTGGCTTCAATAGAGGCCCAAGAGAGATGCACGATGCAACATGCGCAGAGTGCGGAAAGACATGTCAGGTTCCCTTCAAGCCCGATGGATCCAGACCGGTTTATTGCAGCGATTGCTACCAGAAGCATAAGCCCGCAAGGCCACCCAGAAGATATTAATTGGGGAAGAGCAGGGCAAATGCAGGCCCTGCAGAAATTATTTTTATAACGAATTTATTCAATCTTTCTCGCTGCCACCTCGATGGCTCTAATGACGCTTTCTTGGGGGATTATGGTCGCCACCGGGATGGAGAGCAGCCGCTCCACAGTAGGGCTGACGATGGGAGCGCAAACCAATGCCGATGCCCCGTCACGCTCGGCACGGATAGCGGCAATGATGGCCTCCTCGATTGTGGTTGCCGAGTACTCACGCAGCGTAAGCATCTTGTTGCCTATCTTCGTCTTCTTCTCGCTGATCTTGTCCAGCACCGGTCGTGCGGCGATGATGGCGATGAAGTCGCCCTCGGGGCCCTCCAGTTGGTGAATGGTCTTCACAATCTGGCGCAGCGTCGTGATGTTCGGCTCCCTGTGTCCGGAGAGGATTTTGTAGAGCGTACTCTGAGGAATTCCCGAGACTTTGGAAAACTCCCTGGCGGAAAGGCCGAGATCGCCGAGCACCTCTTTAAGGGTCTCACGCAGTTTATCATCGGACTGAAAGGCAGCCCGCATCACTCTCTCGACGCTTTGCATACTCTTGGGTAATGCTGGGCTAATATTTCTACTTTTGGATTCAGAAGATCATCAAAACCAAAGAGTCGATACCTGATATGCACAGTAAATTGCGCCAAACGTATACTAATAGAAAATATCTTTCACAATTAGGAAAACTATTATCCTGAAATAGAAAACATTATATTCTCTACAAAGAGAAGTTCCCTTCATGGGCGAATACACAGTCAGGTGTGTGAGCGATGGAAAGCCTGTTCCTGCTTTTTCCCTGGTCTGCCCGGATCACGACTCCCTCCTGCGCGCTGACTACATCTCCAGGTGCCTGGAATTGAAAGCGCTCCCCGGCATCTGGCGGTTCTATGACTGGCTGCCTGTGCACGGCATCATACCAGAGGCAGGCGAAGGATCGATTACCTACAAAAGCCGGGGTCTTGCTGCGGAGCTTGGATTGAAAAACCTTTACATCAGCTTTAGCGGCTATTGGCCTGAGCTGGGGGCAAGGATGCCAACCTGCAGCTTCAAGGATTTGGAGGCAGCTCCTACAATGCAGAGGCTGAGGGAGCGTGACGATAACTCAACCCTGGTTGTGGCATCTGCAGGAAACACCGCGCGCGCATTTGCCCATGTTGCATCACAAACCGGCCAGCCCCTGATCTTATTCGTTCCCGAAAGGGCCCTTCCCAGGATGTGGATAACTGTGAAACCGGGCCCGGTAACCCTGGTGGGCGTAAAGGGCGATTACTACGATGCCATCACAATTGCAGAAAAGGTCCAGTCAAGTCCAGGATACGTTCCCGAAGGCGGAGCCAGGAACATCGCCCGAAGGGATGGCATGGGAACTGTGATGCTCGATGCTGCTATCAAGCTCGGACGCATTCCACAGCACTATTTCCAGGCCGTAGGCAGCGGCACTGGCGGCATTGCTGCATGGGAGGCTGCGCTGCGATTGATAAGGGATGGCCGCTTTGGGTCAGATCTTCCGAGGCTGCATCTGGCCCAGAACGTTCCCAATGCGCCCATTTACTTTGCCTGGAAGCGCAAAGAGCCTGATGCCTGCGCTGCTGAGATGTTCGATGACGTCCTCTTCAACAGGAGGCCGCCGTTTGCAATTGCTGGAGGGGTCAAGGATGCCCTGGAGGCTACGGGCGGCGATGTCTATGGAATATTCGACCGGGAGGCAGCCGAAGCCAAACGGCTCTTCGAGCAGTCGGAAGAAATCGACATCCTGAATGCGCCAGGAATAGCAGTGGCAGCGCTTGAGCAGGCAGTGAATACGGGCAAAGTCCTGCAGCGCGACATCATTCTTTTGAACATCACAGGCGGCGGAGTTGCAAGGGCCAGAGAAGATCTCACCTTGTACAGTCTGCAGCCGGACATAATCGTCTCTCGATGGGAGGACGCAGTGGAGTTTTTGGAGGACAGAGCATGTTCCAGGTAGCAGATCAAACCAAGAAGCCCCTCACTATGACTATCATCGGCGGCGTGGACAAAGATGGAAATGCCGATGCACAGGACAGGATTGAGATTTGCCGGGGAGAGATAATTGGAATAGTAGGACCGACTGGCTCAGGCAAGAGCACACTTATCGCCGACATCGAGCAGTTTGCTCAGGGCGACACCCCCTCCTGCAGGAAGATTCTCATAAACGGCAAGCCCCCCGACTCACAGCAGCGCTATGATCCCAGGAAGAAGCTCGTGGCTCAGCTCTCTCAGAATATGCACTTCCTGGCCGACATGTTTGTGGGCGAGTTCCTGAGAATGCACGCCAAATCCCGTGGGAAGGATCCAGATCTCGCAGGTAAGGTCATTGAGCTTGCCAACACACTTACTGGTGAGCCGATTGATCCTGGGCACCATCTCACAATCCTGAGCGGAGGACAGTCTCGGGCGCTCATGACCGCAGACATCGCAGTCATCAGCGACTCTCCAATTGTGCTCATCGATGAGATCGAGAACGCAGGCATAAAAAAGCAGGAGGCTATTCGCCTGCTGGCTGGAGAGGGCAAGATCGTGATAGTCGTAACTCATGATCCCATGCTTGCACTGATGGCATCCCGCAGGATAGTGATGAAGAACGGGGGCATGACGAAGATCATAAGCACAAGCAAGCAGGAGCACAACGTCTTCAAAGATATCGAAAAAGTAGATGGCTGGCTCACGGGCCTGCGTGAGACCATCCGTTCGGGCGAGGTAGTGGCTTGAAGATGGCTGTGGTGGCCGGGACGCCTGGCTCAGGCAAGACCTCTGTGCTCATTCATGCAGTCAGGGAGTTGCTGCGTTCGGGCCAAAGGCCTGCTCTGGTCAAGATCGACTGCATGTGGACCGAGGACGACTCGAGGTTCAAGAGGCTTCAGGTGCCTGTCGCCGTTGGCCTTTCCAGAGATATGTGTCCCGATCACTATGCTATCTACAATGTGGACGAGATGCTTCAATGGGCAAAGTCCGAGGGAGCAGATCTACTGCTATGCGAGACTGCGGGGCTTTGCCTTCGCTGTGCACCCTATCCAGACAAAGCCCTAGCTGTTTGCGTGATAGATGTGACTTGTGGTCCCAACAGCCCTCTGAAAGTGGGGCCGCTCCTCACAACAGCTGACGCTGCAGTGATGACCAAGGGCGATCTGGTATCACAGGCCGAGCGTGAGGTCTTCAGGGAGCGCATAATAGAAGCAAACCCCAAATGCAGGATCATCGAGGCCAATGGCCTCACAGGCAAGGGCTCGTCAGAGATGTCGGAGCTGATCCGTTCATGGCCCGACATCTCCGGCGAGATGCTTCTCCGGCATAACCCGCCCCTTGCCATCTGCACATTATGCACTGGGGAGCTTCGCGTAAGCAAGGAACGCCATCATGGAATGCTGCGCCATCTCGATGGCTTCATGCAATACAGTGGCGAGTGAAAAGGGTTTTGGCAGGGGAGGGCATGTTGCAGATCGAAAAGCTTTTGCCAGGCTACAATTGCGGTGAATGCGGCCACAGAAGCTGCCGGGATTTTGCAGCCACACTAATAGATGTGGCGAGCCTGGAGAGATGTCCTATTTTAAAGCAGGACAGGTTCCGTGGCAGGGCCGAGAAGATCGCAGAGCTTCTGGCAGCTCAGCCAGAGCAAGAGGAGATCATCGGCGTCCTGGATGGACTGCACGCTGACTTCACGCTCGGCCCGCTTCCAGGCGAGCCCTCCTGCAGAGAGGACCTGCATCCCTTCAACCCAAAAGCCGATCCGAAGGAAGGTGAGGTGCTGCGCTACCGTCCTCTCGGATGCCCCATAACCCATTTTGCCAGGATCCTCAGGTACGAGCAGGGGATCGCCACTGTGCATCTCGTAGGACCTGTGCATCTCATGAACAGATCTTTGACGCCAAGGGACATTGGAATTTGCATGGTCGTTGCCTTTGAGGGCATGATCTGCAGGGGAAAGAGGCCTGATGTGGGCGAGACCGTGCGGTTCCTGCCCCAGCACTGCATGATGCAGAAGGTTCACTCCGGTGTGGTGGTGCACTCAGAGGGAGCAAGGCTGCGAATAGAGGCGATCGACCTGAAGGTGTGGTAGTGCAAAGCTCGGGAATTTTGCTCTTCAGGTTCAGAGATGAAGAGCTTGAAGTGTTGCTTGTACATCCTGGAGGTCCACTCTGGGCAAAGAAGGATGATGGTGCCTGGTCGATTCCCAAAGGCATAATTGAAGTGGGCGAGGACCCTCTGGCTGCGGCAAAGCGCGAGTTCAGGGAGGAGACCGGCTTTGAGGTCGACGGCGAATTCATCGCGCTAGGAGAGCTCAGGCTTCGGAGCAGAAAGATCGTCCACGCATGGGCCCTGGAAAAAGATTTGGACGAGGCGAAGATCGTGAGCAATAAATTTCGCATTGAATGGCCGAAAAGATCAGGGATCATAAGAGAGTACCCGGAAATAGATAAGGCCTCCTGGTTTGGCATAAACACGGCAATGAAAAAGATTCAAAAGGGCCAGTCTGAGTTCATCAACCGGCTGATCTTTGCCATCAAGGTTCGGGCGACTGGGATTGTCACACAGCCTTAAATAAGAGTTTTGAGCAGACATAATTATGGTGTTATGTCATGATCGAAATTACCGATGCAGCAGCTGCTATTATAAAACGCAGCCTGGTTGAAGGCAAAGTCATCAGGATGTTTCTTGCAGCTATAGATGCCACTGGTGCAAACTACGGCCTGGCACTGGGGGATCAAGAGAATGACGATGTTATCTTCGAGAGCAGGGGCGTGAAGATCCACATGAGCCCAAAGGACGCCGAGCTGCTCAGGG